>NZ_RJVR01000018.1 GCF_003999195.1 Streptomyces soli
AACATCTCGAAGCGTGAGGGGCGGTCGTTCGTGTTGTCCACGCAGAGTCACCCGTTCACCGAGTGGAATCCACAGCGAGGTTAAACAACAAGCTCAGAGAGGGTTTCATATGCTTCTGCATGCTGAAGCCCGGTTTAGTCCTCGCCTGACTTGCGGGATAAATATCCATTGCGGGGATTTGTGAGGTCGGTCGTCGACCTTCCACTCGGCGATTTGGACCACAACGTCCCATGGAGCGTGTCTGGTTTGAAAATCTGCCCGTTCGGTCGCCTTGCTGGTCTCATGGATCCCGTCGGCGGGCTGCCCAGCCCCGTGTATGCAGCGGACCGACCGGCTGAGCGCTCGGACAAAACACTGCGAGATGCTTTAAACAGTCATTTTGAATCGGGATCAAACGCCCTCTCAGGACCGTGTCCGGGGAGACGACCAGGTGCAGCTGCCGCAGCTTGGGCCTGGGAGCCGATGGAGACGCGCGGCAAAGAATGCGCGGTCCGCCGCAGTGACCCGTGGCCAGTCGATCTGCCGCAGCGGAACGGCCAGCTGGTGGCGCAGCGTCAATATCTCCATGTCCTCGTCCACGTCGCTCATCGGCAGCAGCCGCATGAGGGCGAACACACTTGAGACGGCGAGGTAGGGCAGTCGCAGCAGCACGATCCATCAGCTGACACATCTACCCGGCGATCAACGGCCGTTCACAAGAACCTGCACGTCACAGGCCATGGATGGGGTTTTCGGCACCCGCA
Organism: Streptomyces soli; assembly: GCF_003999195.1. GTDB lineage: Bacteria > Actinomycetota > Actinomycetes > Streptomycetales > Streptomycetaceae > Actinacidiphila > Actinacidiphila soli. Next base: position 744 of record NZ_RJVR01000018.1, read on the forward strand.
GGGTCGGATGTGACCGCCGCCTTCGGTTGACACGAGTCAGAGGTAGATCACCGGTTCGGGGCCGCCACTCTGACCTGGCCTCCGGTGAGGGTGGTTCGGCTTCGCGCCGCTGGGTCCAAGGACCGCGCTACTTCGGTTCCAACAGCCCTGTCTCGCCGGACACGCTAGACCAGGTCATCGGGGGTGTGGCCGAAGGTGTGGGCCCGGTGTTCTGCGAGATCGCTGAAGGAGCGGGCGGCGGCGCTCTGGTAGGCGGTATCCCGGCGGAGCATTGTGACGGTTCGTGAGGGGAGTGGGGGGTCGACGGGTACGGAGTGGAGGTGGGGCTGTTCGCGGGTGATGGCGTCGGGTAGCACGGTGGCGAGGCTGGTTCGTTGGACGATCGCAACGAGCGCATTGACGGAATTGGCCTCGATGGCGACCTGTGGTCGGACCCGGTGGTCGGCGAGGTACTGGTCGATGTGGTGCCGGGTAGCGAAGTCCGGGCTGAGCAGGGCGAGTTGCTGGTCGCGCAGTTCGCGGACCGGTATCGGGCCCGGGCGGGTCGCGTAGGGGTGGGTGGAGGCGACGACGAGGCCGAGGTTTTCGGTGAACAGGGCGGTGGCGGTGATGGCCGGGCGATGTGCTCCGCCGAAGGCGATGCCGAGGTCGAGCTGGTCGGCGGCGAGCTCGGACTCGATGCGGTCCTGTGTCATCTCGCGGATGTCCAGGGTGATCCCGGGGTAGCGCGCGTGGAAGTCCTCGACGAGCGGCCCGATCAGGTAGGCGGTGAAGGTCGGGGTCATGGCCAGGCGCAGGGTGCCGTGCGAGAGGTCCTGGACGTCGCGGACCGCGCGCTCGGCTGCGGCGAGGTCGCGCAGGGCTTGGCGTGCGTAGTGGGTGTAGGCCTGGCCGGCGTCGGTGAGGCGCACGGTGCGCCCGGAGCGGTCTAGGAGTTGCACGTGTAGCGAGTTCTCGAGCTGTTTGATCTGCTGCGAGAGCGTGGGCTGCGAGACGTGGAGGGCTTCGGCGGCGCGGGTGAAGTTGGCGTGCTCGGCCACGGCGAGCAGGTACCGGAGGTGGCGCAGTTCCATGAGCCAACTATAGACGGCACTGATAGATCCGATGGCTATTGCGTCTTGGACACTATATACACAGGTCATGCATCGTTGAGGTCATCGGCAGGCAATACCGGTCGTCGAAGAGGGAGTGACCTCATGAACGAGATGGCGCAGGGTTTCCAGAGGTTCAGCCGGGAGGTGTTCCCGACCCAGGCGGCACTCTTCAAGAAGCTCGCCACCACCCATCAGCCGACCGCGCTGTTCATCGGCTGCTCGGACGCCCGGGTCGTGCCGGAGCTGATCACCCAGACCGATCCGGGCGAGCTGTTCGTCATCCGCACCGCGGGCAACCTCGTGCCCCCGTACACGCAGGGTGCGGACGGCGTCGCGGCGAGCATCGAGTACGCGATCAGTGTGCTCGGGGTCACGGACGTGATCGTCTGCGGGCACTCCGCGTGCGGCGCGATGACCGCCCTCGCCTGCGGCAACGACCTCACCGGTCTGCCCGCCGTCGCCACCTGGCTGCACCACGCGGACGCCTCCAAGGCCCGCACCGACGCAGGCGAACACCCTGCGGGCGCGGAGCGGGTCGCCGCCCTGGTGAAGGACAACGTCCTCGCCCAGCTAGCGAACCTGAAGACCCACCCGTCCGTGGCCAAGGCCCTGGTGCAGCACATGGTGACCCTCCACGGCTGGGTCTACGACATCGGCAGCGGCTCCGCCGAGTTGCTCGACACCGAAAGCGGACAATTCACCGCCCTGGCCGGCTGACCACCCCCGCATCCCCTCCCACGATCCCCAGACCAGGTCCGGGCACCCGCCTCGGACCCCATCCCGAAAGGCTCACCTCATGGTGCACGCACAGTTCGACCAGACCGCCCGCCAGCAGCTTGCCCTGCAGGTCGTCGACGCCAAGACCCGCAAGGACCTCACCTGGCAGGAGCTCGCCGACGCCGCCGGCCTCTCCATCGCCTTCGTCACCGCGGCCCTGCTCGGCCAGCACCCCCTGCCCGCCGACGCGGCCAAGGCCGTGACCGAGCGCCTGGGCCTGGACGAGGACGCCGCGCTGCTGCTCCAGACGATCCCGCTGCGCGGCTCCATCCCCGGCGGCATCCCCACCGACCCGACCATCTACCGCTTCTACGAGATGCTCCAGGTCTACGGCACCACCCTCAAGGCCCTGGTCCACGAGCAACTCGGCGACGGCATCATCAGCGCCATCAACTTCAAGCTCGACTTCAAGACCGTCGAGGACCCCGACGGCGGCCACCGCGCCGTCATCACCCTCGACGGCAAGTACCTGCCCACCAAGCCGTTCTGACCCCAGGCGGGCCGGGGACCGACCTAACAGGTTCCCCGGCCCGTCCCCCGCCCCGACCCGCAAGGAACCGCCGCCGTGGACTTCGCCCAGCGCACCATCGACCTCGCCCACCGCAACGTCGCCGAAGGCGGGCGCCCGTTCGCCACCGTCATCGTCAAGGACGGCAAGATCCTCGCCGAGAGCCCGAACAAGGTCGCCCAGAGCGGCGACCCCACCGCGCACGCCGAGATCCTCGCCGTCCGCGATGCCTGCACCTGACTCGGCACCGAGCACCTGACCGGCACCACGCCTACGTCCTCGCCCACCCCTGCCCGATGTGCCTGGGCTTGCTCTACTACTGCAGCCCCGACGAGGTCGTCTTCCTCGCCACCCGCAACGACTACGAACCGCACTACGTGGACGACCGCAAGTACTTCGAACTCGCCACCTTCTACACTGAGTTCGCCAAGAACTGGGATGAGCGCCGCCTGCCGATGCGCTACCAGCTCCGCGACGCGGCCATCGACGTCTACCGGGCGTGGCGCGAGCGCAACGCCGGCGAGCGCCGGGTCGCCGGCGCGCCCATCGCGGCCTGATGAGGCACACGCGATGCCCGAGCTGATCGAGAAGGTGGCGTGGATCCGGCTGGAAGACGGCCAGGTGCTCGCCGCCCGCACCCACGGCAAAACCCTCTTCTACCTGCCCGGCGGCAAGCCCGAACCCGGCGAGAGCAACGAGCAGGCCCTGGCCCGGGAAATCGCCGAAGAACTCGGCGTCACCCTGCACCTGCGGGTGCCGATTATTACGTCGGGCAGGTCAGGCCGCGTGTGCGTACTCGTGAAGGATGCCACCGAGTCGGTCACGTCGATGGATGTCCAGCCGGTCGAGTCGGTCGGGGCTGGTGATCGGTTCGGGGGCCGGCCGCAGGGGTGCTGCGCTGTGCAGGGTGCGGTGGGGCCGATGCGCGAGTGCGTGGAGCAGGTGGGCCTGGTTCCAGATCAGCAACCCAGTGCGGCTTCGCCGCACGCCGGGGGGCGGGTAAATCTGTGGGTGTGCGCCGGTGATGCCTCGGTGAGCCCTGGTGGCGGCTGTTGAGGGCCCGGGACCATGCGATTGCCGTTCCGGCCGAAACCGTTGACCCTGTGGTGCCACCAAGCCCGTAGATCAGCATGGTGCTGAGGACCGTCCACGGGAACCGTGGAGTGTTGCCGAGTGCACGAGCGTTAGATTCCTGATCCACCCTGATCCACCCTGGTCCTCCCGGAACGGCGTACTCCTTCATCCTTCGCCCAGTGAGAGGAGCAGGACATCCTCCACGAACGCTGTGCGGGCCTGGACATCAGCAAGAAGGACACCAAGGTCTGCGTGCGCACGCCCAACGCGCGACGGCGCGGGACCTTCACCACCGAGACGACGTCGCCTTCATGCCCCGGCCACCGAAAAACCACCCAGCCGGGAACCCGGGTTCGACAGTTGTGGGCTGGTTCTGGGCACGGGATTACGTGAAAGCGCAGGTCAGGACGTTCCCGTGGCCGCCTAGCTCTCAAAAGCTCTAGTGACACGATTCGCGTGATCACACTGCGTTGACCTGGGGCTAGGCGTGTATCGTCTAGCCACGTGTATGTGCGTACGTCCTCGCGGAGGAACAAGTCGGGGCAGGTGGTGCGGTACCTCCAGCTCGCCCACAACGAGTGGGACTCGGCCGCGGGGGTGTCGCGCACCAAGGTGCTGCACTCCTTCGGCCGCGAGGACGAGATCGACCGCGACGCCATCGAGCGCCTGGTGGCCGCGCTGACCCGGCTGCTGGACCCGACCCGAGCCCGCCGCACTGACCGGACCTGCCGACCTCGTCTTCACCGAGGCCCGCCCGCTCGGCGGCACCTACGTCCTGGACGGAATCTGGCAGCGGCTCGGCCTCGACGACGCGATGCGCCGCCAGCTGACCGGCCGCCGACTTGACCCGCGCGTGGAGCGGGTGCTGTTCGCGCTGGTCGCCAACCGGGCCCTGGACGCCTCCTCCAAGCTCGCCGCCACCGACTGGATCAGCCACGACGTCCACATCGAGGGCCTGCCCGCCATCGACGAGCAGTCCTGCTATCGGGCGATGGACTGGCTTCTGGAGATAGAGCCAGCCCTGGCCAAGGAGGCGTACTTCCGGGTCACCGACCTGCTCAACCTGGAAGTCGACCTGCTGTTCTTCGACACCACCAGCACCTACTTCGAGACCGAGGACGCCGACGAACCCGTTCCCCGCGACGCCGACGGCCGCCGCCTGCCCGACGATGCGGACCCCGAACTCGTCGACAAGGAGCGGGGGTTCCGCGCCTTCGGGAAGTCCAAGGACTCCCGGAGCGACCTGCCCCAGGTCATCGTCGGCATGGCCGTCACCCGCGACGGCATCCCGGTGCGCGTATGGTCATGGCCCGGGTCGACCGCGGACAGCGACCTGATCCGCCAGGTCAAGCGCGACCTGCGCGAGTGGTCCCTGTCCCGCGTCGTCTGGGTCGCCGACCGCGGCTTCACTTCCGCCGCCAACCGCCGCGCGCTCATGCAAGGAGGCGGCGGCTACATCATCGGCGAGAAGCTCCGCTCCGGCTCCGACGAGGTCAAAGCCGCCCTCGCCCGCCCCGGCCGCTACGCGACCGTCCGCGACAACATGCAGGTCAAGGAGGTCAACATCGGCAGCGACGACCGGTTCGTCATCTGCTTCAACCCCGACCAGGCCACCCGCGACGCCGCGATCCGCGCCCGCCTGCTCGCCCAGTTGGAAGAGGCCATCGCCGGCACCGATAAGCTGAACGCGGCCGAACGCGCCCACCTGGCCGGACAGTTGTCCACGAAGCCGGGCCTGAAGCGGTTCCTGCGGACCACCCCCGGCGGCCTCCTGCGCATCGACAAGAAGAAGATCGCCGCAGAGGAGAAGCTCGACGGCAAGTACCTGCTGCGGTCCTCCGACCCGCACCTGTCCGCCGAGGACATCGCCCTGGGATACAAACAGCTCCTTGAGGTGGAACGCGGCTGGAGGGACATGAAGCAACTGCTGGACCTTCGCCCGGTCTACCACCGCCGCGAAGACCGCATCCGCGCCCACGTCCTGCTGTGCTGGCTCGCGCTCCTGCTGATCCGCGTCGCCGAGAACACCACCAGCCAGACCTGGAACCGTCTGCGCGCCGAACTCCAGCGCCTGCAGGCCGCCACCTTCACCGGCCCCGCCGGCACCTACCGCCAGACCTCCGAACCCACCAAGCCTCAGCGCGACATCCTCACCGCCCTCGACCTCCCCGTGCCCAAGAAGGTCATCGAACTCACCACAACGCGCTGACCAGCACGAACACCCACGCCTAGTGACACGCCCCTTCGGCGTGCTCTCACGCGTTCCCGCAGTTCAGGCCGTATTTCCGTGTCCCAGGAAGCACCTGCAACTGTCGAACCCGGGGGGAAACCTCGTTCTAATGCCAGGCGAACTACGCGGTTGAACAACGGCTTCTAACTCCGCACCAAGCGGCGTAACTTAGCGTCACCACCGGATAGGAGACGGAGCCGTTCGCTGGACAGGAACGCCGGAAGCGCTGCGCTGATCACCTCGGAGACAGGAAAATCGGGCTCGGGTGTCCCGGTCAGCCGATGGGTCTGCGATGCCGGTGAGCTCGTTGGACAGGATGGCGATGGGGGTCGACCAGGGGACCACGGTTTGTTGCCACGGCAGCACCAGTGCTGCCCGGAGCACGCGTGTCAGACTCCGCTTCTTCCCTGACCCCTCCGGGGTGCCCGCCGCACAACCGCGCCGAGTGGGAGGGAGCCGGTCATGGCCCGGCAGGACGTGAAGGACGAGGTCATCCATCTGAGGTCCGCGGGAGTGGACCTGGGCAAGCGGTTCCTGCTCGCCTGCACCCGCACCCCCAGCCCGAAGCGGCCGGGAAGCTGGAGCCTGGAAACCGAACGCTTCGGCACGACCCAGGCCGAGATCCGGCGGCTGCTGGCGTGGCTGGTCGAAGCCCGTGTCGAGGTGGTCGTCATGGAGGCGACCTCGGACTACTGGCGGAGCGTCTACTACATGCTCCAGCCGCACTTGAACCTGATGCTGGTCAACCCCGCACATCTCAAGGGGATCAGGGGCCGCAAGACGGACCCGAGCGACGCGGCGTTCCTGGCCCGGGCCGGCGCATCCGGCATGGCGATGGGCTCCTTCGTCCCGGACCGGGAGATCCGCGAGTTGCGAGACCTGACCCGCAGTCGGACCGAGATCGTCCGCGCGGCAGGACGGGAAGCCCAAAGGCTGGAGAAGGAACTCGAGGACACCGGGATGAAGCTCACCTCGGTCCTCAGCAACGTCGTCGGCGCCACCGGACGCGCCATCCTGGAAGCACTGATCGCCGGTGAACGTGATCCCGAACGTCTCGCGGACCTGGCCTGCGGCAAGGCCCGCAACAAGATCCCGGCCCTCATCGAGGCCCTGGACGGCGAGTTCACCCCGCACCACGCGTTCATGGTCCGCCATTACCTGGACGAGATCGACCACCTCAACAGCGCCATCACCATCTTCGACATGCGGATCGCCTCGCTGCTGGCCGAGCACCAGCAGGACCTGGACAACCTCGACACCATCCCCGGCATCGGCCGGCTCGCCGCCGAGATCATCATCGCTGAGACCGGCGGGGACATGGGCCAGTTCGCTTCCGCTCAGCACCTCGCCTCCTGGATCGGCGTCTGCCCAGGCCAGAACGAATCGGCCGGAGTGAGCAGATCCGGACGCACCCGCCCGGGCAACAGCAACCTCAAACGCCTACTCGGGATCGCTGCCATGGCCGCGATCCGCAACAAGGACTCCTACCTCGCCGCGTTCTTCCGCCGGATCTCCGCCCGCAGAGGCGGCAAACGGGCCCTGGTCGCCGTCATGCACAAACTCGCCATCGCCATCTGGCACGTCCTGCACGACCACACCCCCTACCGCGACCTCGGCGCCGACTACTTCGCCAAACGCGATCCCGAACGCGCCATGCGCCGCATGACCAAGGAAGCCAACAGCCTCGGACTGACCATCCGCTTCGAACCCATCGCAGCCGCCTGACCCGCGGGTTCACTGTCTTTTCGTGTCAGTCCCCATATCCGCTGCGGGGACGCCTGTGCCGGCGTGAAAATGGGCGAGGTGGCTGCCTGCCGACGCCGATCGCTCGTTGGGACTGTGTGCCC
>NZ_RJVR01000178.1 GCF_003999195.1 Streptomyces soli
GAGATCGACGTCCTGGAGATCCAGGACCCCGACCTCACCCTGGGAACCTCCCAAGAGGCCCTGCGGGGCCGGCGGCTCGCGTTGCTGCAGGCCGCGCTCCTGGAGCACGCGGCACGGTTCAACCTCAAGACGGTGATGACGTTCCACCAGCGAGTGGAAGAGGCCGCCGCGTTCGCCGCGAAGCTCCCGGAGACCGCCGCCGAGCTCTATGCGACCGAGCCCTGCGACCACGCCCTGGCGGAGGCCGACGCACTGCCGGCGTCATCGATCGACGCCCAGTTCTACGACCTCCAACCCCACCGCCACGTGCCACCAGACCGGGTCTGGGCCCAGTGGCTGTGCGGCGACCACCTCGTCTCCGAGCGGCGCGAGGTGCTGCGCCAGTTCGCAGGCGGCATCGACGCCGACGGCAAGCGGGTCCACCGCGCGTTCCTCGCGTCGGTTCGGGTCCTCGGCGAAGGCGTCGACATCACCGGCGAGCGAGGAGTCGAAGCCATCTGCTTCGCCGACACCCGCGGCTCCCAAGTCGAAATCGTCCAGAACATCGGCCGCGCGCTGCGGCCGAACCCGGACCGCACCACGAAGGTCGCCAGGATCATCGTGCCCATCTTCCTCGCCGCCGGTGAGGACCCGGCCGACATGGTCGCCTCAGCCAGCTACAAACCGCTCGTAGCCGTCCTCCAAGGACTGCGCAGCCACGACGAACGACTCGTCGAGCAGCTCGCCAACCGCGCCATGAGCAGCGGACAGCGCAAAGTCCACGTACAGCGCGACGCGGACGGCCGGATCATCGGCGCCGGCAGCGTGGCAGGAGACAGGGCCGGCGGCGGGGACCAGGAGCAGGGCAACGGGACCGAGGGCGCGGCGGAGTCCGCGCTGCTCCACTTCTCCAGCCCCCGCGACCCCGCCACCATCGCCGCGTTCCTGCGCACGAGGGTGTACCGGCCGGAGTCTTTGGTGTGGCTAGAGGGCTACCAGGCCCTGCGACGCTGGCGAGCCGACAACGAGATCACCGGCCTCCACGCCGTGCCGTACGACGTCGAGGTCGAAGTCGGCGTCACGAAGGCTTATCCCCTTGGGCACTGGGTGCATCAGAACAGGCGCGCGTACCGCGCCGGCGAACTCGAGCCCCGACGCAAGGAGCAACTCGATGAGGAAGGGATGGTGTGGGAACCGGGCGATGAGGCGTGGGAGACCAAGCTCTCAGCACTTCGCTCGTTCCACCGCGCGCACGGGCACCTTGCCCCGCGCCAGGACGCCCTGTGGGGCGAGACGGAGACCGACCAGCATCCGGTCGGGCAACACATGGCCAACCTCCGCAGGAAAGGCGGCCTCGGCAAGGACCCCGAGCGGGCCGAAGACCGCGCCAAACAGCTCACCGCCATCGACCCCGACTGGAACTGCCCCTGGCCCTTGGACTGGCAACGCCACTACTCCGTACTGCGCAACCTGGTCGACGCCGACGGCACCCTCCCCGACATCCACCCCGGCGTCCTCTTCGAAGGCGACGACCTGGGACGGTGGCTGCAGCGGATGGCCCGCGACTGGACGCAGCTCTCCACCGAACAACAGGAACGACTGACCGGGCTGGGCATCAAACCCACCCAGCGGCCCGCTCCGACCCTGGCGCGAAAGGCCGCGGCTGGCGTTCCGAGCAAGCTGTCGGAGGCGTTCCAACGAGGCCTGACAGCCCTGGCCCAGTACATCGCGAGGGAAGGCGCTGGCCGTCCGGTCCCGCGCAGCCACTCAGAACCGATCGTCATCGACGACCAGGAGCACGAGGTGAAGCTCGGCATTTGGGTCTCCAACACCAAGAGCCGCCGCGACAAGCTCACCGAGACGCAGCGCACCGCCCTCGCACAACTGGGCATCGAGTGGGCGTGACGCGGGTGGGACCCGGTCGTTGAACCAACCGGCCCGAAGTGCAGGGAGACCCCGGGAGGTCATGGCAGATTCCCGGGGCCTCGTGCCATCTGAGGGCGATGAGCCCGGTTAACGACTGCAGGCCCACGTCTCCATTCCCTCCACCCCGGCGACCCCAGCGAGATCCGAGACCTCTACCCCCACGGCTATCGCGTGGAGTCTTTGTCTGGTGGGGTCTATGAGCGCATCAAAGTGGCTCGTCCAACGCCTCCCGTACCGCTTCGAGCACCGCCTGCCCGTCCGCGCCAAGCCCCCGCGCCTGCGTCACGAACAGTCGCGTCAGTTCTGCCAGCCGTGTCGGATCCGGATCGGCGGCGGGCGTCGGAAGCGACGCCACCCGTGTCCCCGCCCCCCGGCGCGTGCGGATCAAGGACGCCGACTCCAGTTCGCGGTACGCCCTTGCCACCGTTCCCGCCGCCAGCCCCAGATCGGCTGCCAGCTGGCGTACTGTCGGCAGGCGTTCGCCCTCCGGGAGGCGGCCGGTGGCGATGAGGGCGGCAAGCTGAACGCGGATCTGTTCGTACGGCGGGACGTGGCTCGCGGTGTCGACGTGGATGACGGGGCTGGTCACCGGCGCACCCGGGCCTTGGGCGAGATCACCGTGAACAGGCACCACGACACCGTGACGAGGGCGACCAGGGCCGCGGGCCACAGCAGCCCATTTCCGATGCGGCCGATGGTGCCGTCGCAGGTCGTGCCCATCAGGGCGCCGGACGCGGTGGAGGCAGTACCGAGCAGGAGTGCGGAAACCAGCAGGCCCCACGCGGCAACGACGGCCAGTGCGCGGTCGTGACGGGTCTGTTCGCCGCCGGGACGGCGAACGATCCGGGTCAGCGACCAAAAGCAGGCAGCCGTGGAGACAGCGAGGGAAGCGAGGATGGGCAGGCCGTAAAAGACGCCAGGCCATGGTCCCATGCCCGCGGTGCTTCCGTCCGGGCAGGTGAGAGTCAGGGACCGACCTGCGCGCCCCATGTCATCGGACCAGGCGAGGACGGCAGCCACGATCAGGAGGACAACAAGGACGCCGGCCTGGGCAAGGAGGAGCAAGGTCATCCGCGTCGGCACATAGTCGCGAACCCGGCGCGGGGCCAAGCCAGCCGAGCGGACCGTGCCTCGCGGGCGTGCCGTCAGCGCGTCTCCCGCCAGGACCCCGCCGACCGCGCACAGACCGAAGACCGGAATGGCATACAGGATGCCGATGTCCTCGCCGGTGTCCCATGCGTGCCCCACCATCCGAGCGGCGACGAATCCGATGAGCAGGCCCGCCCAGCGGACGTAGCGGTCGGCTGCCGACGCGGTCGGCACAGTGTCGAGTTCGAGCATGAGAATCTCCCGCTGCACAAGCGTACGACGTGTAGCGCCACTTGTATCAAGCAGCGAGTACAAGATGCGGCCCCACGGATTCTTGTGTCAAGTGATTGACACAACTCGGCGGCCCGACACCAATCGGGAACAGCCACCCACACGACACCCGGCCAACCCGATACCGGCCGGAAGACAGCAACCGCCAGGTCACCTCGTGGCACCGGCTGCCACCGGTCATTGAACCCCGCGGCTGAAGTGCACAGCCAGACCCCGGCCCTCGGCGGCCGAAGTCCCGCCGGCAGAACCGCGATTGGGCGCAGCTCACCAGCGAGCAACAGCAGCGGCTCTCCGTGCTCGGACTTAAGCCCGCTAAGGAGCCGTCTGGCGCCCCGGCGGCGAAGGGCGGCAGAAAGGCGTCCGCGAAGGGCGCCACAGGCTTTCAACGCGGCATCACGGCACTTGACGCAGTACATCGCCCGCGAAGGCCACCACCGCGTCCCCAGAGCCCACGCCGAGGAGATCACGGTAGAGGGCCAAGCAGAGCCGGTACCCGTGAGGCTGGCGTGTTCCTGAACAATCACAAGACAAGGCGCGGGGCTGGATGCGGAGCAGCGGGCTGCCCTCACCGAACTCGGCATCGAATGGGCATAACACCCCCACAAGGCCGGTCGTTGAAACGGGCCGGTGCCAGGGCCCCGGGAGTCTTCGCCCGGGGCCTCTGCCGCTGCGACGTTCACGAGAACGTCGGTTCGTCTCCCCACAGGCCAGAGCCGCCGACTCCGGCGCCTCCCAGGGCCGCCGACGGTATGGGGGCGAACGGTGAGCTGATGCCAGCGCTGTCCGTCTGCCGATACACCAGCCGGTCCCCAACAAGCGAGGCAACGTAGCGGGCGTCGGGGCCATACACCTTGTCGCCTTGAATCTTTCCGACGTGCCGGCCGAAGTTGTCGTGGAACGTCGTCGCCCGTCTTCCGCAACGGCTTGCCGTCCGCCGCACGGGACCGCGCCGCGATCGCCGAACACCTCGCCCACCTGGAGGACGACCAGCTGGAGTTCGCCGCAGGCGTGACCGCGAACTTATCGGTGAGAACGATCACGTGCTCGGCCGTTACAGCTTCACCGCGTCCGTCCCGCGCGAAGGGCTGCGGCCCTTGCGCGATCCGGACGCGGTCGAGCTGGACGATGAGGACGATGGTGGCGAGGACGTGTAGGCGTCGTCAGTGCGCTGGTCGCGTCTTCAGCGCCCTGACGCGGTCGAGGGGTCGAGGGCGGCGACCTCGCGCACGGCCTCGGCGATGGCCGGGGAGTCCTTCTTCAGGATCGCACCGTGGTTGCTGGCGACCTTCGCGCTGATCTTGATGTTCGTGTTGCGGGCGACCACCGGATCGAGGCTGGTGCGGATCCGCTCCTGCTCGTCACCCTTGCTTCCCAGGGACGTCCCCGAAGCAACCACATACCGCGCCGGGACAGTGATGTTGTCCAGCACGGGGCCCAGCTCGCGCTCGCGGGCGAGCCTGCCGAGCTCGATGTTGCTGTCCGCCATCTGTTCGGCATTCATCCGCGGGGTCAGGCCCGTCGGGCGCAGCAGCGGCAGGAACCAGTTCAACCGCCGAAACGTCTTCCGGATCCGCTGCTCCATGGCCTCATCCAGCCAGTCGTACGGTTGCGCGCCGTCGACCATGACCGCGCCCAGGGTGCGGTCGGGGTTGCGGCTGGCCCAGTGCGCCGCGACGAACGCTCCGTAGGACCAGCCCACCACCAGTGCCCGGTCCACACCCCTGGCCGCGAGAACGGCATCGACGTCCCGGACGGCGGCCTCGAAGGAGTAGTCCGCGGAACGCTTCGATTTGCCGCGGGCCCGCTCGTCGTAGGTGATGTGCCGCCACCTGGTCCCCAGTTCGGCGATGACCCGCCGCCAGTACCCCTGGGTGGCGAACTGGCCGTTGAGGTAGACCACAGGGATACCGGGACCGCCGGTGTCGGTGACGGCCAGGGCCGTATCGTCAACCGGCACCATGCCGGTCCACGTCGAACTGGTCGAGGAAGTGCTGTTCTTCGTCATGGGTTCCCCCTGGTCGCGTGAGGCGTCTTGTACGACTTCTCCAGGTTCTGCACGTGGATCGCAGGCCCCTGGGGACGGACGGCCGGGTCGTCGTCGACGACCGACAGGATCTCGATCGCGGTGGGCCCGGCCGGATAGTCCTGGTTCTGCTCCTTTTACAGGCTGCGGGCGGTGATGTCGCCGTGGCCGGTGGTGGCGCGGATGTCCAGCTCGGTGGTGCCGTCGTTCTTGAGCGAGTTGCTGACGCGGCCGTAGCCGGTGCCGGCGTCCAGGGCGGCGGAGACGCCGGGGGTGGCGCCGACGGTGATGTCGCCCATCTGGGTGCCCAGCACCACCGCCCCGCGCGTGGCCTCGCCGATCCGGATGGCGCCCCGGGCCGTGGTGATCTGCGCCGGGCCGTGCAGCCGGCCGACCTCCACATCGCCGTCCACCGCGGTCAGCCGCACACTCGCCGCCTCATCGATCTTGATCTGCCGATAGGCGCCCTCGAAGACAACGTCTCCCAGGCGGCCGACGCCGCGCAGTTCGCAGCCGGCGGTGCGGGCCTCGACGCGGGAGCCGGCCGGCAGCTGGACGGTGACCTCCAGGGAGCCAGAGGGTCCGAAGTACTGGTTCTTCGGATCGGCGGTGCGGATGTGCAGGACGCCGTCGGCGAATTCGACCATGGTCTTCTCCGCCACCTTCACGTCGCGGCCCTTGGAAGGGTCCGCGGGCCGCACCTCGACCGTGGTGTCCTCCCGGTCGGCGGCGATGAACTGGATGCGCCCGGCGGCGACGTCCAGAACGGCGGAGATCGCGGCGGGGGTGTCGAACTTCTGCATGATGCTCTCCTTGTGTGCCCGTTGTTTCCGATACCGAGAACGCTACGTTGCGTTCAAGGATCGCACAATTATCAGATTGCATGCGACGGGCGTAATTGCAGGTGAGAGCCACTATTTCGTTGCAACTGGTGGAAATCTAACGCAATGACAGCTGTCCCCGGTCGTTGCATTGGACTGAAAGTGAACGCTATGCTGGCGGCATCGGGGACACACGGAAGGAGACCGCGGTGCCGGGAGGCAGACTCACCCAGACCGAACGCCAGCAGATCGCGCTGGGGCTGGCCGACAGCCTCCCCTACGCCCAGATCGCCAGAAGTCTCGACCGCCCCACCTCGACGATCACGCGTGAGGTGATGCGCAACGGCGGCCCCACCGCCTACCGCGCCGACCTGGCCCACCGCGCCACCGAACACCGCGCCCACCGGCGCAAGCACACCCCGCCCCGCGGGCAGGGCACCCCGGCGCAGAGCCACGGGCGCGACGCCGAGGCCGTGCGCGAGTACGAGGAGACGTTCACCACCCTCTTCATGCAACAGGGCCTGCCCAAGATGACATCCCGGGTGCTGACCTGCCTTTTCACCACCGACGCGGGCAGCCTCACCGCGTCCGAACTCGTCCAGCACCTCCAGGTCAGCCCCGCCTCCGTCTCCAAAGCGATCGCGGCCCTCGAAAGCCTGGGCCTCGTCCGACGGGAACCAGGCGAACACCGCCGCGAGCGCTACGTCGTCGACGACGACATCTGGTACCAGTCGACGATCGCCAGCGCCCGCGGCATCGCCCAGGTCGCCGAGACCGCGCGGCAGGGCGTCGGCATCCTCGGCCGCGACACCCCGGCCGCCGCCCGCCTGGAGAACATCGCCCGCTTCAGCGACTTCATCAGCGAGAGCATCCTCCGCGCCGCGGAGCAGGTCCGCGAGATCCTCTACACCAAACCCGAAGCGACCTCAGGCGGCACTGCCACGCCACGTTCAGACCGCGGATAGACAGCCGTCTCGATGATCACAGCCAGCGGTGCCCACGACCCTCTCATGTCCTCCTCGGCCGATGTGACAGCGGCGGTGCGACACGGCCGGCCCTCTCAACTGACCGCTGTACAGGGCAATGGGTGGTGGTCTGTCACATGAAGCTGACCGGCGGCGTTGTTCCGGGCCGGTAGTGGGCGACTCCTGCGTATGACATGCCCAGTGAGGCGGTAAGTACCTTGATGTCGAGTTCGTCTGCGAGGGTGAGCAGGCGGGTGGAGCGCAGGATGCGCGGCAGGAGGCCGACGGGGGCGAGGCTGTCGCGGATGTGAGCGGCGCCGGCAGGGCCGCGGTGTGTCCGGGTGAGCCGAGTGACGAGCAGGTGGGGGTTGTCCGAGCCGAGCCGGCGTCGGTGTTCTCGGCAGCCCTGTAGTGCCGCCCAGGTCGCGTCGTCCAGCGGAAGGACCACTGACCTGCCGGGAAACTGAACGCCCTGGTGATGAGGAGCGATGCCGCTGTCGGTGAGCAGGCGCAGTCGTCGATCTGGTCCAGCAGCGGAGCGAACTCTGGGATCTCGTTGGTCTTCGTGCCGATCTCGCGGGATGCCAGGGTGATGCCGTCGCCGTGCCGGACTGCGGAGAGGCCGAACACCCGGCTGCCGTTGGGGCGTTTCGCGCCGCGCAGGCACTTGCCGTCCACTGCCAGGGCCTGGCGCCGGGGTGCGCGTGTCACGCCCCGTTCGGTCTGGCGGTGAGCACAGCGCTGTTCCCGCTCGATCAGTCCGTCGGGTGTGTGCGGGGTGGGGGCCCTTCGTGCGCGGCTTCCAGCAGTGGCCGCAGGTAGGCGAAGCCGGCCGCGCTGACGTGGACTGGGTCGAGCAAGCCCAGTACGCGGCGGAACGTCTTCTCGCTGGGGACCCTGGTGGTTAATTGCGCAGCGTGGCCAATCGTCCAAGGTCGCCAGTCTCGAGCGGCCCATCATTACCGACAAACCGGTCAGGAATCCGTGCATCCATGACCGCTGCCGTGACGCTCCGCCAATTAACCACCAGGGTCGCTGGGGACGCGGAAACCGCCGAGCAGCAGATCGTAGGGCAGGGCGAAGGCGGCCACTTCCTGGGCGGAGGCGTGCTGGCACCACTCGGCGACGGACGTGAGCAAATCGTTGCCGGCAGGTGTCATCGCGCAGATGGACAGGGCCAGCAGGGATGACACGGCGAACCGCCTGCCCTGCCGGGCGCGAGGATCGGGAACTTGGTTCAACTCAGTTAGCAGATCCGACACTTCATCAGGGCTCCGGGGCAGGGCCGGTCTCCGTGGCGGAGTCGGGGCACGGGACGGAACAGCGATGGGGGATGACGGAGGAACGAACACGGCACCCTTGCAGATCCTGAGGCGTAGACACCTTCATGATCCACAAGAGCCGTGCTCGTCTACGTTCGGGGGGCACCATCGTCACAAATCACACCGAACCCAGACATCCAGACCGAACGCCGGAGCCCGGGGAAAGGCCCCCTAACCCTCGCCGATGGCACGTACGGAAGTGAAGCAGTAGACCAAAAGGACGGTCATGAAGCCGCTCGCCGCGAACAGACCAGTCAATCCCGAGAGCTTGTGGGCCGTGAGCATCGGCAGCCAGGCCAGATAGAGGCCAACGATTACCACGGCACGCACAGTCTGAGCGACGGGCGACCAGGCCAGCTCCTGGAGGGCCTCACTGTCCGAGCCCAGGGTGATCAGGAGTCCTATGACGAGCCCCACGAATGTGACAATAATCAGCGCGAAGAGCGCGTCACGGCCGCCCGCCGAGTCCGGGAACGCCTCCCAGCGGGGCTGCGCGTAAAGGTGCAAGTCCCGGCGCTCGTGCACGACACCACCGATCCTCGGGGCGCTCGGCGACCACAGGACCTCGACGCTGGCCCCCTGGTGCGGTCTGTCACGGGTGTACGCGCGGTGTACGGAGAGTCGGCCCGGGCCATCGGGCACCGATACCACCAGGTTCGCGTAATAACCGCGGACGATGTCCTCGCTGAGGTCCTTCTCCACCGAGCTGGGCGCCTCGACGACGACGGCCGTGCTGACGGTCGCACCGGCCTTCTGCAGGGCGCTGATCGTTTGGCCCGGGGAGCCAGACACGACCGGCACGAAGAGCGCACCGGCCGCGAAGGCCACCAGCGCCCACATCCCACAGGTGCGGGCCTTCACCCAGCTCGGAGAATTGTCGAAGGACAGGTCCACCATGGCCTGGTCGTACCGTGAGGCCGACGCCGGCTTGGCCAGCGAGACACGCGGCTTCACAGACCGCACGCCCCACAACGCGGCAGTTCGCACGACCGCACACGTGGCGGCAACGCCGCCCCACACCAGGGGCACGGTGTGCGGGGGCGCCAGAGCGGCCATTCCCAGCAGCCAGGCGCACGCCACAGCTGTGGCGACATACCCCACAACCGCGCATATCCGCGCACTCCACGTCAGTGCGGTGTACATGCGTCTTCCGCGATCAACATGGGCGGGAGTATCGCACGCTCTTCACAGACCGCCCGCAACTGCCCCAAGTACCACCGGGCCGTGGCCGTCCGGCAGGCGCCACCTCTCAAGATCCAGACAGACCTGACGAGTCCTACTGGACGGCCATGACGCATGAGTTACGGAAGATGCCTCCGCGCGCGGAAGGTCACCACGAACCTCCGCCGCCTCCCCCTTCGCCGCCGCCGACCCCTCCGTCCGAGCCGCCGCCGGAACTACCGCTGGAGCCGCTGGAGGACGGGGGTGTTCCGGAGACCGCCGCGGCGGCGATCAGGCCCACCGCCAGCGCCGGACCGTACCGTACCAGCGCGGTCGAGCGGCGGACGGTGCCGGTGGCGGCGGGTGCCGCCGTCGACGCGGTGACCGCCTGCTGCCAGCCGGATGCCTCGCCCAGTGCCACCGCCCACGCGGTGTACAGCTCCAGCTGGTCGTCGTCGGTCGTCCCGTCGGCCAGCTGCGGGGACGGGTCGGCCAGGTAGCGCCGGAACGATTCCACCTGGAGCCACAGGGCCGTGCCGCAGGCCGTACGGGACTGCAGCTCCCAGGAGCGGAGCGACAGGGCGAGACCGGTGCCCGCGGCCAACGCGCCCAGGACGGTGGTCGGCCAACCCGCAGGGTTCATCGAGCCGTTGAGCACGCTGCCGACGATGGCGGCGACAAAGCCCAGCAGCGTGGCGGCGATGCCGATCAGCTGCCCCGTGCGGTCGCGCTGCTCGCCGGCCGGATCCCACAGACCGCTGGTCAGCTGCCACTCCGTCATCCGGGTGCCGAGGATCTGCCAGGCCGTCCGGAAGCGCTGGTCGCGCAGGCCCAGGGTGAACTCCTCGCGGCCCGCGAACATTTCGTCGAGCACGGCCTCGGTGTCCGGATCCGTCGGCACGCGCTCGGCGTTCCGACGCACGGTCGGATACCGCTCGGCGCCCTCGATAGTGACGTAACCGTCGATGGCCGTACCGAGCAGCCACGCCACCTGGTGCTGGGGCTCAACCCGCTCGACGAGCAGGATGCCGCCCTGGGCCGGGCTCAAGCCGTCCGGAGGGGCGGACGTCGGAGTGAGCGAGGCCATGAGCCTGTCGATGTCCACGCGCCGCTCCCCGCCACCACCACCGGTACCCAACGGGGATCCGGAGGGCCCGTCCGTCACGAGCCGGTCACGGCCGACGAGACGCAGCAGCCAAACCGTCAGCAGACCACTGCCCAGAGCGAGGCCAGCCACCAACAGAAGTGTCCACAGCGGGTTCACGATCGCGTCACCGTCGGCCGCCCCCGAGGGCGGAACGGGAGCAGCCACCCGGTCGGCGGCTCCACTCGCGGCGCCGGAGGCGTACAGCGTGGTGCCCCGGCCCGCCTTGAGCTTGTCGAGCGTGACGACGAGATGGCCCGACTCGGGCTCTGCGACCTTACAGCTCTGCTGGGAACCGGTTTTGCCCTGCACGCAGCGCGTGCCGGTGAGGTCGTACGGGGCCACGACATGGATCTCGACGTTGTCGAGGTCGGTCTTCCAGCCCGTGCCGACCCCGTCCCAGGCGAGCTTGCCGTCACGGACGACGTTCTGGAGCGTGTACTGGATGCGATAGCGGTGGAGCCCGCTGACCGTGTTGTCGGGGTCACCCACCCTGATGCTCCGGTCCGTCGTCTCACCGTATGTGAGTTCGTACGGGACCGGGGCGCCGTCCACGGTGGCCCTGACCTCGTTGTCCGGATCGTCGTAGGTCAGGCCCGGGATGTCACGGTAGATGCCGTGCTTGGAGGCGTCGGGGTGCCCGAAATCGTAGTCGATCACCTCGGTGATGCGGGCGCTGCCGTCCTTGGCGACCACGGCGCTGACCCACATCCTGTTGACCCGCTCGGTGTTCCCGAGCACCCCGGCGAGTCCCACGACTCCACCGAGCAGCAGCACGGCAAAGAACATCCAGATCAGGCTGCCGCGCCGACGCCGCCGCGCCGACGTCCCGCTTGCCGGTCTCGCCTTGTCCGCTCTATCGCTCTTACCGCTCAAGACAACCCCCCCCAATCGTCTCGGGACAACCCCCAACCGCCCCACGAAGATCCGCAGCCTACTCCGCGACGTCCTGTTCGCCATGCTCCGCGACGGCACCTTCTACGAATCACGACCCGCATCAGCCGCCTGACCAATGACGCAAAGGCCAACCGACGACCTCTGCTCTGCCTCGCCCGCAGCCAGGCAACATTCCTCTGCGAGCTCCTGAGCGAGGGCACTTTCTACGACCCACTACCGCTCAACGCGGCTGCCGACCAGTCGGCTCAGAACATGCTCAGCAGGTGATCGGTGGGGCTGTAATCGATCTTCCAATCGGCATAAACCCCCACGACCCCGTCCCGGCGACACCTCAACCCAACGGTCACCCAGCGGACCGATCCGTCGTCGGCGAGCGAGAAAGCGACAGCCGCCTCGAACGCCTCGCTCCCGCACGGGCAGCCGGCCGCCCCAGGGTCCGCGTCCTCCCAGAACTCCGCGCTATCCGCGATGAACGCACGGCTGCCGCAACCAGTGCACTCCCGCTCGGCTCCGCCCTCGACGTCGTCGACAAGCACAAGGAAAACGCGACCGTCGCACCCGCCGCACACGGAAGGAGCGATCTTCACCAGACGGCCGTCGCCAGCGTCGCGGAGAAACGCCGCGAGCTCCGCAGAAACACCGTCCCCAACCTGATCATCAGCATGCACAGGCACATCGTTCCAGAAGCCCCGAACAAGCACCCTTCCACTTGACCAAAGACATAGGGGCACCCCCCGTTATGTTTTTCACGGTCCTGCAAGAGGGCCGCTGGCCTCCGGGCCCGGCATGACTGTGTCCCCCTGTCGAGCGATGACCTGGGGGGTGGTGTCACCGGGCCCGAGAGGCGCCGTTGGAGACGCTGATGAGAGGTCCGACTACCGCCTGGCCGGGTGCAATGCCCGGCCGTTTGCGGGCGGCAGGTCTGCATAACGTGGATGCGCGCGTACGGCGCCAACGCCTTGGCCAGCACACCGCACGAACCCCGCTCGGGAGGATGGGTTGTACGACATCGGTGACGTGGGCGTCTTCCTCGGCCTGGACGTCGGCAAGAGCACCCACCACGGCCACGGGCTCACCACGGCCGGCAAGAAGGTCTTCGACAAGCCGCTGCCCAACAGCGAGCCGAAACTGCGGGCCGTGTTCGACAAGCTGGCCGCGAAGTTCGGCACCGTGCTGGTGATCGTGGACCAGCCCGCCTCGATCGGCGCCCTGCCCCTGACCGTGGCCCGGGACGCGGGCTGCAAGGTCGCCTACCTGCCCGGCCTGGCCATGCGTCGGATCGCCGACCTCTACCCGGGCGAGGCCAAGACCGACGCCAAGGACGCGGCGGTGATCGCGGACGCCGCCCGCACCATGCCCCACACCCTGCGCTCGCTCGAGCTGACTGATGAGATCACCGCCGAACTCACGGTTCTGGTCGGCTTCGACCAGGACCTCGCGGCCGAGGCCACCCGCACCAGCAACCGCATACGGGGCCTGCTCACCCAGTTCCATCCTTCGCTGGAACGCGTCCTCGGACCCCGTCTCGACCACCAGGCCGTGACCTGGCTGCTGGAACGCTACGGTTCCCCGGCCGCTCTGCGGAAAGCCGGACGCCGCAGGCTCGTTGAGGTGGTCCAGCCCAAGGCCCCACGCATGGCCATCCGGCTGATCGACGAGGTCTTCGACGCGCTCGACGAGCAGACCGTCGTCGTCCCCGGGACGGGCACTCTCGACGTCGTGGTGCCTTCGCTGGCCCGCTCGCTCGCGGCCGTCCACGACCAGCGCCGGGCCTTGGAAGCCCAGATCGGGCAGCTGCTGGAGGCACACCCTCTTTCCCCGGTCCTGACCTCGATGCCGGGGGTCGCGGTCAGGACCGCCGCCGTCCTGCTGGTCACCGTCGGCGACGGCACCAGCTTCCCCAGCGCCGCCCACCTAGCCTCCTACGCCGGCCTCGCCCCAACGACGAAGTCGTCGGGGACCTCGATCCACGGTGAACACGCACCCCGCGGCGGGAACCGGCAGCTCAAACGCGCGATGTTCCTGTCCGCGTTCGCCGCCCTGCACGACCCTGCCTCCCGCACCTACTACGACCGCTGCCGAGCCCGGGGCAAAACCCACACCCAGGCCCTCCTTCGCCTCGCCCGCCACCGCATCAGCGTCCTGTTCGCCATGCTCCGCGACGGCACCTTCTACGAGCCCCGAACCCCACGCCACATGGGACTCTGCAGTTAGCAGACGAGCCCAGTTGGAGTACCCGTGACACTTGAGGAACTGATCAGCCGACTGACTGAGACGGATGACGGCCTGACCGTCTTCGCCAGCGAGCCCTGGACTGCGCAAAGCGACGCGACAGCTGTCCCCAACCGGGAAGGCTCAAGCCAGCCAGACGCAGAGGGCCGCACCTACCTCCTGGAAACCGTCCTGATCCGCGACGTCCTGGAGACCTGGCGCGCGCACCATGACGGGGCCATTCCCTCCCCACAAGAGGCATGCGAGGCAGTCATCTACTACGCCGAGAACGACACATACCTGCACCCGGAGGAAGACCTACCCTGATCAACCCACCCGGACCAGCACTCCCGGCATCCGACCTTCACGTCGCCCCGGCTGGAAAACTTCGCGCACAGCCCCGCCTGCTTGACCAAAGACATAGAGGCACCCCCCCCCGCGGATACGCGTGTGAGGGCCCGAACCGCCGATGTGTGACTGAGCAGTTCATTTGGCCAGTTGAGCGAATCCCACCGACCAGCAGTGATACGCCGGGGCGGTTCGACTCGGGACGGGCTGCGGAACACCGCGACCCGCTGACCAGGCCGAACGCCGACGCTCAACCGGCCAACTCAACCGCTCACCGGCCAAATGAACCGCTCAGTCACACGATTGTGCCGAGGCACGTTAATTGTCACCACTGCCACTTTCCGACCTGGGACTGCCCGTCTCGCGAAGCGGGCCAGTTGTCACCAACGAGGCAGGCTGGTTGTCACCAGCGCTGAGTTTGCGGGGTTGTTGTCACCGCTCAGCGTCGTCCGCGAAGCTCTGGGTGAGACCGAAAGGGAAGCTTCCGAACGGAAGTCCGACCCGACCAGGCATAGCCCCAATGCCGCCTGGGCTACCGTCCTGGCGCGAGTGCCGCGGTAACGGCGGCCTCGGCGTGCAGGCGGGTGGTGGCGAAGACAGGAACAGGGCTGTGCTCCGGGCCGATGAGGAGCTCGATCTCGGTGCAGCCGAGGATGATGCCCTCCGCGCCGGAAGCCACCAGTCTGCTGATCACCTCACCGTAGGCGGCTCGGGACTCCTCCCGGACGATGCCGAGGCACAGCTCCTCGTAGATCACCCGATGGACGACGGCCCGGTCGTCCGCGTCGGGAACCAGGATCTCCAGGCCGTGCCCGGCCAGGCGGTCCCGGTAGAAGTCCTGCTCCATGGTGAACGCAGTGCCCAACAACCCCACTCGGCGCAGACCCGCGGTCCGCACCGCAGCTGCCGTCGCGTCGGCCAGATGCAGCAGCGGAATGTCTACCGCCGCCACCACCTGGTCGGCGACCTTGTGCATGGTGTTGGTGCAGATCAGCAGCAGGTCCGCACCAGCGGCCTGCAGGGACCGGGCCGCGTCAGCGAGTACTTTGCCCGCCTCATCCCAGCGCCCGGCCACCTGCAGCCGCTCGATATCGGCGAAGTCGACCGAGTACAGCACGCACTTGGCCGAGTGGAGGCCGCCCAGCCGCTCCCGGGCCTGCTCGTTGAGCAGCCGGTAGTACTCGGCCGTCGACTCCCAGCTCATGCCGCCGATCAACCCGATGGTCTTCATCGCCCCACTCTCGCACGCCCTTCGCTGGCCGCGGCGCCGTGCCACGTTAATTGGAACCGGAAGGGCGCGGTGACCTGCACTTCTTGGTCCAGCGGGACAGCGGAGTTGGAACCGACGGGACAGTCTTGTTGGCACCTGCGGCGAGTTGTCACGCTTGTTGGAACCGGTCGCGGACCGTACCACAGGGTCTGACCTGGCCAGGAAGCAGTTGATGGAGGCGTTCCCGCCGTCGAGCCGAACCCCGGTGCCAGTCCTCGTGGCCAGGTTCCAACTAACGTGTCACGGCTCAGCCGCGGCGCTGTCGAGCTGAGGGCCGGGGTTACAGCAACGCTGCTTTTGTGACAACTATCGTGCTTCGGCTCAACGATGGTTCGGGCCCTCATCCGTGCTCGGGGACCTACAGGTCGAAGTCGATGTGCTGCACGTCGGTGAACCGCACCTCCTCCAGGCTGCCGGCGCGGCGGCCGCCGTCTTGGAAGTACACCTCCTTGAGCGCTTCGGCGGCGATCTTCTGGAGCTCCTGGTCGGTGGCCCCCTGGTCCTGGGCGTCGAAGAGACGGGCGGCGTACTGCGGTGGAAGGGCCACGGTGAGGTGGCGGATCCGGTCCTGGTCGGTGGTGCCGATCGGAGC
>NZ_RJVR01000200.1 GCF_003999195.1 Streptomyces soli
AAGTACCCGCGGTTCAAGTCGCGGAAGAAGTCGCGGAAGTCGGCGGAGTACACCAGCTCGGCGTTCCGCTACCGCGACGGCCAGTTGACGCTGGCCAAGATGCGCGAGCCCCTCGCCGTCGTGTGGTCCCGTCCGCTCCCCGAAGACGCGGCACCGTCCACGGTGACCGTGTCCCAGGACGCGGCAGGGCGCTGGTTCGTGTCGCTGCTGTGCGACGACACCATCGCTCCGGCCCCGGCCACCACGGCGGCGGTCGGTATCGACGCCGGGATCGCCTCCCTGATGACCCTGTCCACCGGGGAGAAGATCACCAACCCGCGTCACGAGCGCCGCGACCGGGCGCGCCTGGCGAAGGCGCAGCGGGAGCTGTCCCGTAAGGAGAAGGGCTCCGCGAACCGGGCCAAGGCCCGTCTGAAGGTCGCCAAGGTCCACGCGCGGATCACCGACCGGCGCCGGGACTTCCTGCATAAGCTGACCACTCGACTCGTCCGTGAGAACCAAACGGTCGTGATCGAGGACCTGACCGTCCGCACCATGGTCACGAACCACAAGCTCGCGCGTGCCATCTCCGACGCGGCGTGGAGCGACATGCGGTCGATGCTGGAGTACAAGTGCGCCTGGTACGGGCGTGACCTGGTGGTGGTCGACCGGTGGTTCCCCGGCTCGAAACTGTGCGGGGCATGCGGGACGCTTCGGGCGAAGCTGCCGCTGAACGTCCGGGAGTGGACGTGCGACTGCGGCGCGGTGCATGACCGCGACGTGAACGCGGCGAAGAACGTTCTCGCGGCCGGGCTGGCCGTGTCTGCCTGTGGAGACGGTGTAAGACCTCAACGGGAGTCCTCCCGGACGGGGCAGTCGTCGGTGAAGCAGGAAGCCCAGCGGGTGACCGCTGGAATCCCCCGCCATTAGGCGGGGGAGGATGCCAATTCGGGCTCTCCTCCTCCTCATCATCATCATCATCCCGTCCGTCCGTTCCGTCGTCCGTTCCGTTCGGCCATGTGCACCTGTATCCAGCATGGGGGCGCAAGCGTCCTCGCGCGCCTTCGAACCGCCGAGTCCGCGCAAGGTGCACCGGCCGGCCGATCGGCCGGTGCATGGACCGTTACGCCGAGGCGAAGCGGCGCCTGATCCTGCGCAGCGGTGGAGGCCAGGCGGCTCGGCAGGGCGCGGGCCGGTACGGGTTGGTGGGTGCGGTCCGCGGTGGTGTGGGCGCTGGCGCGGCCGGAACGGCATCCGCGACAGCTTCCCTCCGCGCCTCCGCTGCCGGAGGGCATGCGCCTGCTGGGCAACCCGGCTGCGGCCGGCCAGGACGAGGGGGAGCTGTGAGGGGGTGCACGAGATGGCGGGTTCGGCGAGGCCTGACGGCTCCCAGCCGGTGCGGGTCAGGCGGCCACCGTCGTCGCGGTGTCAGGGGGCCGGGATGTACTTCGGGAGCGGACGGGGGTTCTTGGCCTGGGTGAGACGTTCCAGCGCGCCGAGCGTGCGCATCAGTGGCAGCCGGGCGAAGGCGTCGCGGACCCGTTTGCCGCCTGCGGTCTTGGGCACCATGAGGCGGACGTTGGGGCCGATCTGCTGCTTGGGGCGGACCGGGGCGCGATGGCTGTCGTGGAAACGGGGGAAGGCGAGCCGGTGGTCGCCGCCGACCGTTGCGAGTTCCCCGGCCAGCCGGTACGCGCCGACCAGGGCGAGTTCCGCGCCGGCGCCCGAGGCGGGGGAGGCGCACCATGCGGCGTCGCCCACCAGCGCGACCCGTCCGAAGGACCACGAGTCCATGTGGACCTGGCTTAGGGCGTCGAAGTAGAAGTCCGGGTCGGCCAGCTCGCTCTGGGTAGGGCGGGCCCCGTCCGGTCACCGCCCCAGCGCGGGGTGTCCCCGGGTGCCCTTTGACGCAGCGCGATCCGCTGCAAGGCGTTATCGCCGGTCAGCGCTTTGTCTGTCGCGGGTCTTTACAGCGGCTCGGTGCGTGGATTAGAACGGACAATCATCCGACGTTAGTTGATCCTCACGACATCCCTCGCCTACTTGTCGCGCAACCATGCCCCACGCACGGCTCATTCATCGGACCACTCTTCATTCTCTTTGGTCGAGCGTCGTACAGCCCTGGAGGGCATCGTGCAGATCACCCCCCGCCGTCGCCGGGTCCCGTTCCGGCGCATCGTCTCGCTCTGGTGGGTGCTTGCCGCGCTCGCGGGGCTCGTCATCGTGAACTCCGGTACGGCCGAGGGGGCGACGGGGGCGACGACGGCTTGGCAACACGGGGCGCTCGCGCTCGATCCGGCCGGGGTCGTCAGCCGATCCAACATCGTGCTCGGATCGCCGAACGCGGCGCCCACCGCGTCCATGCCGCTGGGCAACGGGTCGCTGGGTGTGGCCGCGTGGGCTGCGGGCGGCTTCACCGCGCAGCTGAACCGGTCGGACACCATGCCGGACCGCAAGTCGCCCGGCCAGCTCAACATCCCAGGCCTGTCGGTGATCTCGCACGCCGCGGACTTCAGCGGGCAGCTGGATCTGACGGACGGCGTGCTGCGGGAGTCGGGCGGCGGCATGTCGATGAAGGCGTGGGTGGCGACCGGGAAGGACGAGTTGATCGTCGATGTCGCCGGCGCGAATCCCGACATCGCCCAGACGGCCACGGTCAACCTGTGGTCGGGCCGCAAGCCGGCCGCCGCGGTGTCCGGCACCGTCGGCACCCTTGCCGAGACCTGGGCGGATGGTGGTCCCCCGAACGGCAGCGGAAAGACGTTCGGCTCGCTGGCGGCCATCACCGCCGGCGGCGAGCAGGTGACAGCCACGGTCGCCGGCCCGACGCAGGTGAAGGTCAGCTTCAAGCCGCATGCCGACGGGACGTTCCGCGTCGTCGTGGCATCCCCCGCGTGGACCGGCGGCGACGCCGCCACGACCGCGGCCGATCTGATCGGCGCGGACGCGACCCTAGGCGAGCCGGCCCTGATATCCGCTCAGGACCGCTGGTGGAAGGGCTTCTGGACGCACTCGGGCCTGGTCGAGATGGACTCGGCGGACGGCAGCGCCGCGTACATCGAGAACCTCCGCACGCTTTACCTCTACGAGGAAGCGGCGTCCATGAAGAAGGGCATCTACCCCGGCAGCCAGGCGGGCGAGGCGGACATGTTCGCCTGGAACAAGGACGTCCAGACCTGGACGCCGTCGGCGTACTGGCTGTGGAATCTGCGCACGCAGATCTCGGCGAACATGAGCTCGGGCAACTACGACCTGAACACACCGACCTTCGACATGTACGCCAACGACCTGCCGCAGATCGAGGCGTGGACGAAGGCCGCGATGGGCGGCCTGCCCGGGTCTTGCGTGCCGGAGACCATGCGCTTCAACGGCAACGGCGGCGACCTGAGCCCCGGGGCCAACGCGTCCTGCAGCGAGCCCGCGAGCCCGAACTGGAACGCCCTGGACATCTCCAGCGGCCCCGAGGTGGCGCTGTACATGTGGCAGCAGTACCAGGCCACGGGCGACCGCGCGATGCTGAAGAAGTACTTCCCCTTCATGAAGTCCACCGCCGTGTTCCAGTTGGCTTACCAGACCGTTGGCGCAGACGGGCTGCTGCACGCGAACGCCAACGCGCACGAGACCCAGTGGGCCGTCCAGGATCCCACCACCGACATCGCGGTGGACCTCACGCTCTTCCCGATCATCGAGGAGGCGGCGAAGGCGCTCGGCACGGCCGACACCACCGACGCCGCACTGGTCCAGCAAGTCAGGAAGGCCGAGACCCAGATCCCGCCGTACCCGCGGACCGACCAGGCAACCCGGACGCAGATGCTCAACCCGCACTACACCGCGGCCGAGACGGCAGCCGCGGACGCGACCGGCACTGACATGATCGCGATCTCCTACGAACCGGCGGCCCAGCGCCGCAACGGCGAGAACATCGAACTCGAACCGCTGTGGCCGTGGAACACGGTGAGTGACCAGGACAGCAACCTCTTCACCCTGGAGCAGCGCAGCTACGCCCACCGGCCCAACAAGGGCGGCAACGACTGGTCGATGGACGCGATCGACGCGGCGCGGCTGCAGAACCCCGCCGAGGTGCGTAGCGACCTGATCTCCATCACCGAGGCACACCAGGTGTATCCGAACGGTTTCGCCGACATCGGCAGCACCGTCGGCTACCAGCCCTACATCGAGCAGGAGTCCGGTGTCGCGACCGCGGTCAACGAGGCGCTCGCGCAGGACTACGACGGCATCATCCGCTTCGCTCCGGCGTGGCCGAGCGACTGGAACGTCAGCGGCAGCGTCTACATCCAGGACGGCGGCAAGGTCGATGTCCAGGTGCAGGACGGCCGTCTCGTCACCGCCGCGATCGAGGCCGGGACCACTGGCACACTGCGGGTGAAGAACCCGTGGGCGGGTCAGCAGGTGGAGGTCGTCGACGGCAAGAACGGCGACAAGGTGGCGGCCGGCAGCCAGGACCTCCTGACCTTCCCGGTGAAGGCGGGTAAGTCGTACCGCGTGCAGCAGGTCTCCGCGCCCACCACGGACCTGCCGTTCGCGAAGGTGAGCGGGAGTGCGCCGAGCGTGGCGCGGCACCTGGGCGGGGCGCAGATCGGTCTCGACAAGACCGCTCAGTCCGGCACCGCCACCGTCGGCACCGTTCTCGGCGGCACCAACCAGAGCTACGGCCTGACCCAGGTCGACTACAGCGGCTCGGCCGGCGCCACCACCACGGCCGCCGACGTGAGCGGCCTGACCGCGCGTACCACCGGCACCGGGACGGGGCTCGACGGCAGCGACATGTACTTCGACGTCGACAACGATGTGGCCGCGACCGGGTCTTACGACGCGAAGGTGGCCGTGTCCTACTTCGACACCGGCACCGGCGCCGTCTCGGTGCAGTACGACGCCGGACCGCAGAACCCCTACCAGGTCGCCGGGAGCATCGCGCTCACCGACACCCACACCTGGAAGACCGCCGAAGTCCCCCTCAACGGAGCCTACTTCGGCGGGCTGCAGAACGCGGGGGCCGACCTGCGGCTGCACGCCGATCACAGCATCACTGTGCACAGCGTCGGCGTGACCGCCACAGGGCCCTGGGTACCGAAGCGGCAAGCGTTCCCCCCGGCACCGGCGATCACCACGCCGCGCAGCGGTGCGACGGTCAAGCTCGCCACTTCGATCTCGGGTACGACGATCCCGAACGGCGTCGTGACCGTGCACGAGGGGACGGCGGTCTTGTGCACCGACGCGGCGGACGACGCCGGTGCCTGGAGTTGCGCTCCCACCGGGGGACTGAAGGCGGGACGGCACACCATCAACGCCACGGTGGCCGACCCGAGCGAACTTGCCAGTGTCGCCTCGGCGGGGGTCAGCTTCGATGCCTCCGACCTGCCGCCCGGCACGGCCGTCGTCGGCTCGGTCGTCGGATCGACCGATTACGCCTACGGGATGAGTGAGGACGAGAAGCCTTCGGGCGGCTTCGACGGGGCGACGACCGCCTCGGTCATCGACGGTCTGACCGCACGCACCAGCACCCAGAGCAACATCTACTTCGACATCGACGACTCGATCGCCCATGCCGGGTACTACTCGGCGACGTTCACCATCTCCTACTACGACCAGGGTTCCGGTTCGTTCGCCGTGCACTACGACAACGGCACCTCCGACCCCTACAAGTCGACGGCCGGCATCCCGCTGACCGGAACCAACACCTGGAAGACCGCGACGGTGAGCGCCTCGGACGCCTACTTCGGCGGTCTGCAGCACTCCGGTGCCGACTTCCGACTCCGCAACGGAGGTGGTCAGGTGACGGTGCACAGCGTCGTCGTGAAGATCACCGGTAACGGCGTTCCGGACGTCACCGACTTCGCCCCGCCGGTGACGATCACCTCGCCGAAAGTCGGCGCGACCGTCACAGCCGGTCCGACCGTCTCGGGAACGAGCGAACCGGACGCGAAGGTGACCGTAACGGCGGAGGGGGCGCCGGTCTGTACGGCCACCGCGGCGGACGACGGCACGTGGACCTGCTCCTCATCCAAGGACCTGACCCCGGGACAGCACACGCTCACCGCAGCGGCGACCGACGTGACCGCCACGCCGGCAGCGGCGGCCACCGTGGCGATCACCGTGCAGTAGCACGTGGCTGTTCGCCGACCGCGGCTGCGACGCCGCCACGGTCGGCGAACGCCCGGCTTCCTCAAGGAGACGGTTCAATCTTGCTTGGTGCGCTTGGTGCGCTTGGTGCGCTGTCAATTGAGAGAGGCCCCCCGGCCCTGTCTGGGAACCCCCGCTTGGGCTCCTCACTCAGCCGGCCATCCCCACCTGGTCCTCGACCAGCAGAGCCGGCATCGATCCGACGGTGCCACGATCCAGGCGGTGTGGGCGGTGACCGCTGTCGGCGGGCCTGTTCTCCGCGAACATTGAAGGGCACAGGGCCCGCAGACTGTTCGGACTTCCGCGCCGGGCCTCCGGCCGGGGACAGGTCAGACGTCGATTCCCAGCCGGTACAACGGCTCCACCAGTTCCTCTTCCTCGTAGCCGAGGTGTGAGGTGAGAAGACGGTCCAGCACCGCTGCCAGATCCTGTACTTCACTCATCTGGCTGTCGTCCTGAACGAGGGTGACCAGTGCGGCGTCGAGCCGGGCCAGTATCTCGGCGATGATCTCGTGCTCGTGCTCCAACTGTTCCACGACAGGCCCCAGCGATTCCTGCTTCTTGCGAAGTTCAGGAAACATGAACTGGTCCTCGATGGTGTGGTGCGTGGTGAGGGTACGGCTGTAGGCGGTGCAGAACGTTCCGAGGGTCCAGTAGTTCTGGCGCAGCGTGAGGCTGTTAATCATCGAACGGGCCGCGGCAGCGTCCTGCCGGCCGCTTGCCACCTGGGCTACGGTGTGCCGGATCTCCCGCATCTCGTTGCGCAGGTGGTCGTGGATGAGCACCAGTCGGGCGCCCGTGTTGCCCGAACCGGTCGATACCGTCTGGTTCTTGGGGGAGCGGGGGCGGGTCGCCTCGCCCAGAGGATCTGCCGACCAGAGGTCGATGTGCTCGGGTGCCCGTTGTTCGGTGGGGGCGCTGACGCCCGCCGGGATACGGGTCGGCGCGAGCGCCGGCGCAGTAACGCCGCGGGCGGTGCTCACTTCGGCACGGACCAGGGGGGCGACTTCTTCGGCGAAGGTCCGTAGGTCGCGCTCGGCGTCCGCGCCGGAAAGAACGAGCACGAAGCCGCTCACTCCGTGCGTGAGGGCGAGTTCGGTCAGCTGCCGTGCCCACAGGTGGTCCGGTGAGGAAACCGTCGGTGGCCAGATGGGAGAAGCGTCCGGCGACGGTGTAGATCCGCTGAATGCCGGCGGGGTCCCGGCCCGCAGCCAGGGCCGCATCGTCGATGGTCCGGTTCATGCCTGCCAGTTCACCGGGGGCCGCGTACATCGACGAGGGCAGCCAGCCGTCACCCAGCCGGCCCGTGAGTTCCAGCATGCGCCTCTTGTAAGAGCCGACCCAGATGCCCATGGGGTGCACCGGGAAGGGGCCCGGGCGGGCACCGTCGAGAGAGTAGTGGCGGCCATGGAAGCTCGTGCCGGGGCCCGGTGTCCACAGCGCCCGGATCACGGTAATGGCTTCTTCCAGCGCGGCGACGGATTCACCCGGTGTGCGGCGGGGGCCACCGAGGGAGGCGATCGCGTCCCAGAACGCGCCGGCCCCAATACCGAGTTCGGCACGGCCGCCGCTGAGGATGTCCAGGGTGGCCGCGGAGTGCGCCAGGACGGCCGGAGGGCGCAGTGGCAGGTTCGCGACATGCGGGAACAGCGTCACGTGCTCGGTCCGGGCGGCCAGGTGGGTCAGCAGTGTCCAGGTGTCGAGAAATGCGGGCTGGTAGGGGTGGTCCTGGATGCCGATGAGGTCGATCCCCATCTGGTCGGCGAGGCTCACCAGGTGTACGAGCTCATCGTGCCCGTCGGCCTTCGGCGTCAGGAATGCGCCGAACCGCAGGTCGTGTCCGTAGTCGGTCATGAGGCAGGTTCCTTCTGGTCCGGTCGCAAGCGGGGGACTGGTCGTTCCCGGGTGGATCGAGGACGAGCGGCACGGCCCTGATGCGGTTCGGTCACGCCCGTTCGGCGCGGCCGTGGGCTGGGACCTGCTCGGCGGCAGGCACCGGGCCTGGGGCGGTACCGTCGCCGAAGGGGCGCCCGCCGAGCTGCTCGCGATGGTGTGGGGTCAGCCAGCCGGATAGATCCGGTCCGAGCGGGACGATCCGCGTCGGATTGATGTCGGCGTGGACCTGGTAGTAATGCCGCTTGATGTGGTCGAAGTCGACGGTGTCGCCGAAGCCCGGGGTCTGGAACAGGTCTCGGGCGTAGGCCCACAGCACCGGGTCCTCGCTGAGCTTGTTGCGATTGCACTTGAAGTGCCCGTGGTACACCGCGTCGAAGCGCACCAGCGTGGTGAACAGCCGGATGTCGGCCTCGGTGATCGTGTCGCCGACCAGGTAGCGCCGCGTGGACAGGCGCTCGGAGAGCTGGTCCAGTCGCGCGAACAGCCGTCGGTACACCTCGTCGTAAGTCTGCTGGGTCTTGGCGAAACCGGCGCGGTAGACGCCGTTGTTGACGTCCTGGTAGACGGCGTCCATCACCTTGTCGATTTCGCCGCGCAGGTTCTCCGGGTACAGGTCCGGCGCGCCTTCGCGGTGCAGTGACATCCACTCGGTGGCAAAGTCGAGGGTCATGCGCTGGAAGTCGTTCGTGACCAGCTTGCCGGCAGGGATGTCGACGATCGCGGGGACGCTGACCCCGCCCGTGTAGCCGGTCTCGCGGGCTTCGTACGCCTCGCTGAGGAACCGGATGCCCAGGACCGGGTCTCTTCCTCCCGCGTCAAGGGTGAACCGCCAGCTGCGCTCGTCCTGAATGGGATCGGTTACGGCGAGGGAGATGGCCTCCTCCAGGCCGAGGAGCCGACGGGAGATGAGCGCACGGTTGGCCCAGGGGCATGCCCGGCTCACCACCAGCCGGTACCGTCCGGCCTCGACCGGCCACCCGTCTTCACCGCCGGCCGTGATCCGGTCCGTGAAATGGCTGGCGGACCGCTTGAATGCGATGCTTTGGCCCGAGGTGTCCTGGGCGATGGTATTCATGGTGACTCCGTGTTGGTGCGGCAGCGGTGAGCGCTGCATCCGGTAGCGATGCCGGCCCCGGGCCGCGGCGGTCTCCCGTTCCTCCTCGCGGGCGCGAGTCCACCACCGCGGCCACCGGGGCCGCTCAGGGGCGGTGACCGCCCGGGCGGGTACTGCCAGTAATGATTGCGATCTTGGTCACGTGATGTCCTTTACGGTTTTGCCGGTCCCGCCACCTGCTGCCGAAGGAAAAACGCCGCTGCACTCTTCCCTCGTTGCGGGCTCCGAGGCTCCGAGTGTCGTTGAACGATAAACTAGATATTACGCCCAGAGCCCGCTCCTCGCATCCCTTCCGTGTGCCGACGGCAGACAGGTTGCTCCGGGTACGGATGAGACCGAGCGGCGGTGCCCGCGGACGACAGGTACAACTCGGCCCACCTCTCCACCGGCCCCACCGCTTCCCGCCCACCGAACGCGCGGTCCTCACCTCACTGGCCGGCCTGATCGGCCAGGCCCTGGACCGCGCCCGCCTCTACGACACCCAGCACAACGTCGCCGGCCGCCTCCAGGCGGCCCTGCTGCCCCACACCCTCCCCGACATCCCCGGCCTCGACGTGGCCGCCCGCTACCTGCCCGCCGGACACGGCTTGGACGTCGGCGGCGACTTCTACGACCTCATCCGCCTGAATGACACCACCGCCGCCGCGGCCATCGGCGACGTCCAGGGACACAACATCGACGCCGCCGCCCTCATGGGACAAGTCCGCACCGCCGTCCACGCCCACAACACCGTCGGCGCACCACCCGGCGATGTCCTGAGCCGCACCAACCGCCTGCTCATCGACCTCGACCCGGGCCTGTTCACCAGTGCGCTCTACGCCCACCTCGACCTCGCCCGCCACGCCGCGTGCCTGGCCAGCGCCGGCCACCCCCGACCCCTGGTGCGCCACGCCGACGGCCACACCGAAGTCCTGCATACTCCTCCTGGCCTGCTGCTCGGCATCGACCCAGAAGCCGACTACCCGGCCATGAAGGTCCCCCTGCCGCCCGGCTGCGTGCTCCTCCTCTACACCGACGGACTCATCGAAGAACCCGGAGTCGACCCCGACGACGCCATCGCCGCACTCGCCGGACTTCTCGAGCGCACGGACGCGAGCAACCTCGATGCCCTGGCCGACACCCTGATCCAGCAAGCCCCCAACCCCGTCGACGACATCGCCCTGCTCCTCATCAGCCTCCAACCCACCAGCGAATGAGTCGAAAGGGCGCCTGACCCGCAATGGTCCTCGCACCGACCGCTGGACGAAGACGTCCTGGCCTGACCTGTCACGATGCCGGGCATGACTTTGACGGTCATTCGGCCGACCACACCACGCTGAGCGGCATCGGTGCTCAGAGGACGACCACCCCAGCGGATGCCTTTCTCGCTACGGATGCGGGCGCGTTCCTGTCGCTGGGCGGCCAGGACATCGGGGTGTCTGCTGTTGGCGTTGCGCCGGCGCAGGTGGGCGTGCACGGCGCGGGTCTGGACGGTGTGGTTGGGGTGGTCGGAGTTGGTGATGGTGAACTGTCTGGACGAAGACCGCAGACCAAGAGGTGTGCGCAAGGCCCCGACCGTTCGGTGGTGCGAGATTCGGGCGAGCGGGCGTGAACGGAGTGGGGACCGGACACAAGGTCCGGCCCCCACTGTCATCACCGCCTGCGCCCTACGGTGGATGTCGCGTGCCGGGTCAGCCGGGAGCGGGACTGTCCAACGCGTCGTCGGCTCCGGTGGGCAGGGGCGGCTCGGTGCACAGGCGCTCCCATTCCTCGTCGGTGAGCAGCCGGGAGCGCACCAGGAACCGCACGCCCTCGGGCGCTTCGAGGGAGAAGCCGCTGCCCCGGCCGGGAACGACGTCGATGATGAGGTAGGTGTGCCGCCAGTACACGTACTGGTCGGCGCTCATCCAGAACGGCGTGTCCCCGGCGACGTGGCCGAGCAGGACGTCGGTTGCGCCGACCCGGAACTCGCCACGCGTGTAGCACATCGGCGCGCTGCCGTCGCAGCAGCCGCCGGACTGATGGAACATCACCGGTCCGTGCCGTGCGGTGAGCCTGCGCATGAGTTCCTCGGCGCCCGGGGTGAGCTCGACGCGGCGGATCCGATCGGACGGATCGCTGTGCTCATGTTGCTTGCTTGGCCGCCCGCTCCCGCGCTCCGTGGCCGACCCCATCCCTCGGCTGCCCACTTCGCTTGCTCGCGTGAGTCGCTGGCGTCGCTCACCCATCAGAAGAATCCGAGCTTCTTCGGTGAGTAGCTGACCAGCAGGTTCTTGGTCTGCTGGTAGTGGTCGAGCATCATCTTGTGGGTCTCTCGGCCCATGCCGGACTTCTTGTAGCCGCCGAAGGCGGCGTGTGCGGGGTAGGCGTGGTAGCAGTTGGTCCACACCCGGCCGGCCTTGATCTCCCGTCCGAGGCGGTAGGCGGTGTTGCCGTCACGGGTCCACACACCGGCGCCGAGGCCGTAGAGGGTGTCATTGGCGATCTTCAGCGCCTCGTCGACCGAGTCGTACGTGGTGACGGACACGACAGGCCCGAAGATCTCCTCCTGGAAAATGCGCATGTCGTTGGTGCCGCGGAAGATGGTCGGCTCGATGTAGTAGCCGCCCTCGAGGCCTTCGACCGTGCGGGGGTTGCCGCCGGTGAGGATCTCGGCGCCCTCCTTGGTGCCGATGTCGATGTAGGAGAGGATCTTCTCGTACTGGTCGTTGCTGGCCTGGGCGCCGATCATGGTGGCCGGGTCGAGCGGGTTGCCGCTGGTGATGGCCCTGGTGCGGTCGATGCAGCGGGCGATGAACTCGTCGTAGATGGAGGAGTGGATCAGGGCGCGGGAGGGGCAGGTGCACACCTCGCCCTGGTTGAGGGCGAACATCACGAAACCCTCGACGGCCTTGTCGAGGAAGTCGTCGTCGGCGGCGGTGACGTCGGGCAGGAAGATGTTGGGGCTCTTGCCGCCCAGTTCCAGGGTGACGGGGATGATGTTCTCGGACGCGTACTGCATGATCAGCCGCCCGGTCGTGGTCTCGCCGGTGAAGGCGACCTTGGCCACCCGCGGGCTGGACGCCAGCGGCTTGCCCGCCTCTACACCGAAGCCGTTGACGACGTTGATCACACCGGGTGGCAGCAGGTCGGCGATCAGCTCCATGACCAGCAGCAGGCTGGCCGGAGTCTGCTCGGCGGGCTTGATCACCACGCAGTTTCCCGCGGCCAGGGCCGGGGCGAGCTTCCAGACGGCCATCAGGATGGGGAAGTTCCACGGGATGATCTGCCCGACCACCCCGAGCGGCTCGTGGAAGTGGTAGGCGACGGTGTCGGCGTCGATCTCGGCGATGCTGCCTTCCTGGGCGCGGATAGCACCGGCGAAGTAGCGGAAATGGTCAATGGCGAGCGGGAGGTCGGCGGCGAGCGTCTCACGCACCGGTTTGCCGTTCTCCCAGGTCTCGGCCACCGCGATCTTTTCGAGGTTCTCCTCGATCCGGTTTGCGATCTTGTTGAGGATATTGGCGCGTTCGGTGGTCGACGTGCGGCTCCACTGTCCGGCGGCGGCATGGGCAGCGTCTAGGGCCAGCTGGACGTCAGCCGCCTGCGAGCGTGCAACCTGGCACAGGACCTTGCCGTTCACGGGGGAGGGGTTGTCGAAGTACTGGCCGTCGACGGGTGCGACCCAGTCGCCGCCGATGAAGTTGTCGTACCGGGGCCGGAAACTGACGATGCTGCCTTCGGTTCCGGGCTGCGCGTACACCATTGCGGCTCACCTCGCTGGATGACGAGTGGGGGAGTGCTGAGACGGCCATCGGCCGTCGGCCGTCGTGCTGGCCGTCACTGTCGCTCCGTGAGGTTGGTGGAAGGTTGGCGCGGTGGGGTCACTTGCTACTGGCACGTGCCGGGGTATTGGGGTCGCGCTGAGGCGGTGCGTGCCTGGTCGCCTGTGCGGTCAGTCGCGCAGGGCCGTCGCCAGTCTGCCCGCCGCGATGGCCCGGCGGGTGTCGCCGGGGGCGAGGACGCGCAGCGCGTGCTGGTGGATTTCGGCGTCGTACGGCGCCTGCTGGCCGTAGCGCAGGGCATGTTCGGGGCAGTCGTTGGCAAGGACCACCTCCCGCACGGCGACTTGAAGTTGCTCACGCCACTCGAGGATGCCGGGGGCCTCCGACTTCGGCAGCATTGGTCCGCGGTAGCGGCGCACGGCCCCGGTCACGTCGCCGCTCTCCAGGCAGTCAAGGACCTCCACGGCGTCGCAGGCGATCGGCGCGGTAAGCGCGTAGGTGCGGGTGGCGACCAGACCGCCGAGCGCTCGCCGGGTGTGGGACAGCTCGGCCTTGAAGGTGGATGCGGTGACCGGGCGGTCCCCGTACAGGGCCTGCCGCAGGCGCTCGGGCGAGAAGCCGTTCGGTTCCAGCGCGAGCAGCGTGAGGATCTCCAGCTGTCGGGGGCGCAGCGGCAGGCGTACGCCGTCGCGCTCGGCCTCCGCGGTGCCCAAGCAGGTGAGCCTGAGCCCCGCCCCGGCCTGGTCCGGGCCACTCCCGGGGCGCGGAACGTACTGGGTGTACCGCTCGGTGCGGAGCCTGGCCTCGATGCTGGACACCAGGGTGCGCACGGTGGACATGGCCAGCGGGTGCGAGCGGTCCCAGGTGGTGGACAGGTCAAGGACCCCCAGGATGCGCCCGTCGGGGCTGTGGATCGGTGCGCAGTAGCAGACCCAGCTGTGCAGCGCCGCCACCAGGTGCTCGGCGGAGAAGACGCTGCTGGGGAGGCCGGTGCGCAGGGCGAGGGAGAGCGCGTTGGTGCCCATCGCGGACTCGTCCCACCGGCCGCCTGGGGCGAAGTTGACCCGTTCCGCCCGCCGCCGCATCACCCGGCCACCGCAGGTCCACAGGATCGTGCCGGACTCGTCGGTGACGGCGGCGACGAAGTCCGCGTCGTCCGCGATGGTGTGCAGCTCGTCGGCGAGGCCCTCGACCGGGCCACGCAGTGGCGAGCCCTCCCACCGCGGGAGCACCACACCGCCGTCCGTCACCGGGGCGCTGTTCCTGTCCGGATCGACGGTGTTCAGGGAGCGGAGCCAGGAGTCGGTGACCTCGGGGCGCAGTGCCCCGCCACGGGCCGCGGTCCCTGCCCTGAGCTCCGGAACCCAGCGCGACCACTCATCCTCCAGCGTCGCCCTGCGCTGCCGGAGGTCACCAAATACCGGCATGTCCTTCACCGACCTCATCGTCGTGGCTCATCTGGCCTTTCACGGACAGCCATTCATCATCTCGCGGCTCCCGCCCACGCGCACCTGCCCCGTCGGACCGAATGCTGCCTGTTCGTGTGAACGGTGCTGCGTCCCGGCTCACGCCCATCCGGTCCACCGGCCGAGGACACCGCGCCGGCCCCGAGCCTCTACTACATCGTCCGCGACCTGCGGGCACTCCCGTAGCGGCAGCACCGCCACCGGCCAACGCGCCACCCGGAACGGCGAGCACGCGAGCCGGCGTCACAGCCCGCGATCCAGGGGTGGGCGGTCGATGCTGCCGCGGCCGGAGAGCCAGCGCGCCAGGTCTGCGGCCGTGCCGTGTACGGGTCCGGGCTGCCGGCCGGGGACGTCGATGTGTCAGTCGCGGCCGAGGCCGTCGGGCTCGCATGGTCGCCCGCTCCCGCGCTCCGTGGCCGGCCTCCTCCCTCGGCCGCCCACTTCGCTTGTGCTCTGCCGGGCCCATGTTCTCAAACTCCGCGGCACCGGCCCAGGACGCCCACCCGGCGCCAAGAACCGGCACCCGGCACCCGGCTACGACGTCGGGAAGACCGTCAAACACGAACTCGGCACGACCGCACTTCAAGCAGCTAGAAGATAAAGAACAAGCGTACGTCCAGCAGTCCGACGTGACCGGGAGCGTGCACGGCGGCCTTGCGTGCACGCTCCCGCACCCGGCCCTTCGGCAGGGCCGGAGTACTCAGTGGCGCTGCCCGCCGTGGTGGTCGCCGCCCTTGTCGTCGGTTCCGCGGTCGTCGCTTCCGCGGTCGTCACCTGCGGGCTGTTGCTCCGCTTTGATGATCTGGCCGGTGTTCCGGTCGATGTATACCTCGTGGCGGACGCCGCTCAGGACGATCTTTACGCTCCATGCCGGGCGGCCGTGCTCCATTTCCGGCTCAGCCTCGATGAGTTCGCCACCGCCGGTGTGAACGAGGGCGATGCCGGCGGCGCGTTCCCGGCTGACTGGCGCACTGGTCGGTGAGGCTGTTGTGGTGGACGGAGACGGTGCGGTGGCTGTCACGGTTGCGGCCGGCGACGACCCGCCCTGGAGGAGGGCTGTGTCGTGGCCGCCGGCCGCCAGGGCGGTGCCGCCGATGGCGAAAGCGCCGGCCGCTGCGGCGGAGAGCAGGATCAGAGGTGTGCGTTTCATGGCGATCCTCCTGGATTACGGTTCGGTGCCATGAGGTTCGCGTGGGAGGGGATAGGGCCGCGCTGCGTCGGTGCTAAGAGCGCACTAAGACGGTTCCCGCGTGGCCGGGGCTGAGGAGGGCGGGCCCAGTTCCAGCATCACGCGGGCGCCGCCCGTAGCGCTGGCCGACAGGCTGATCCGTCCGCCGCTGGTCTGAGCGACACGGTGGGCGATGTCCAGGCCGAGGCCGGTGGATCCGCCCCGGCTCGCGCCGCGCTGGACCTGGTCGGAGGGCAGGCCGGGGCCGTCGTCGGCCACCGTCAGCAGTGCTCCGCCGCCTGCCCGGGGCGCCAGGGTGATGGTGAAGGCGGTGCCCTCAGGTGTGTGAGCGAAGACGTTACCAAGGAGAGCGTCCAGGGCCGCAGCGAGCTCGTCAGCGGGGACCCGGACGAGCAACGGGCTGTCCGCTGCCACGTCGAGGGCGGCTGACCGGCCGGTATCTTCGGCCAGCACGGTCCAAAACGCCACCCGGTCGCGGACGACGGCGCTCGCCTCGCAAGCGCTTTCCGCGTGGCCGTCGCTGCGTCGGCGGGCCTGGCTGATCAGTGCGGTGACGGCTCGTTCCAGGGCGTCCGCGCGGGCGGCGATGCGGGCCGCGTCGGTGGGCTCGGTCAGTGACTCGGCCTCCAGCCGCAGGGAGGTCAGCGGGGTACGAAGCCGGTGGGACAGGTCGGCGACCTGTTCGCGCTCCTCGCGCAGCAACTCCTGGATCCGTCCCGCCAGGTGGTTGAGTGCTCCGGCGACCTCGCGCAGTTCCGGCGGTCCGGCGGGGCGGGCGCGCGCAGTCAGCTCGGCCCGGGACAGCCGGTGGGACACGGCGGACAGCTCCGTAATGGGGGCGATCAGGGTGCGGCTGAGCCGGTCTGCGAAGAGCAGGCCGAGCAGCAGGAGGGCGATGCCGAGACCGGCGAGCACCAACCAAGCCTGGGTCACCCCGCGGGTCATTTCGGCGGCGGGCACGAACGCGCGGATCACGGCGGTCCCGTCGGGCCGGCCCAGCACCGCCACCACGATTTCGCGGCCGTCGGGCTGTTCCACGTTCCGGCTGACTCCGGCGTTGGCCGCGAGCTGCACGGCGGGAGTGCGGGGTGCCGGTGTGCCGAGCACCGTCCCGTCGGGGAGGAAGACGGTGACCGGGCCGCGGGAGGCGGCGGCCGTCTGCTCGACGCTGAAGCGCAAGGTGGCCGGGTCGGCGGTCCCCACCAGCGGGACGAGACTCTGGGCATCGGCGCCGGCGGCGACGACGGCACGGTCCTGCGCCACGGTGCGCAGCAGCAGCGCCAGCGGCACCACGAAGGCGAGGAGCGCCAGGCACATGGTGGCCGCGACGAGCAGCACCAGCCGACGTCTCATCGTTCCCGCGCCGGTGCGCTCAGCCGGATCCCGACTCCCCGCACGGTGTGCAGGTAGCGGGGCTCCTGGGCGGTCTCGCCGAGTTTGCGGCGCAGCCAGGACAGGTGTACGTCCACCGTCTTGTCGGCGCCGCCGTAGGGCACCTGCCAGACCTCGGTGAGGAGCTCGCGCTTGGTGACAACCTGCCCGGCCCGGCTCGCGAGATGGCGCAGGAGGTCGAACTCACGGGGGGTGAGATCGAGCGGGACTTCGTCCAGACTCGCCTCGCGGGCGCCGGGATCGACGCGCAGGCCCCCGACTTCGATCGGGGCCGGGCCGCCTTGGTGGCCCGGCCCCCGCCGTAGCACCGCCCGGATCCGCGCCTCGAGCTGCGCGGCGGTGAACGGCTTCACGACATAGTCGTCGGCGCCGGCGTCCAAGCCTCGGACGATATCCGCCTCATCGTCCCGTGCGGTCGCGATGATCACCGGTACGGGGCTGACCGCGCGCAGCATGCGCAGCAGTTCGATGCCATCCAGATCCGGCAGCCCGAGGTCGAGCACCACGAGCTCCGGACGCTCGTCAAGTGCCGTCTGGAGGCCGCTCATCGCGGTATGTGCGGCGGCGACCGCGTGGCCGTGCTCGCGCAGGGCACGCATGAGCGGCAACCGTATGGCGGGGTCGTCCTCGATGAGCAGCAAGTGCGTCATAGCGGGCACGCTATCCCGGACCGGCCGGTAGGCCGGCACCTTAACTGTCCTTTAGGGTTCCCCGGTCCTGTTCTTAACCGCCGTCGCGGCAAGGTCGTGCCCATGCTTCACCGCCCTGTCCTTGCCGTGGTCGGCTGGCTGGCCGCCGCGGTGGCCGCCACACTCACCGGTCTGGTCGCCGTCCAAGTCATCGGCGACGGGATCGCTGTGTCCGCCGGCGGTGAGGTGGTCACCCCGCAGCAGGTCGCGCGGCAGCTTGCGTCGGCGACGGCCTCACCGCCGGCCGGCCCGAGCCCGAGCTCGCCCGCCGTGACACCGACCGCGGGGGCCTCATCTACTGCGGCGGCCACAAAGGTGCTGTCGACGCCGGGCGGGAGTGTCGTCGCCAAGTGCCAAGGCACAACGGTGCGGCTGGTGTCATGGGCTCCGGCGCCGGGCTTCGGCGTCAAGCGCGCCGATCGGGGGCCCGACGAGTATGCCGACGTGACCTTCGAGGGCAGCGCTGGCAAGGTCGAGCTCAGAGTACGGTGCGTGAACGGCCGGCCCACCGCCTCCTGGAAACAGGACGACTGACTGATGACTTCAGCGACGATTTTCGTGAAGGGACCGGCCCCGTGGAGGTGATCCACACCAGGGCGGCGATGTTGAAGCCATAGAAGTCGGGCGGGACGTGCCCAGTTGGTCAGCGCGATCCCCCATGGCCACAGACGGCGGGATCGTAGAGCCTAACAACGGCGAGCACGATGAGTTGAGTTGTCGGTGGGTGATCAGGCAGCAGGTGAGTTTGAGGAAGGCTTCGTGGATGTCAGGCGTTCCCAGCGGACGCGCAGGCGTCGGAAGCCGTGCAGCAAGGCGAAGGTCCGCTCACCGACCCAGCGGCAGGTGCCGTGCCGAGTGCCGCGCCGGGCGACGGCCGGCACGATGCTGCGGGCCCGGACCTGGTCGCGGCAGACGTCGTCTTCGTACCCGCGGTCGGCCAACAGCGAGTCCGGCCTGCGGCGCGGGCCCCGTCGGCCGCGCACGGGTGGGACTGCGTCCAGCAGGGGTAGGAGCTGGGTGACGCCGTCGTGGTTGGCAAGTGCTCCCCACGACCCGCGCGAGGCCCAACTCGCCCGCCAGACACGGCCACCTGAGCCGATCCACCTCATTGTGTTAACCGTTGTAACAGCGTGTCTTACGTGGTGAGTTGGCTGATGTCCGGTCATGGGGAGTGGGCGCTGGGGATGGATCGTGCCGGACGCATTGTGGGAGGTCGCGCGGCGGTGCTGCCGCCGGACAAGGTGAGGCCGCAGGGCGGCGGAACGGCCAACCCTGTTCGACTCCTGGCGCGCTGGGCCAAGTCGATTCGGCGGGATGGTGGTCTCCTTCGATATGGCGGATGCCTGGCCGTCGTGAGGCCTGTTTTTCGGGCATGCAAGGCTCATTTTCTAGGAATCTAGGACTCTGTCGCCGTATTCGGCCGACCTGCAGAAACCGGCTGACCGAGATCAGGTAACTGAATAGTGGCCGTCTGTGACGTGATTCAAGTCTCACTTGGCTCAATTCAATTTCACATATAGTTGCATGACACAGTTAGGTGGTCGGCGCCCTCGGCTTACCAAGTCGCCATACGTCTGTTATGGACAACGGGGTCACCGGGCAAGAAAGCGTCGGATCGCACGAGCGGATTGCATCTCAGGAGGCCAAATCGTGCCCCTCTCTATATCTACGGCCCTTGCTGACCAGGG
Organism: Streptomyces soli; assembly: GCF_003999195.1. Classification (GTDB taxonomy): domain Bacteria; phylum Actinomycetota; class Actinomycetes; order Streptomycetales; family Streptomycetaceae; genus Actinacidiphila; species Actinacidiphila soli. Next base: position 19,298 of record NZ_RJVR01000200.1, read on the forward strand.
AGAAACGGCCGCCGGCAAGATTGAAAATCTCCGTAAGCCCGGCCGCTACCTGGTCAGCTCCATGCTGGCCGGCGCGTATATCGGGGTCGCGGTAGTGCTGCTGCTCTCGGTTGCCGGCCCGCTGCTGGCCGCCTCGTCGCCGTGGACAAAACTGGTCGAGGGCCTGGTGTTCGGCGTCGCACTGACCTTGGTCATCTTTGCCGGCGCCGAATTGTCGACCGGCAACATGATGACCACGGTTCAGGGGGTGATCGCCCGACGCGCCAGCATCGGCGGCGCCATAGCCGTGATCCTCGGGTCATTCGTCGGGAACCTTGTTGGATCTGTCGTATTTGCCTGGCTGGTGCATGCCAGCGGTGTCCTCAGCTCCGGAGCGAGCCCGGGCCACGCCGCCCCGGGACTTGCCTTGCTCGCGAGCGTGATCAAAGTCAAAGCAGCCGAGTCCGGCTCGGCGCTGTTCTTCCGCGGTGTTCTGTGCAACTTCCTGGTCTGCCTGGCCGTGTGGATGGCGGCGCGGACCAAGTCCGACGGCGCCAAGCTCACGCTGATCTTCTGGTGCCTGCTGGCATTCGTCGCGTCGGGGTTCGAGCACGTCGTGGCCAACATGACCTACTTCTCGCTTGGCCTGTTCGAGCATGTGCAGGGCGCAACCGTGGGCGCGTTCGCCCGGAACCTGCTGCTGGTGGGGTTGGGCAACCTCGTCGGCGGCGGACTGCTCGTCGGCGCGTCCTACGGCTTCGTGGGACGCCGCAGCGCATCACAGACGTCCACCAGCGAGCCCGCCGAACACGAGCCCACTTCTGCCATGAGTTCCGCCTGAACAACCCCTGGCCCACCTTGCCGCCGGATCGTCCGGCACCAGGTCCCAAGGGATGGTCAGCTGTTGGCAGCGGGGAGGCTTACGTCGAGGCGAGCGCCGGGCACGTTGTCCTCGATGTGGGTGCTGCTGTGGTGGGCAGCGACGATGTCGTGGCCGATGGCCAGGCCGAGTCCGCTGCCTGTGCGACTCTGTCGCCCGATTCGGCCGACCTGCAGGAACCGGCTGACCGAGAGCAATCAAGGACGCAACAAAGCCGCAGGTCCATCCGTAACCATCCGGTCGGAAGGCGGCACGAGTTGTGCCTGTTCCCTGCAGTGCTTTGCCCGGGTCGGCCGATGACTGGAGAGCACAGCCCGGGAGCAGCCCACTCTGTTGGGGTCAGACACGTCAGCGGACAACCACGGCCATGTTCCCGTATGTGGCGTAACCCGCGTCGAAAGCTGCCTCGTGTCGACGTCGGGTGAAAACTGACCGCTGAACGGCGGAGCAAATCTGACCCACCTCGTGGTCGTCCGATCATCCTGATCTTGGTTCGAAGGTCAGG
>NZ_RJVR01000233.1 GCF_003999195.1 Streptomyces soli
CGCCACCCGGGCCGCCGCCCGTAGCGCTACCCGCACCGCCGCCGGGCCGGCCGCCCCCGCCCGGGCCACCGCCCCCGCCGGTGCCCCCGGGGAACCCGCCGCCCGACCCCATGTCGCCCATGTCGCCCTGCGTCGACAGGTATTGCCAGTACGCGCCGAAGGACGCCGTCTGCACCAGCACAGGCACGTACCACAGCCGACGAGGCAGGTGGAACGCCACCAGGACGCTGAACACGTCCGCGAGGTAGAAGTAGCGTTCGTGCATCGCCGGCAGCAGGTACGGCACGACGATGACCGAGGCGGATGCGAGCAACACCAGCCGGTTCTGGGTCAGTTCGGGCCTTCGCCAACCGATCCGCAGCGGCTCCTGCCTAGTGCGCCGCAGCGCGACCCACGCAGTCAGCGCCAGCACCACCAGGCCCGTGAGACCGATGCCCACTGTCCGCCAGGCGCCGGCGTCGGCGCCCGCCGTGACGTACTGGTAGATGTTGGGCGCGCCGAGGGTGAGGGACTGGTAGCTGTCCGTCTGCCGGGCGTAGATCGTCAGCAGGTCACCGGGCGACGCGCCGACCAGCAGTGCGGGAATGTCGAGGGCCAGGTATACCCCCGGTATGGCCAGAAGTGCCCGCCACGGCAGCCACTTGCAGAGGGCCAGGACGAGCAGAAGCGGGAAGATGAAGATCGCCTGGAGCTTGACGGACAGGGCGAGCCCGAAGAACACGCAGGCCCACCACGGGCGTCGGCGCACGACGAAGTAGAGCCCGCCCACCGCCAGAGAGCTGTAGATCGAGTCGGCCTGTGCCCACCAACCGCTGTTCGTGGCCACGGTCGGCAGGAGCAGCACAACAGCCGCGGCCGCGATCGGCTGCCAGGAATGTTTTCCGTAGCGCTGGGCCACGATGCGGTGGACGAAGAATGCCAACAGCAGGTCAAATGCGATCGAGATCGCCTTGACCCCTGCGAGCACCGGGACCGGCAGATAGGTCAGTATCGCCAGCAGATAGAGGTACGGGACGTTGTAGTCGGCGAAGCTGGTGTTCTTGAGGGCGCTGAACCCGCCGTTGGTGTCGATGTACGCGTACCAGCGGCTCACGAAGAAGTCGTAGTCTCCCGACTGGTACCTGTACATCGTGGCGCGCACCGCTAACGCGACGATCACAACCGCCGCGGTGAGGGCGATCCGGCCGCCCCGTTTCTCAAGGAGGCCGGTCCGCGCACTTTTCAGCGCATTGCGGATCGGGTCCGCTCGCTGGGTCGTAGTGGGGGCGTCGAGCATGTGGGGGGAGTGCCTTTCGCGGGGGGATTTCAAAGCGATGGGACTCTGATACCGCGAAGTTAGCGACCGAAAATATGAGCAACCTGAGAGCCAGGTGAAGGCTGCGTACACCGTCAACCTCCGCCGCCACCACCCGTCATGGCCCGTGTGGACATTGCTGGTTATGAGCGCCCTTACGGGATTTGGCGCTGATCCGGACGCTTCCGTCCACCTCGGATGACCCCTAGGGTGCCCGCATGTCCACAAGATCACGCAAGACCCTGATGGTGGCCGCCCGTTTGCTGATAGTCGCCGCATGCCTCGTCCTGCTCTGGAAGTCCCGCGGCGCCTCCTGGTCCGGCATCCTGCCCTGGGCCGGCGGCCTTGCCGTCATCTGGGCCGCGCTCACGAGCGTCCCCCCCGTCCCGGAAGCACTCTCAAGCCGAAAATCTAGGTCCCCTGGTTGATCGACTGATCCGGCACCGCCGCTCCACGGCGGGGTGGTGCTCAGCGGTATCTCGCTCATCGACGGCAGCTTCCCCCGCTCGTGCGACGGCCGGCACTGCTGGCCAATCCGCATTCCGGTCGAAGAGGTCATGACCATCAAACGCGACCTGGAAGGCTACGCACGCCGGCGAAAGGCCGAGCTGGACGCAGCCGACAGCATCTGATTTTCGCAGGGGTCGGATTCGTGGGGATGGTCATCACTTGTCCGATATGCGAGCCTGAAGAATGTGTCCGGGCTGCAGAAGTACCTCAAGGTGATTCACACACGGTCCGCAGAATGGGGCGTCTTCGCGCTGCTCCTTATCTGTACAGGATTGATCTCCGTCGCGCAGTTCTTGCTCGCGGGAGAGGGACTCGTGCGGTGGTCGGGGTACTCGGTGCTCATACCTTTTGTAGCCGGCGCGCTGCTCCGCTTCCGGCGAACCCTGATCGTGGCCGCCCTCACCCTGGCGACGACCATCGGCGTCTATGGGTTCGCGGTCGACAGCGTTTCCGTCGGCGGCCGCGTTGTCGTCATCACGGTGGTGGCTCTGGCGTTCGCGATCAGCCTCATCCTGTGTCGGGTCCGCCTGGAGCGGGAGAAACGTCTCAAACGGATGATGATCGCCCGGACGCGGCTTGACCTGCTGAGCGACGCCAGCACCCGCATCGGCAGCACCCTGGACGTGACGCGCACCGCTCAGGAACTCGCCGAGCTGGCCGTCCCCCAGTTCAGCGACTTCGCCTCCGTCGACCTGCTCGACTCGGCACTTAGCGGTGAGGGGCCGACCCCGGGAGCCTTCACCGGCCCCGTCGCCATACGCCGCATAGCCCACGCATCCGTCCTGGACGGCTGCCCCGAGGCCGCGCTTGAGCTGGGCGAGATCGACATTTATTCGGAGCTTTCCCCGCGTGTTCGCAGCCTGTTCACCGGCCGACCCGCCCTCGCCCACATCACGAACGACCCCGACTTCGACCACTGGCTCGCGCAGGACCTCAACCGCACCGCCCGGGCCCGCGACTACGGATTCCACTCGGTGATCACCGCGCCTCTGCGCGCCCGCGGAACCACCCTGGGCGTCGCGGTCTTCGTCCGTCATCGGCGGCCCGAGCCGTTCGATGACGACGACCTGCTGCTCGCCGGGGAAGTCGCCGCCCGCGCCGCCGTGTGCATGGACAACGCCCGCCGCTACACCTGCGAACGCGCCACCGCCGTGACCCTGCAGCGCAGCCTGCTTCCCCACCACCTTCCGGAGCTGCTGGCGGTGGAGACCGCCTACCGCTACCTGCCCACCGGCTCGCAGGCCGGCGTGGGGGGCGACTGGTTCGACGTGATCTCCCTGTCCGGGGCACGTGTCGCCCTGGTCGTGGGCGACGTGGTCGGCCACGGTATCCAAGCCTCCGCCGCCATGGGCCGACTGCGCACCGCCGTCCGTACCCTCGCCGACATCGACCTGCCACCCGACGAACTGCTCACCCATCTCGACGACCTCGTCATACGTCTCTCCGAAGAAACCGACGCAACCGACGGCGGACCCGGCGGCAACATGGTCGCCACCTGCCTATATGCGGTATACGACCCCATTTCCAGCCGCTGCAGCCTCGCGCGGGCCGGCCACCCCGCACCCGCCCTCGTCAGCCCCGACGGCACCGTCGACTTCCTCGACCTGCCCCCCTGCCCCCCACTGGGCCTAGGGGGCCTGCCCTTCGAATCTGCCGAACTGCAACTGCCTGAAGGCAGTGTGCTTGCCTTGTACACCGACGGCCTGGTCGAATCCCACCACCGAATCGACGAGGGGCTCGACGACCTGCGCCACGCGCTCTCGCTGCCCGCGCCGTCACTGGAAGCCGCCTGCGACACCGTGACCGAGACCCTGCTCACCGACCGACCCGCCGACGACGTCGCCCTGCTGCTCGTCCGCACCCGCACCCTGCCCCCGGACCGGGTCGCCACCTGGGACATCCCCGCCGACCCGGCCCTGGTCGTCCACGCCCGCAAACTGGCCGCCGACCAACTCGACAAATGGGGGCTCGCGGAAGCAGGGTTCCTCACTGAGGTGGTGGTCAGCGAGCTGGTCACCAATGCCATCCGCTACGGCGCCCCCCCAATCGAGCTGCGGATGATCCGCAACCGCACGCTGATCTGCGAGGTGTCCGACGCCAGCAGCACCGCACCCCATATGCGCCGCGCCGGGGTCTTCGACGAGGGCGGCCGCGGCCTGCTCCTGGTCGCCCAACTCACCCAGGACTGGGGCACGCGCCAGACCACTATCGGCAAAACCATCTGGTGTGAACAGGCACTACCTGCCGGCTAAGAGGCCGCGCAAATAGGTGGGGCGGGTGAAGGAGCGGGGCGAGGGGCAAGTCTGGCAAGGCGGAGGAGGGAGGCGACGCGGTGGGGGCACTCCCCCAGCCTTCGGCCGGGGGGACCCCCACCCAGCCGCCAGGCTGGGGGACGTCATCGACCGACGACAACGCCGCCAGGCGCCGCTCATCGGCACGCGACGCCGCCCCACCTATTCGCGCGGCCTCTAAAACGGGCCGCCGCACTCGCCCCTGCCGAACGTAGCTGGCCCGCGTTTCGCACAGCCTGACGGTCGACGCGCCGTCTCTCCGCCCGATCTGGCAACACCGTCCGTCGCCTGAAGCGCTGTTTGGACGCAATGAGGGAGATGCGGGCAGAACCCTGCAACTGGGCTCGGCCGGCGGGCGCCAACACTGTCGGCCACGAAGTCAACCGCAGGTCCGGCTCCCCGGGGGCTCTCCAGCTCCCGCCCGCCGCCTTCGCCGCGACCAGCTGCTCCAGCGCCGCGGCCTCTAAGCCAGCTCCTCGTCAGCGGGAGCCGACGCGATCAGGTCGAATGCCGCATCGACACTTCGTGCCGGCGCCGGGGTCGTCGCTAGTTTGGAAGATCCCGTATGCGAATGGGGGCTGACCTGCCAAGACGCTGATCTGCACGATCGTGTGCGACTCGCCGCTCTTCCCCCGTGACTCCTCGTGGCGTGCCCTCCCACGGGCACGCCACGGGCAACGGTCACCTTCTGATCCGTAGCTCTAGCCGAGTCGGGCGCCTGCGGTCCTACAGGTCACCATGTGACCCGTGGCGGACGATACCGGCCGTGGTCGGGGTCGTGGGGGGTTGCTGTACTTCACTGCTGTGCCGCGGGTGTGAGTTCCTGTTCGGCCCATACGGTTTTGCCGTCCGGTGTGTAGCGGGTGCCTCGTCGGTGGGAGAGTTGGGCGACGAGGAAGAGGCCGCGGCCGCCCTCGTCGGTGGTCCGGGCGTGGCGCAGGCGGGTGAGGCTGTTGCTGGTGTCGGAGACTTCGCAGGTCAGGACCTGGTGCCGGATCAGGCGCAGACGGACGGGGCCGGTGCCGTGGCGGATGGCGTTGGTGACCAGTTCGCTGACGATCAGCTCGGTGGTGGTGGCCAGGTCCTCAAGTCCCCACTTGGTCAGTTGGCGGAGGGTCAGGGACCGGGCGGTGCTGACGACGGCCGGGTCGGTGGGCAGGTCCCAGGAGACCACCTGGTCCGGGCTGAGGGTGCGGGTGCGGGCGAGGAGCAGCGTGACGTCGTCGCACGGCGCCCGGGTCGGCAGGGTGTCGAGCGCAGCCGAGCCGAGGTCTTCCAGCGGGAGGCGGGGGTGGGCGAGGGTGGTGGCCAGGCGGTGCATCCCGGTGTCGATGTCCTGGTCGCGGGTTTCGACCAG
>NZ_RJVR01000183.1 GCF_003999195.1 Streptomyces soli
AGGGGGTCAGTCCGAGGCCGAGTGGGGTTCCGGCGGGGAGGTCGGGGAAGGTGACGTGGCCGTGCGGGTCGATGATCGCGGGCGGGGGGTGGCCGGCCCGTGCCATCGTGCAGCGCCGGGTGACCGGGTCGTAGACGGCGTACAGGCAGGTGGCACCCACCACGGCGGTGGCCGGGCCCGTGGCGTCGGCGTCCTCCTCGGTGAGGCGGATGGCCAGGTCGTCCAGGTGGGCCAGCAGTTCGTCGGGGGGCAGGTCCATGTCGGCGAGGGTGTGCACGGCGGTGCGGAGCCGGCCCATGGTCGCCGCGGCGTTGATGCCGTGCCCGACCACGTCGCCGACGAGCAGGGCCACCCGGGCACCGGACAGCGGAATCACGTCGAACCAGTCACCCCCGACGCCGCGGTGAATGTCGGCCGGCAGATAACGCGAGGCCACCTCGACCGCGCACCCGCCCGTCAGGCGCTGTGGGAGCAGGTTGCGCTGCAGGGCAAGGGCCGCGGTGCGCTCACGGGTGTACCGGTTGGCGTTGTCCAGAGACAGTGCGGCCCGGGAGACGAGTTCCTCGGCCAGCAGCAGGTCGTCCTCCTCGAACGGCATCAGGTCCTCGGTACGGGCGAAGACCGCCACGCCCAGCACCGCGTCGCGCGCGTGGATCGGCACAACCATCATGGAGTGGAACCCGTACTCGTGGATCTTCTGCGCCCGTGGGGGGTCCTGGTCGAGCCATGTGCCGGGGGAGGTGTCCAGGACCGGTTCCAGGTAGGGCTTCCCGGTGGACAGGACGCGGTTGTAGGGCGAGGCCGACGGGACGAAGACCGCCTCCCCCCGTGCGCACAAGGCCTCCGGGGCCCCGGGGTGGATCGATGCCAGGCCCGCGCGGCGGAAGACGGGGATGCGCTCGCCCATCGGCCCCAGCCGGGCCAGGGGCTCCTCGCCGAGCGGGACCGACTCCGTCAGGTCGACGGCGACGAAGTCGGCGAGGAGCGGCACCGCGAGGTCGGCCAGCTCCTGCCCGGTCCGCATGACGTCCAGGGTGGTGCCGATCCGCGTGCTGGCCTCGCTGAGGATCGCCAGGCGTTCGCGCGCCCGCTCCCTGTCGGTGACGTTTACGCACATGCCGCACACGGCCAGCGCGTGGCCCTCCGCGTCCTCGAGGCGGAAGTAGGAGACCGTGAACGCGTGTTTCCGGCGCGCATTCCATGCCGGGTACTCAAGGTCGACCACTGGGGTACCGCTCTCCAGCACCTGCCGCATCGCCGCCTCGAGTGCTTCGGCCTCGAAGCCGGCCACCACCTCCGTCAGCCGCCGTCCCAGCCGCACCTCGGGAAGGATGTCGTCCCGGCGCTCTGCGAGGTCGTTCAGCCAGGTGCAGCGCAGCTCCAGGTCGCGGACGGTGATCCCGATCGGCGCGCGGGTCAGAAGCGACGATGGCCTCAATCCGTTCACCGCCGACGAGGAGACCGCGGCCAAGTCGGTCACTGAGACGAGCCAATGGGCGCTGCCGTCCTGCCCCGACAGCGGGGAGACCCGCAGGCTCACCTCGAGCTTGCGGCCGTCGCGGTGGCGCAGCGCCGCAAGGCCGGACCAGCCACCCCGGGCACGGCACTGCTCCGCGAAGGCGGATGCCTTCGCCCGGTCTTCGGCAGACGCCAGAATGACTGCGGCGGGTTGGCTCACCACCTCCGCGTGCGAGTAGCCGACCAGCCGCTGGGCAGCCTGCGTCCACCCGACCACCGTCCCTTCCGAGTCGATCATCGCGATCGGCGCGCCGACCAAATCGGAGGACCCCGGCACTGCGGCGGGCACCATGTACTCAGGCCTGTCCACTGCCCGCCTGCGAGGTGTGTTCCGGACCGTCGGGATCGCGGCGGTCATGCGGTCGAGCCAATCGGCTGGCAGCGCGCGCTCAGAAACCATCGTTCGAAAGTACCCGGTTTAGGGATATATGGTGTGTGTCGCTCATCACACTCAGATTCGAACGAGCTGGCCGGCCCGTTCTGGCGTGGCTCCGCTGTCACCGGCGCACTCGCCTGTTCGTTCCGGACTCGCAAATGCATTATCAGCGCTCCCGAAACCGGTACGTCGAGGTCGTCATGGACGCGGTCGCCGATCTGAGCCACCACGCGCCAGGCTCATCCCGAGGTCAACTGACCGCACGTGATCCTTAACCGTATGTGATCCCTCGCGAGTGGGAGGCGCAGCATTTTTCTTCCGGTAGGAACCACAACTGTCCCTGCTGCCATCCCGTCTGCCGTCGACCCACACGCCAGTGGAGCGGGCCTGGTCGTCCCTGTCCAGATGGAGCGCGCCACTGTACGAACGATTTGGACAGGGATGACCAGGGCTGCTCGGCTTTGCCTGAGTCGAGGCAGGCGGGATGGCAGCCCCCCGCGTCAGCCACGATGCACCTGCGGGCGCCGGCCGGTTGCCCGCCATCCCGGACCGCGGGCGAGTTGGTTTTTGTCCGAAGCCTCGTCGAGGTCGACTCGGTAGATGGTCGGGCCTTCGTCGGTGAGGGGCACGGGAGGGCCGGCGTCTCGGACTTCGCAGAGGCCGCGTACGCCTCGGGCTGTGGCGGCGAGCACGGTCACGGTGCTGTTGGCGTCAGTGATCTCCACGGCCGGGTGGACATGGGCCGCGGCGTCCACGTACCGCTCTGCCCGCGGGCGCGGCCGCGGTGGGCAGGACGACGATGTCGGGCACGAGGAGTGCGGGGGCGGGGAGCCGCATTCACCCCGGCCAGGACCTCGTGGCCTGGGGCCGCCGCGGTCAGTGCGCCGGCCAGCGGTTACGCGGCACGCTGGGGTAGGACGCTCCCGCGGGAAGTGAGCAGGAGCGCTCTGCTGAACCGTTCCAAGCGGTGGCCGACCCCCCGGCGCGACTGTCAGCAGATAGTACGGTTGCGTTTCTCCCGAGCTTGCTCTATGTTGATGGTACGAAACCGTTCTGTACTAAATGGAGTGCCGATGTCACGTGACAACGACGATGCGACGATCCGCCGCCCTCGGATGACCCCCGAACGGGAGACCGAGTTGCTGGCCGCGACGGTGGATGCCTTGCGCGAGGTCAGCTATGACGAGTTGTCGATGGACCTGGTAGCGGCCAAGGCGCGCTGCAGTAAGGCCACGCTCTATCGCCTGTGGCCGGGGAAACCGCAGATGGTGGCTGCCGCGCTCTACGCCACGCGGCCGATGAGACCGGAGGAAATCGACACCGGCACGCTCCGCGGCGATCTGATGGCCATGGTCGAGTTGTTGGGGCCTCATGCGGAGAAGGACGCGCCGCTGTTCGCCGCGCTCGGACACGCTCTGCTGAGCGACGAGAATCTCGCCGAAGCGGTGCGAGACACGCTGGTGGAGCCTTGGTTCGCGGACCTAATTGGGGTCGTCGATCGAGCTGTTGAGCGTGGCGAGTTGCCTCGCCGACCGTCTGCCACCGACTTCCTGCCGCAGATCCTGCTCAGTTTGATGCTCACTCGTCCGATATTCGAGTGCCTGCCCGCCGACGCCGACTACCTCGCCAGGTGTGTCGACCAGACCTTGCTTCCCGCGCTGCTGCACACCTGATCGGCCTCCCAGGCCCCCAGAGAGTCATCGCATGTCCAGCACACTTGCTGACGAGATCTACGTCGGCACCGCACCCGCATCCCCCGACCAGGGACCCCGCCATCGGTGGTGGACGGACCTGGACGTTCACATGGCGAAAGTCAGGAAGAGCTCGGATGCGAACGGGGCGCACGCCGGTTCTGCCACAGCCTCCGCCTTCGTCTCGTACCAGGATCTGTCCGACGCGCTCGGGATCGAAGTGAAAGCGGGGTCGGCCCCCGGGCACATCACTGCAACCGTCATGGCCCCGATGGTTGGACAGCTCACGGTGAACGCCCGGGTGGTGAAGGGAGGCCCGGCGAGCATCGCCTTCAAGGATGTGAGCGTTGCCTCGGACCAACTGCCTTAATCCGCATGGGATTTGATCAGCGGAATCTTCGATCGGGACATTCCCCTGGACAACGTCCCCAAGGGACTGACTTTGGACCGAATATCCACGGGGTCGACTGGCCTGACCGTCAAACTCTCCGGGCGCGACGTCACCTTCAAAACCTCCGGGTCGTCGGCTGTCACCCAAAGCCACCTGGTGACGACACCCACGGTGGCTCGTATGAGCGTATCCGCCGGAGTGCCGCAGGCCACGGCTCTCCTGAAGTAGATCGGGGCCCTGGGGTATCCATCCCGGCAACGCGGACCTGGTCCGGCACTCCCGGTACACCTTCCGTGGCCGCTGGGCCGGCCAGTGGCGCAAGGGCCGCACCGTCCTCGCCGGCGATGCCGCTCACCAGATGCCGCCGTTCCTGGGCCAGGGCCTGAACTCCGGCATCCGTGACGCCGCCAATCTCGCCTGGCTTCTTGCCCTGTTGGCCAAGGGAGGAGTCAAGGAGTCGCTCCTCGACGATTACGCCGCCGAGCGCTCCGGGCAGGTCGCGCAGATCGTCGAAGAGACCGTTGGGATGGGTCATTTGATCTGCATGACCGATCCGGAAGAGTCCGAGCTGCGTGACGCCGGGCTCAAGGCTCTCGGATCCGAGGGCCTGCAAGCAATGGGAATGGACAAGAGCTGGCTCCTGCAGGGCGGCACCCTGCAGGACGACGGGATCGGCGGCAATCTCGGGCTGCAGGCCACGGTCAGCACGGGAACGCGAACGGGGCTGCTCGACGAGGTGATCACTCCACCGGGCTTCGTCCTTCTCGGACGTGACCGCGACCCGGCCGATCTGCTCTCCCCGGTCCACCGTGCGGACTGGAAGCAACTGGGCGGCAGCAGCGCCCACTTCGGGCCCGGAGGACTCACGGACACCGAGGGCAAGTACGCCGAATGGTTCGATCGGCTGAACGCATCGGTCGTGCTGATCCGCCCCGACTTCCAGATATTCGGCGGGGTCCATACCCCACACGCCGCCGACGGCCTGGTGCACAACCTGACGGAACGCATCCTGACCTGATCCCGACGTGGTCCTTGCAGGCACGGGAGCCTGCAAGGACCACGCGGATACCCCATGACTCGAACCTGCGCGCTGTCCGGGGGTGGTGGCGAAGACGTGGCGGACGTTGTGGAGGGGTGCGGCCTTGGCGGTCGGTATCCAGAGGCGAATGTGCATCGGCTGGAACGAGGCCATCGGGCGCGTACCTAAGCTAAGTGGGGCACAGCATGCAGCCGCAGCCGCATCTCGACGGACTCTCGCGTGGACGGGTCCGTGGCTGGCAATCCAGGCGGTGACGTACTGCGCGAACGTGTCCTGCCAGCGGTCGGATCGATGTAGTCGCCGCGCGTCATGCCCGCTTCGATGTTGGAAACCACGCTTCTGCCCTGCGCTTCTGCCTGTCCGGGAAGGACTGGCTGTTCTCCGTGCCGTCCGGGCCCACGTAGCGGGCGGGATCAGGCGCAGCAAGTGGCCGCAGGGGCCTTGTGGGTCTCGGCGGTGCCGGTTGGTACCCACGGGTCAGGGAAGGGCAGTGGCGGGGCCTGGGGCGCGGGGGTGGGAATGCAGGTGCAGGGCATCGTCTCCAGGTACCAGTCTCCGTGTCGTGGGCAGCCCTGCTGGCCGGGGTCGGGTTGCTCTGCCTGCGCGGGGGCCTGGTTGGAGCCATAGCAGTAGACGCGCAGCGGCGGCTGGGAGTCGTGCGGGGCGAGGGTGCCGTGCCGCAGGGGTACGACGCGGTTGCAGGAGGCGCAGTGGCCGTACAGGATCTCGGCGGTGTCGCTCACGTGGTCTTCCTCGGGGCCTTGGGCTTGTACTCGGCGCTGGGGGCGCAGGTCCACAGCGGCGGGGCGCTGTGGGTGATGAGCGGGGGGACGATCCCCACCCCGCCCGACCACTGGCACCAGCGTCCGCCCCCCAGGGCACGCCCGACCATGACCCAAAGGTCGGCTGAGGCGCTCAGCTCGACCCAGGGCGAGCTGAGGGTCAGAGTGTCACGGTTAGGCATGGGCGCTCCCTGAGAGTGACTGAGACACGGGAATGGATCCATTGCGTAAGCCATCTCGTCCGAGATAGGCCATTTTCTCCCTAGATTATGTGCCGTAGGATGCGTGAAGGCAAGCTAATGGATCCATTTTGACTTCATCCCTGGGCTGACCCGTCTGGACCACGTCGGCCTCACCGTGCCCGACCTCGATCAGGCACGCGAGTTCTTCGTGGACGTACTCGGATGCGAGTACATGTACGCTTTGGGCCCCTACCAGGACGACGGTCACTGGCTCCTGGGCCTCAGACTGGGGTCGTGGATTGGACACACGCGGGACTGATGGAAGCGGGCTGCGCCGGCTTCGTGCCGTTCGCTGCCCTGCCGGAGGCGTCTGTCCCCGTCGCGCCTGAGGTTTACGTCGTCCGTCTCGTGCTGGGGCTGCACGTCCTCGTCCCTGACGGGCGGCACGACCTGGTGCTCTCCCTCGCCGCCGGTCCGCGAGGCTCGCGCACAGGAGTGAGCGCCATGCCCGGGCCGTCTCTGGGCCGTGAAAGGGCGCTCAGCGATGACCAACGCTGACAACCGCTGACAGCTCAACCGCAGGTCCCAGCGTTGATCGGTTAGATGACCGCAGGTCGTAGACCCGTCGCGTCACTTCTTCGAGAAGGATTCACCATGATGATGACCTCTGGGGTGAGTTCCAGCCGCACTCGCAGCAGGTTCCACCATGAGGACAGTCCGAAGCCGAGCGCGACCGCAGTGGCCTCCGCTGCCGAAGTCAGGTGTTCCAAGTCGGGATGGACGGCCAGGGTCAGCCAGCGCACTGCTGCTGCCAAGGCGGTCACACCGGCAAGTGCATAGCCCGTACTGAGGCCTTGCGGACTGACGCGCCAGACTTCGATAAGGCCATCCTGCTCAGGCATCGCACCCCCTCGCGGCGATGGTACGGCCGCCCCCTCACCAACGGCCACCGGGAGCTGAACCGCTGTGGCCATTAGGCTGCCGGAAGACCCGCCTGGGCCGACCCCGGGGTGCATGTTTGCCTTGCCAGCACAGCGGAGACCCCCGGTGCCTCCGGAGCCGTGTGCAGTACAGCAATGAAGTACAGCAACCACGATGACCGCCGCCGACCGTCACCGACCCCAGGCGACCGACTGACCAGCCGTACGCGGCTTCCGCCGTCGGCATCGGGCTTGAGCAGGAAGGGGACCTGACCCGTCGTGGCGATCTGCCGCCGCTTCCCATCAGGCGTCATCCGTACCAGCCGGGCAGAGTCGGCGCCGACGAGGGCCCCGTCGACGGGTAGCGGCGCGAGACCTCGTAGATTGTCCGCGGGCCATCGACCAGGTGGCAGGTGCTACCAGCCGGGCGGCAGCGTGCCGAACGCGTCCAACCTCAACTTCTCTGCGGGGGAGACCCGTTCGGCCATGGTCGTTGTTCCCGTGGACGCCCAGGGCCGGGTCTCCCTCAGCAACCACGCCGGATCAGTGGACCTCACTGCTTCGGTGGAGGGCTATTACGTCCCGTTCGGACCGGTGGGCACACCTGTGAACAAGCCCATGAACCCGATCACTCCGGTGCGGGTCCTGGACACACGCTCGGGCACCGGCGCCAGGAAGGGTCCGATACCGGCCACCGGCAACCTCCACTTCAAGGTCGCCGGCGTCGCCGGGATCCCCGCCAACGCCACCGGGGTACTGCTGAACCTGACCGCCGTCGGCTCCACGGCCAACGGGTACCTGACCGCCTGGGGCGACCGCTCCCCCTACCAGCCCCCGGCGCCGGCGCTCAACTTCATGCGCGGACAGACCACACCCGTCCTCACCTACCTGCCCATCTCCCATGGCACGGTCGGCCTCTACAACCCCCACGGCTCGGTCAACGTCGTCGCCGACATCGAGGCCTACTCCACGAACTGATCGCCGCGCGCACGCCGCCCGCCCATGCAGACCCTTCGCGCGGTCCTCGGGAAGAGAACAGCTGAAGCCCGTGCCCAGGGTGGTGTTTTCAGCGATCGCGTCGAGCTTCGCCACGACGGTCTCACGGTCGAGAGCCATGCCTTGGATTACACCTAGGTCAATGATGTACGTCAGGGGCTCGACGGGTCCTGCTGGACCGTTGGCCTTCACAGTTGCGCCCGACTGCTCGCGCGTTCTTCTCGTCCCAGTCTTCGCGCTCGCCGCCCTTGAGCGGGGGCGTGACACTCAGATGCCAAACACCCCGGACCATGATCGGTCCGGGGCGTTTGCGCTTGTGCCCCAGGCAGGATTCGAACCTGCGACACCCGCTTTAGGAGAGTGCTCCGGCGATCACGCCACTGACCTGGGTCCGGCCCAGGTGGGTGGGGGCGGCCGGGTCGAGGCCGTGAACGTCCGCTCGTGACCGCTAATCGCTGCCCAATCTGGCACGGATCTGGCACGCGCTTCGATCATTGAGCCTTCTTCAACCGCGCCCTGATACAGCGAGTTGTAGAGCTAGTAGTGCTTGGTCAGGTCGGCCTGACCTGCGGCGATTGCCTCTCGATGTGCCCGGTCGGCAAAGATCGTCAGAATCGTCCGCCCTGGTCAATGACGCCTGTCCGGCGAGGACATCTCCCGAGCGCGCCGAGTCCAACCGGACCTGACCAAGCGCTACTAGGACGGCGCTCGAAAACCAGTGGAGCAGCGCCGCTGTGCGCCATTACCGTGCTGCCGAACCAAGTCGTCTAGTCAAGGACGTGCCGTTGTACACCCTGTGAGACCTCCCGAGCGCTGATTCGTTGCGCGTCGCGCATGTGCGCCGCGCTGCTTTTTGCTGCGGACTTCTCACTGAAACCGGTGTACTTCTGTGCTCAAAAACTGGGTGGTCGTGCCCACCTGCCTGCCGCTCGTTCTCCGCCGTTGCCACGCGTGCGCGTCCGAGCGCTTCCGGGCAAGCGGTAAATTTCGCGTCAACGCAAACCACAAGCTCATCGACGCCTGGCTCCTCGCGCTCTGTACCGCTTGCGGGGAAACTGCAAAGCTCACGGTCCTGGAGCGGATGAATGTGCGCTCCGTACGACCTGAGCTGCTGGACCGGCTGCATGACAACGACCCTGGCCTGACAGCTGAGCTGCTCCAGGATCCGGTCGTGCGGCGCCGTAATCGCATCGCCCTCGACTGGGACAACGCCTGGCGCCTCGACACCGGCGGATCGGATCACCTGGACCGCGAGGTGATCGACGTCTCGGTCCGCTGTGCGGCGCGGATCCCTGTCCGGCCGGTGCGACTGATCGCTGAAGGTTGCGGTCTTTCGCGGGCCGAGGTCGAGAGACTGATCACGGAGGGGAAACTCGTTTCGGCAGTCCGGCTGAGCGGCAAGCTCTCCGGCGACTTCACCTTCACGCTCAAGCGCTGAGCCCTCCTCGGGACCAGTGGCCTGTCCGGCAAGATCCGCCGGACAGGCCCTAGGCGTGATCGTGGAGGCCGATCTGTGCGACGCGGTGGAGATTGTGAAGAAACTGCCTGTGGCCTCGGAGGAGATGATCGAAGTCCAGCCAGAAGAGGCAGGAGCGGCGGCACTCATCTGGCACGCGCCTCGGTCATTGCCTCGCTCTAGTGAGGACGACCTGTCGGGCGCCACGGCGGCGCCGTATGGTCGGAGACATGATCTCTGACGACGGCACCGGCACGGAGTTCACGGTGGAGACTGCGGGCGCTGCGTTCCGCGAGGCGTGCGCCACGGCCGGGCTGGACCCGACCGGCGCCGAGTTGCTGAGGCTCGGCTCCAACGCGGTCTACTCGCTTAGCGTCGTCGCCGGTCATCGTCCGTGTGGCCCGCGACTCTGACGCCCTCGCCGGGATGGAACGCGTTGTTCGGGTTGCCCGCTGGCTGGAGTCGGAGGACTTCCCGGCTACCCGGGCCCTCGGCGGAGTGACACAGCCGTTGGCGGCCGGCGGTCGAAGACCCGCACCGAACTGGCCGACGCGCTGCGGCTTTCGTACGCCAAAGTCGCCGAATACCAGCGGCGCGGCCTGGTGCACTTCCATGCCGTGATCCGGCTCGACGGGCCGGACGGTGCGGGGACGGCTCCGCCTGGCTGGGCGACGACGGTCCTTCTGGCGGACGCGGTGCACGGGGCGACCGGTCTGGCACGGCTCATCGCTCCTGGCTCTGAGATCGTCGGCCGTCACGTGCTGAGCTTCGGCATACAGACGGACGTACGGCCTATCGCTGCGTTCGGTGCGGGGGAGCGGCTGACCTCGGCTGCCGTGGCGCGCTACATCGCCAAGTACGCCACCAAGGGAGCGGAAGCGGCCGGCGCCGTCGATGGCAGGATCCACCGGGCCCGGGACCTGGTCATGCTGCCCGTGCGGGACCACACGCTCCGCATGATCGGAACCTGCTGGTGGCTCGGCGGCCTGCCTGCCTTCGAACCGCTCGGGCTGCGCCGCTGGGCGCACATGCTCGGCTACGGCGGCCACTTCTCCACCAAGTCACGCCGCTACTCCACCACCTTGACCGCCCTCCGGCAGGCCCGTGCCGAGCATCGCGCCCTGGAACAGCGGGGGGCGCTCGGCCTCGGCGACCGGGCCACGGTCACGGTCGGCCAATGGCGGTATGTGGGGCGCGGCTACAGCCCTGAGGCGGCACTCATCGCTACCTCTGCGCGGGAAGGGAGAAGCACTATGGCTGATCGCCTCCTGAGCGTGCAGCAAGCGGCCGAACGGCTCGGTACGTCGGTCCGGTTTCCGCGCCGACTCATCGCCGAGCGGCGGATCACCTTCGTCCGTGTCGGCAGGCACGTACGCATCCCGGAAGCCGCACTGGACGACTTCATCTCGCGGAACACGACTCGCCCGATCTCTCGTCGCATCGGAAGGGCGGTGGCCTGATGCCCAACAACCGTGGACGCAAGAGGCGCTTCGGCGCGGTCCGTCAGCTTCCTCCGGCCGGTGGCAGATCCGCTATCCGGACCCGGGCACAAAGCTACTGAGGAACGGCGAACGCACCTACCCCAGCAAGACCGATGCCGAGGTGGCGCTCTCGGCGATCGAGGGGGACATCGTGCGGGGCCGGTGGACCGACCCCGACGCGGGCAAGTCCAACTTCGGCGACTACGCGAACACCTGGTTCCGGGAGCGGGACTACGCGGCCACGACCCGTGGCCGCAACGGCGGCGTACTTCGGCTGCACATCCTTCCCACACTCGGAGCGCTCGCCCTCGCCGAGATCGACACGCCCCCAGTACGCCGCTGGCGGGCGGAGCTGCTGGAGGCCGGCATTGGGGAACCCACAGTCGTGAAGGCGTATCAGATCCTGCGGGCCATCCTGAATACGGCCGTGGACGACGGGTTGATCCAGCGCAATCCGTGCCGGATCAAGGGTGCGGGCATCACGAAGACAGCGGAGCGTCCGGTCCTGACCGTGGAGGAGGTCTTCGCGGTCGCCGCCGCGATCGAGGGCCGGTACCGGGTCATGGTGCTGCTGGCGGCCTTCACCGGACTGCGCTTCGGGGAGCTGGCGGCCCTGCAACGTCGGGACATCGACCTGCAAGGGCGGTACGTCCGCGTGCGGCGGGCGCAGGCCGAACCGCAGAAGGGAAAGGCAGAGATCAAGGCACCGAAGAGCGCTGCCGGGATACGTACGGTGTCCTTCCCCGCTTCGCTGGTTCCGGAGCTGACGGAGCACTTACGGATCTTCGGCGAGAGCGGCCGTACCGGGGTGCTCTTCGTGGGGCCTCGGGGCGGAAGGCTCCGCCGGAACAACTTCCACGGGGTGTGGATGGCGGCACTGAAGGCGGCCGGAATCAAGGGCGTCCACTTCCACGATCTCCGGCACACCGGTAACACCCTCGCGGCGACCGGTGGCGCGACGACACGGGAGCTGATGAGCCGGATGGGACACTCCACGGTCCGGGCCGCGATGATCTATCAGCACCTGGTCGGCGGCCGGGACGAGGAAATCGCCGACCACGTGGACCGGCAGATCAAGGAAGCGCGCAAGCCGGGCAGGTCAGAGAAGCCGAAGAAGCCCAAGATCGACTGATCTGGCACGGATCTGGCACGGCCGCTCCGGCACCATGATCCACCCGCCGCGCACGAACAAGGCCCAGGTTTCCGGTACCGACCGGTTGACCTGGGCCTTCGTCGTACGTCGCGCCGCAGAGGCGCTGTGTGCCCCAGGCAGGATTCGAACCTGCGACACCCGCTTTAGGAGAGCGGTGCTCTATCCCCTGAGCTACTGAGGCAAACGCTTGGGCCGGGCGTCGCGCGGCAGGCGGTCGGCACGGCCGATGACAGCCTAGCCGATTGCTGCGCTGAGGAGGGCGTGCCATGGTCGATGCGGCTGAGCAGGTGCTTACTGAGCCTCGTCGCGTGATGTCGCAGGCGGCAGCCCCCGTGAGCTATGACGATCGTCAGCCGCAGTGCGACATCACACGGCGATGGGCCCCGGCGGCGCGGTCGAGACGGCGCGGCGGCGGTCGAGGTAGGCCGCTCCCGCCCAGCCCAGGACGCCCTCGGCGAGGGTGTAGGGCAGGCGGCCGCCGTGCAGAGCGAAGTCCTTGGCGGTGGCGGCGCAGTCCCGACATCGGTCCAGGTGCCCGCACAGGTCCGCGGGGTACGGGGCCTCGGGCTCCCGGGTGGCGACGTCGAGCAGCTTGGCGTAGCCCCGGCACTCCTTGTCCACGAGGGTGTGCATACGCGCCCGCAGGCACGACTCCCGGAACAGCTCCCGGGTCCGTACGATCTCCTCTTCCGCACGGTCGGTGCTGATGCCCAGCGCGGCCGCACTCTCGGCCGGCGGCCGTGACTCGATCTCGGAGTGCCACAGCAGGGACTTGTCCGGCTCGGGCATGTCCTGGAAGCCGTGCAGCGCGGTCGAGGGGCCCTCCTCCGCCTGCAGCCAGACCCGCAGTCCGGGGGCGAGGAGGTGGGCGCTGCCCTCTGCCTGCCAGTCGGCGGCCGTGTTGCGTACGCCGATGAGCAGCCGGGGGAGCCAGGCGAAGTGCGGTGCGCTCCATGGCGGGGCCTCGCGCAGGGTGCGGGCGAAGGCCTCCGAGGCGAGCCGTACGGCCTCCTCGGCGGAGGTCGTGCACAAGTCGGCGTAGCAGAGGACTGGTTGCCAGTGCTCGGACAGCAGGGCTGCTTCGAGATCCGGGCGGTCACCAGACGTATCGGCGGCCATAGGCGGCACTTTCCTGGCTCACATGCGACAGGGGGGACGGGGGGATCAGGGCCGGATCTTTTCATGTCCTCCACAAGTGGTACAAGAGTGGGACGAGAGGCTTGACAACAGGCAAGTGGCATGCGCCTCCCCGCCGTTGAATCCTCGCGCTGGTCACCGCACCGGGCGCGGTTCCTCCCGTACGACCTCCTGCGGGCGCTTGTCGTCGCGCAGGCCGAGGAAGCGGGGGTGGCGGAGCCGGCCGTCGCGGGTCCACTCGGTGAAACCGATCTGGGCGACGAGCTCGGGGCGCACCCAGTGGACGGCGCGTTCGCGGACGGGGTCGGCGAAGGGCGAGTCCGGCTGCTCGAGGCTGTCCAGGCGGCGGCGGAGGGAGGTCAGGGTCCGGGTGTCGTAGCCGGTGCCGACCTTCCCGGCGTAGCGGAGGCGGCCGTTGTCGTCGTAGTAGCCGACCAGGAGGGCGCCGAAGCCGACGCGGCTGCCGGCGGGTTCGGTGAAGCCGCCCATGACCAGCTCCTGGCCTGCGGTGCACTTGAGCTTCAGCCAGTCGGTGGACCGCCGGGGCACGTAGGGGGCGTCGGCGCGCTTGGCGATGAGCCCCTCCCAGCCCCGGGCGCAGGCCTGCTCGAGCAACTGGCCGCCGTCGCGGTTGCGGTGCGGGGTGAAGCGCAGTGGCGTACGGAACTCCAGGGCCTGGCGGAGCAGTTGCTTGCGTTGGCGGAGCGGCAGGCCGGTGGTGTCCTGGCCGTCGAGGCGCAGCAGGTCGAAGATGTAGTAGGTGACGGCCACCCCGGTGGCGAGGGCGGCGGCCGGGTCGGCGATGCCCATGCGCCGCTGCAGCCGGGCGAAGTCGGTGCGGCCGTTATGGAGGGCGACGATCTCACCGTCGACCGCGAAGTCGCGGCAGGGCTGGGCGCGCAGCGCGTCCACGATCTCCGGGTAGGTGTTCTCCAGGGGGTGGCCGCCGCGCGACAGCAGCCGTACGTCGCCGTGCTCGCCCGCGCGGTCCGCGTCGCGGAAGGCGAGCGCCCGTACGCCGTCGAGCTTGCGCTCGAAGACCCAGTCGCCGTCGGAGCCGTCGGAGCCGTCGAAGGTGCGGCGGTCGCTGAGGACGGCGAGCATCGGGTGCTCGGCGACAACGGGGCGGGTGGCGGCGGGGCGGGTGGTGGTCATGGGCCGCTCAGCTCCCGGCGTCCCTCGCGAGCTGCTTGAGCGTACGGCCGCTGCGCACCGACCGGGCGCGGGAGGCGTCCGGCGTACCGCGCCCGCCGCGCTTGGCGGTGTGGCTGTCGGCCCGCTTGACCAGCAGCCAGGCTTCGTCGTCGGCCTCGCGGAACCGCGTGAGGGCGTAGCCCCCGTGCAGCTTGGAGCCGTCGAGCCGGAAGGAGGCGTGGCCCTTCGCCAGGGCTTCGGCGAGCGGGGTGTCGCTGTGGTACGTGCCCTCGTCCCAGATGATCACGGTCCCGGCGCCGTACCCGCCGTCGGCGATCACCCCCTCGAAGTCCTTGTAGTCCAGCGGATGGTCCTCGGTGGGCATCGCCAGCCGTTTGTCCCCCGGGTCCGTCGACGGGCCCTTGGGGACGGCCCAGGACTTCAGCACGCCGTCCGCCTCGAGCCGGAAGTCGAAGTGCCGGGTGCTCGCGTCGTGCAGCTGTACGACGAAGCGCGGGTCCCCGGCCGCCTTCTTCCGCCCGCCGCGCGGCTCGGCGGTCTTCGAGAAGTCGCGCCGTCGGCGGTATTCGGCCAGGCCGTCCCTCGTGCCCTTCGCGTTTCTCGCGTCCCTCGTGTCTTTCGCGGTCATGGGCTGCGCCTACCCATGGCGTGGCCGGTCAGCGGTGCGCGGCGTCCGGCTCCTCGGGGAGCGCGGCCGAGTCGAGGGCCGCGGTGAGCCGGTCGAGGCGTGCGTGCAACTCCCGCAGCTCGTCGAAGCCGATGCCGGTGGCCTCGTAGATCCGGCGGGGGACCAGCAGGGCGCGTTCGCGCAGGGCGGCGCCCTCGTCGGTGAGGCGGACGGTCACCGAGCGCTCGTCGGCAGCGCTGCGCTCACGGCGTACGAGACCGGCGGTTTCGAGGCGCTTGAGCAGCGGAGACAGGGTGCCGGAGTCCAGCCGCAGATACTCGCCGATCTTCTTCACCGGCAGCTCGCCGTGCTCCCAGAGCACCAGCATCGCCAGGTACTGGGGGTAGGTGAGGCCGAGCCGCTTGAGGATGACGCGGTACACGCTGTCGAACGCCCGGGAGGCGGCATGGAGGGAGAAGCAGACCATGTGGTCCAGGCGGAGGAAGTCTTCCTCGGTCGGCGTCGTCATGACTCCAGGGTAGCTCGCCGCACCCAGTTTAGTTGCGCACAACTTAATTGCGTGCTCTACTGACGTCATCGAGTTCGGACGCACCCCGAATGACATCGAGAGGGATGGTTTTCCATGGACGCGCTGTACACCGCTGTCGCCACCGCCAACGGCCGTGAGGGCCGCGCCGTCAGCTCCGACGGTCAGCTGGACCTCGCCCTGGCGATGCCCCCGGCGCTCGGCGGCAACGGACAGGGCACCAACCCCGAGCAGCTCTTCGCCGCCGGCTACGCGGCCTGCTTCGCCAGTGCGCTCGGCCTCGTCGGCCGCCAGGCGAAGGTCGACACCAAGGACATCTCCGTCACCGCCGAGGTCTCCATCGGTTCGGAGGGCGGCGGCTTCGGACTCTCCGCCGTCATCCGCGTCGAGCTTCCGGCCGAGCTGGAGGGCGAGACCGGCGAGTTGCTCGTCAAGCAGGCCCACGAGGTCTGCCCCTACTCCAAGGCCACCCGGGGCAACATCCAGGTCGAGCTCATCGTCGAGTAGGTGCACCCCGTAGGCAATCTATAGTCAATCCGTACGAAATTCGTACGCAACACCCCTGAAAGCCCGTGGGCGGTACCGTGATCGCGGTACGGCCCACGGGCTTGCTGTGTGACGCAGGTCACACTCCACGGTGAAATTTCCGGGGACTCTCTCCCCGTTTGCATCTACGTCATTGCGAAACGGGGAGTCTTTCCCCGCATCCGAACGGGGAGGGATGGGTCTGCCGTGGACCGCAAATGCTGCGTCATCCCCCGGCTGCGGGCGGACGCCTCGCGCAACCGGGACCGGATCGTCGCGGCGGCGCGTGAACTGCTCGTCGAGTACGGC
Organism: Streptomyces soli; assembly: GCF_003999195.1. GTDB lineage: Bacteria > Actinomycetota > Actinomycetes > Streptomycetales > Streptomycetaceae > Actinacidiphila > Actinacidiphila soli. The sequence continues at coordinate 16,266 of NZ_RJVR01000183.1, forward strand.
GCCGAGGTGCCGCTGGACGAGGTCGCGCGACGTGCGGGCGTCGGCAATGCCACGGTCTACCGGCACTTCGCCGACCGCGGGGAGCTGATGCTCCAGGTGACGCTCTCGGTCATGGAGCGGATCCAGGAGCAGGCCGACACGGCAGTCGCCGAGGAGCCGGACGCCTTCCAGGCGCTGCGGCGCTTCGTGCTCGGGGCGGCGGAGGAGCGGATCGGGGCGCTGTGCTCGATGCTCTCCGACGCATTCAACCGGGCCCATCCCGAAGTTGTGGAATCCCGTAACCGCCTTGAGCGGACGACCGAGGACATCCTGGACCGGGCGCGCCGCTCCGGCCAGCTGCGCGCGGATGTCGCCGTGGGCGACCTCATGGTGGCGATCACCCAGCTCTCCCGGCCGCTGCCGGGAACGGCGTGCGCGAACGCGGACCGGTTCGTCCACCGCCACCTGCTGATCTTTCTCGACGGCCTGCAAGCCCCGGCGCGTTCGGAACTGCCCGGAACGGCGGTCACCTTCCAGGAGCTTCAGCGCGTCTGACCCAACTTTTCACTCGTACGTGCATACACGTCCCGTTGTCACTTCTCCGCACCAGTTAGTGGGTCAACCCATGTCAGAAGCGGCTCAGGCGCTACAGCCCGATCCCCGGCGCTGGAAAGCGCTGACCTTCATAGCCATCGCCCAGTTGATGGTCGTGCTCGACGCGACCATCGTGAACATCGCCCTTCCGCACGCCCAGACCGACCTGGGCATCTCCAACGCCAACAAGCAGTGGGTCATCACCGCCTACGCCCTGGCGTTCGGCGGACTTCTGCTCTTCGGTGGCCGCATCGCGGACCTGTGGGGCCGTCGCCGTGCCTTCGTCACCGGACTGATCGGCTTCGCCGGCGCGTCCGCGCTCGGTGGCGCGGCGGTCAACGAGGGCATGCTGTTCGGCGCCCGCGCGCTGCAGGGTGCCTTCGGTGCGCTGCTCGCGCCCGCCGCGCTCTCGCTGCTCGCGGTGATGTTCACCGAGGCCAAGGAGCGCGCCAAGGCGTTCGGCATCTACGGCGCCATCGCGGGCGGCGGCGGTGCCGTCGGCCTGATCCTCGGCGGCGTGCTCACCCAGTACCTCGACTGGCGCTGGACGTTCTTCGTGAACATCCCCTTCGCGGCCATCGCGGCCACCGGCGCCTTCCTGGTGATCCGCGAGCCCGCCGGCGCCCGCAACCGCGGCACCCTCGACATCCCCGGCGTCGTCCTGGCCACCCTCGGCCTCGTCTCGCTGGTCTACGGCTTCACCCGCGCCTCTACCGACGGCTGGTCCGCCGGCGCCACCGTCAGCCTCTTCGTCGCCGCGGCCGTGCTGCTGCTGTCCTTCGTGCTCGTCGAGAGCCGGGTCCGCGCACCGCTGCTGCCGCTGCGCGTCGTGGCCGACCGGAACCGTGGCGGCGTCTACATGTCGCTCGGCCTGGCCGTCATCGCCATGTTCGGCCTGTTCCTGTTCCTCACGTACTACCTGCAGGTCGTCAAGGGATTCTCGCCGGTCAAGACCGGTTTCGCGTTCCTCCCGATGATCGCGGGCATGATCACCGGCTCGACCCAGATCGGCGCCCGGCTGATGACCCGGGTTCCGCCGCGGGTGCTGATGGCCCCGGGATTCGTGACCGCGGCGCTCGGCATGCTGATCCTGACCCAGCTGTCGGTCGGCAGCTCCTACGCCGGGCTCGTCCTGCCCGCGCAGATCCTGCTCGGCCTGGGCATGGGTACCGCCTTCATGCCGGCGATGAGCATGGCCACGCACGGCGTCCAGCCGCGCGACGCCGGGGTCGCCTCGGCCATGGTCAACACGTCACAGCAGGTCGGCGGCGCCATCGGCACCGCCCTCCTCAACACCATCGCCGCCAGCTCCACCACGGCCTGGGTCGCCTCGCACGCCGCGCAGGCCCGCACCCTCGGCCAGCAGGGCTTCATTAACGCCGCCGCCGTGCACGGCTACGCCAGCGCCATCTGGTGGGCCGTCGGCATCCTGGCGGTGGCGGCCGTCATCGCGGCCGTCCTGATCAACACCGGCCCGGGCGACAGCGGTCCGGTCGCGACGTCTGGCGACGGCGAGAGCGCGGAGGCGCTGTCGGTGCCGGTCGTGGCGCACTGACGGCCTGACGGGTACGTAAGCCTTTCGTACGCGTACGAAGAAGGGCCCCGCCTCGTGCAAGGAGGCGGGGCCCTTCGGGCTGTTCGCCCTTGGCGTTGTTCGCCGTTGGGCTACTCGCCCTTGGCGAAGGTATACGAACTCGGCACCTTCACCGTGCTGGTGTCCGTGCCGTAGACGATGGCGATCTCCTCGTGCGCGGCGAGCTTGATCGCGCCCGGATTGCCGGTCTGCTCCTTGCCGTCGACGTAGACGTACAGCTGGTTGGAGCCGCCGGTCTTCAGGCCGCCGATGCCCTTGTCGCTGAGTGCCACATTCCACTCGGTCATGACCTGGCCGAGGGTGAAGTCGGCCTTCGTCGGCGACTCGATGTGGATGACACCCGTAGTGTCGTGCGTGTGCAGCGGGCTGAGCTGCTGTTTGGCCTCGTCGATGCCGATGTTGGCCGGTACGGTCACGGCCTTGCCGTTGACGATGACGTCCAGGTGGGCGTGGATGTGCAGCACCTGGCCCTCGGCGCCGAGCATCGGGAGCCCGGCGGCCTTCGCGCGGGCCGAGGCGTCGGTCGGGGCGGCCCACGGCGGGGAGGTGGCCGCGCCCTGGACGGCGGTCAGCGGGGTGGTGGGGACGGACTTGATGCCGTTGCCCTTGGCGGTGGAAGAGGTCGTGCCGCCGCCCGCGTTGTGGACCAGGATCGCGCCGGTGACGACTCCGCCGACCAGGACGAGCACGCCGCCGCCGATGGATATCCGGCGTATGAGGGTGCGGCGGGCTTCCGCGCGCTTGGCCGCCTCCCGCTGAGCCGCGACCCGGGCGCGGCGCTCGGCGGCGTTGGCCTTGGCGGCCTTGCTGTTCTTCGAAGTGCTCATGGAGGTGTGTGGGGTCCCGTTCGTTCAGCCGATCTGGATGGAGCGCTTGGCCAGTCCCATCCAGAAACCGTCGATGACGCTGCGCTGGTCGCCGAGCTCGTCCCCGGCAGCACCGAGGGTAACGAACAGCGGTGCGAAGTGTTCCGTACGCGGGTGTGCGAGCTGCCCGGCGGGGGACTTGTGGGCGAAGTCGAGCAGCGCGTCGATGTCCTGCGCCTCCAGCGCGCGCCGGCCCCAGTCGTCGAACTCCGCCGACCAGCCGGGCACCCGCCCGCCCGCCGCCTGCCTCAGCGCGGCCAGGTTGTGGGTGAAGAATCCGCTGCCCATGATCAGCACGCCCTCGTCGCGCAGCGGCGCCAGCTTCCGGCCGATGTCGAGGAGCTTCACCGGGTCGAGCGTCGGCATCGAGATCTGCAGCACCGGAATGTCGGCGGCCGGGAACATCTCCACCAGCGGGACGTACGCGCCGTGGTCGAGGCCGCGGTCCGGGAAGTCCTGCACCGGCGTGCCGGCGCCGCGCAGCAGCTTGCGCACCGAGTCGGCGAGCGCGGGGGCGCCGGGGGCCGCGTACTGGACCTCGTAGTAGTGCTGAGGGAAGCCCCAGAAGTCGTAGACAAGAGGGATGGTGGTCGTCGCGCCGAGCGCCAGCGGGGCCTCCTCCCAGTGCGCCGAGACGATGAGGATCGCCTTCGGGCGGGGAAGGTCGGCGGACCAGGCGGCGAGCTCGCCGGGCCAGACAGGGTCGTCGGCGAGCGGCGGGGCGCCGTGCGAAAGGTAGATCGCGGGCATGCGCTCTTCGCGGGTGGGGGTGCTCATCGCTGCTCGCTCCTTGGAAGCACGTAAAGATCTTGAAGTTTCAAGCCATCCTGAAAGACGATACGGCCGGATCATTGAAAATTCAAGCGAAGTCCATAAACTGGAAACATGACGACGACCGCAGAACCCCGCTGGCTGAGCGAGGAAGAGCAGCTCGCCTGGCGCGCCTACATCGCGTCTGCCCAGCTGGTCTCCGATGCACTCGACCGGCAGCTCCAGCGCGACGCGGGCATGCCGCACGCGTACTACACCCTGCTCGTGTGGCTCTCCGAGAGCCCCGAGCGCCGCATGCGCATGACCGAACTGGCCGAACGCTCGAAGATTACGCGCAGCCGACTCTCGCATGCCATCTCCCGCCTGGAGCAGAACGGCTGGGTCCGCCGCGAGAACTGCCCCAGCGACCGGCGCGGCCAGCTCGCCGTTTTGACGGACGAGGGCTTCGAGGCGCTGACCGCCGCCGCCCCCGGCCATGTCGAGGCGGTCCGCAGCGCCATCTTCGACCGGCTCACCCCGGAGCAGATCCAGCAGCTCGGGGAGATCCACCGCCTGATCGCGGAAGGCCTGCAGCCGCAGCTGGGCACGGCCGCCGACCTTCCCTGGCTGCGCTGATCCCTCAGCTGGTTGTGCCGGTTGCCGTTGTACGGGACTCCAGGTCCCGGCGCGTCGCGTCCCCGTACTCCCCGTCCTCGTCGCCGCGGATCCCGTACCAGAGCTGGAAACGGGCCACCGCTGCGGCGAGGACGGTGTCGTACTGGCCGTCGACCTTTCCGTCCGGGTAGACGTCCGGGATCTGGAGCAGCCGCGACTGCAGTTCGGAGACGTCCGTGCCGCTGTCGCCCTGGCGGAGCACGACGGTCTGCGGCTGCGCGGAGGCGGTCGCGTGGGCGCTCGGGCTCGCACTGCTCCGGGGGCCGGTCGGGGTCGCCGGGACGACGATCCGGGCGGTTAGGACGAGGGCGAGCAGGACGCCGCCGCCGATACTCGCCGCGATGATCGCGGACAGGCGGGTCCGCCGCCATCCTCGTGTGCGCCGGCGGGGACGTAGGTCCAGGACCACGGTGTCGTCGTCGGGGGGAGGGGGCGGGGGCGCTTCGAAGGCTTTGGCGGCCTGCTTGGGCTCCATGGTTCTCGCGGACTCCGTGGGCGGAACAGCTCGTCGTCGTCCAGCCGCCGGGCCGTTCTGAGCGGCCCGCTGACCCGCGTCGGCTCGATTACCGTTCGCCTGGACTCGGTCGCCACATCAGCCTCCCTGGGCTCCTCTGACTCCCCCCGACGCCGACGCTAGGAGCCGTTGTCACCGGTTCGGGTGACATTGCGTGTTGTGCCTCCCGAGGGCCTGCGGATGCGCTAAGCGGGTCAACTGGACGCCCTGGAAGGGGTTCTAGGGCTTGGGGTTCAGCTCCTTCTCGTACCAGGCGACATCCCAGTACCGCCCGAACTTCCGCCCGACCTCCCGGTACACCCCGACCGGCCGGAAGCCGAAGCGGGCGTGCAGCCGCTCGGATGCCTCGTTGGGCTGGGCGACGCCGGCGTAGGCGCGGTGCAGGTCCTCGGCCGCGAGGGCTTCGAAGAGCGCCTCGTAGAGGAGGGTGCCGATGCCCTGGCCGCCCGCGTCGGGTGCGAGGTAGACAGTGACCTCGACGGAGGTGGCATAAGCCGCCTTGGGCCGGAAAGGGCTACTGGTGGCGTAACCGAGGATCCGGCAAGGGCTGAGGCCGCCGATCGCCTCGCAGGCAACCAAAAGGCGGTATGGCCCGTCTTCCGGGTGGGAGACCAGCCATGGGCGGCGCTGCTCGGGCGTCAGAGGTTCCAGGTCGAAGGTGATCGGGGTCTCACGGACGTAGTGGTTGTAGAGCTCGGTGAGGGCCTCCAGGTCCTCCTCCCGACCGGGCCTGACCTGGACGTCCATACGCTCTGGCAACGAGCCACCTCCCTGTGTGGCGGGACAGGGTACTGCAAGATCGTAAAAATCGGCGGCCCGGATGGGAATTGTGTCCGGATTCCAGTCGTTATCCCTTTTCGAGTGGGCAGCCGCAAGGTAACTGCTTGTGAACCCACCCACTCAACCGACACCCGACCGAACCTTCGCAAGGGAGCACGCATGGCAACCCGTGCCGTCGCCCGTCGTACCGCTGGCGGGAACAGCAGCGCTCGCACAGGCCACGGCGAGATCGCGGATCGCGACCTCGTCGGGATGTACCTGGACGAGATCGCGCGTACGCCGCTGCTCGACGCCGCGCAGGAGGTCGAGCTTTCCAGGGCGATCGAGGCCGGCGTCTACGCCGAGCAGCTCCTGGCAGGCGAGGAGCTCGGACAGGGCGCGGACGCGAGCCGCGAGGAGCTCGAGGCGATAGCCGCCGAGGGAGCCCGCGCCAAGGACGTCTTCATCCGCTCCAACCTGCGCCTCGTCGTCGCGGTAGCTCGACGCTACCCGCGCAGCGGCCTGCCGCTTCTCGACCTGATCCAGGAGGGCAATGCCGGCCTGGTACGCGCCGTCGAGAAGTTCGACTACGCCAAGGGCTTCAAGTTCTCGACGTACGCGACCTGGTGGATCCGTCAGGCCATCACCCGGTCCATCGCCGACCAGTCCCGCACCATCCGGCTCCCCGTCCACCTCGTGGAGGAGCTGGGCCGCGTCCGCCGCGTCCAGCGCGAGTTCAACCGCGAACACGGACGCGACCCCGAGCACGCCGAGATCGCGGCCGAGCTGGACTCCACGCCCGAGCGCATCGCCGACGTCCTCGACTGGGCCCGCGACCCGGTCAGCCTCAACATGGCCGTCGACGACGAGGGCGAGACCCAGTTCGGCGACCTCGTCGAGGACACCTCTGCCGCCTCCCCCGAGGACTCCGTCCTCGTCATGCTTCGCCGCGAGGAGCTGGACGACCTGATCGGCCGCCTCGACGACCGCACCGCCTCCATCATCCGCGCCCGCTACGGCATCGAGGACGGCCGCGAGCGCACGCTCACCGAGGTCGGCAAGCAGCACGGCCTCACCCGCGAGCGCATCCGCCAGATCGAAAAGCACGCTCTTGCCGATCTCAAGCGCATGGCCCGAGCATCAGGTCTTGCATACGAAGCCGCCTAACACCTAGCCCCTTCCGGCCTCCCCTGAGCCGAGCCCCCGGTGCCCTCCCCCCCGGCACCGGGGGCTCACTATTTCTTCGTGCCGCCTTCGCAGCGCTCGGCGCGGGCGCGCCTCCCGCGCTTCGGCCGCCTGCGCCGGACTCTCCCCCAGACGCCGTCTGGGAGGTGCCCCCTCCGCCGTGCCGGGGCGGGGTCCGCCCGGGTTGCGGACGATCCAGCCCGTCCGGCGTTTGAGGACCGGGGGTCTGGGGGCAGCGCCCCAGCGGGGTCCGGGCGGAGCCCCGGTTTCGGGAAAGGGCGGCGTGGGCGATTCCAACCACCCCCGACCGGGCCGGTCCGACCCCGATGCCCGGTCCGGCCCGAATCTTGCCCGAGTCTGTTTACTTTCCCGCAACGCGGGCGTACGGTTTGCCGAAACCACAGGTTCGGACACGAAACGGACTCACCCAGACATGTACGCACCGGAGCGCCAGCAGGAGATCCTGCGCCTCGCCCGCGACCGCGGCCGCGTCGACGTCCCCTCCCTCGCCGAGGAGTTCGACGTCACGCCCGAGACCGTCCGCCGGGACCTGAAGGCGCTGGACCGAGCCGGCCTCATCCGACGCGTGCACGGCGGTGCGATCCCCACCGGCCGCCTGGACTTCGAGCCCGACCTGACCGAGCGCGAGGCGACCGCCGCCGACGAGAAGGACCGCATCGCCAAAACGGCCCTCGCCGAGCTGCCCTCCGACGGCAGCGTCGTGATCGACGCCGGCACCACCACCGCCCGCTTCGTCGCCGCTCTTCCCCTGGATTCCCGTCTCACCGTCGTCACCCACGCCCTCCCCATCGCCGCCCGCCTCGCCGAGTACCCGGACCTCACCCTCCACCTGGTCGGCGGGCGGCTACGCCACCGCACGCGCGCCGCCGTCGGCGAGTGGGCGCTGAGTGCGTACGGCGACATCAACGCGGACGTCACCTTCATCGCCGCCAACGGCTTCTCTCTCGCCGACAACGGCAAGGGCGGCCTGACCACCCCCGACCTCGCCGAGGCCGCGGTGAAGCGGGCCATGATCCGCGCCGCCCGCAGGGTCGTACTGCTCGCGGACTCCTCGAAGTTCGGGCAGGCACACTTCGCCCGCTTCGGAGAACTGGCCGACGTGGACATGCTGATCACGGATCAGGGGCTCAGCCCCGAGGACGCCCGGGCCATCGAACGCGCCGGCACGGAAGTGGTGCGCGCATGATCGTGACCGTCACCCCCAACCCGAGCCTGGACCGTACGTACGAGGTGCCGTCCCTGGACCGCGGCGAGGTGCTGCGCGCCACCGCCGACCGGGTCGACCCCGGCGGCAAGGGCGTCAACGTCTCCCGTGCGGTAGCCGCCGCCGGGCGGCGCACGATCGCTGTGCTGCCGCTCGGCGGGCCGGAAGGCGCGCTGCTCACCCGGCTCCTCGTCGAGCAGGGCATCGAGGCGGCCGGCGTCGAGATCAGCGGCCGGACCCGGATCAACATCGCCATCGCCGAGCCAGACGGCACCCTCACCAAGGTCAACGCGGCCGGCCCGCACCTGTGCCCCGCCGAGTCCGAGGCGCTGCTCGACGCCGTACGCACCCGCTCGGCCGGCGCCGACTGGATCGCCTGTTGCGGCAGCCTGCCCCGCGGCCTGGCCCCCGCCTGGTACGCCGAGCTCGTCGCCCGCGCCCACCGCGCCGGAGCCCGCATCGCCCTGGACACCTCGGGCCCGTCGCTGCTGGCCGCGCTGCGCGAGTGCCCCGACGTGGTCAAGCCGAACGCCGAGGAGCTGGCCCAGGCCGTCGGCCGCCCGCTCACCACCATCGGCGACGCGGTCAAGGCCGCCGACGAACTGCGCGCGATGGGCGCCCGCGCCGTCCTCGCCAGCCTCGGCGCCGACGGCCAACTGCTGGTCGACGACACGGGCACGTACTACGGGCGCGCCGACGTCGCCGTAGGCGCCGTACGCAGCAACGTGGGCGCCGGCGACGCCTCGCTCGCCGGCTTCCTCGCCGAGGGCGGCACCGGCGCTGCCGCCCTCGCCTCGGCCGTCGCGCACGGCGCGGCCGCCGTCCAGCTCCCCGGGAGCGTCATGCCGACGCCCGAGGACCTCGAACCCTCGGCGGTCACCACGACCACCGATGTGCCGATCGACCGTCTCCTGCGGGAGCCGGCGTGAGGAACCACGTCCCCAACTCCTCTCGTAATGGAGCCGCGCGATGAGCGACATGATCACCGCGGATCTGGTCGATCTCGACCTGACCGCCGACACCAAGGAAGCCGCGACGCGTGCGCTCGCGGAGCGTCTGGTCGCCGCAGGCCGGGTCACCGACCTGGACGGCTTCCTTGCCGACGTGGCCGCCCGTGAGCTGCAGATGCCGACCGGGCTCGACGGCGGCATCGGTATCCCGCACTGCCGTAGTGAGCACGTCACCGAGGCGTCCCTGGCCTTCGGTCGCAGCGCTGCCAAGGTCGACTTCGGTGCGCCCGACGGTCCGGCCGACCTCATCTTCCTCATCGCCGCCCCGGCGGGTGCGGACAGCGACCACCTGACGATCCTGTCGTCGCTGGCCCGTCGCCTGATGGACGGCGACTTCACGGGCGCGCTGCGCTCCGCCGACGACGCGAAGTACGTCGCGGCCCTCATCCGCGGTGACGTCGAACCGTCCGCGGAGCCCCGGACCGCCGCCGCATCCGAGACCGCGGGAGTGGCCTCCTCTTCGGGCGCGGCGGCAACCAACCCTGCGGCCGACGAGCCCTTCCGCATCGTCGCCGTCACCTCCTGCCCGACCGGCATAGCCCACACCTACATGGCCGCCGAGTCCCTGCAGCGGGCCGCCGCCGACAAGGGAATAGAGCTGACCGTCGAGACCCAGGGCTCGGCCGGCTTCACCCGGCTCGACCCCGCCGTCATCGCCTCCGCCGACGCCGTGATCTTCGCCCACGACGTGGAGGTCCGCGAGAAGGAGCGTTTCGCCGGCAAACCGACCGTCGACGTGGGCGTCAAGGCGGGCATCAACCGCCCCGGCGAGCTCATCGACGAGGTCCGCGGCAAGGCGGCCCGCGGCGAGTCCACCGCCCCCGCCGCAGGTGGCGGCGTCCCGATGGACAAGGGCGCCGGGGAGCACGACCACTTCGGCACCAAGCTCCGCAAGTGGCTGATGACCGGCGTCAGTTACATGGTCCCGTTCGTCGCCGCCGGTGGTCTGCTGATCGCCCTGTCCTTCGCGGTCGGCGGCTACGAGATCGTCAACGCCAAGTCCGTCGTCGACCACTTCGACTGGGCCGACAAGGCGAGCTGGGCCGCCCTGATGTTCCAGATCGGCGCCGGGGCCTTCAGCTTCCTGATCCCGGTCCTGGCCGGCTTCATCGCCTACGGCATGGCCGACCGGCCCGGTCTGGTCCCCGGCTTCGTCGGCGGCTATATCGCGGTCACCATCAAGGCGGGCTTCCTCGGCGGTCTGATCGCCGGTCTGATCGCGGGTGCTGTGGTCCTCGCCATCCAGAAGGTCCACGTCCACAAGACGTTGCGTGGCGTGATGCCGGTGGTGGTCATTCCACTCCTGTCCTCCATCGTCGTCGGATTCCTGATGTTCGTCGTGATCGGCAAGCCGATCGCCTCGGCCCAGAAGGGGATGACCGACTGGCTGAGCAGCCTGTCCGGGGCCAACGCGATCATCCTGGGCGTCATCCTCGGCCTGATGATGTGCTTCGACCTCGGCGGACCGGTCAACAAGGTCGCCTACGCCTTCGCCACCGGCGGCATCGCGGTCACCGACCCCACCCCCGGCGCCCTGAAGATCATGGCCGCCGTGATGGCCGCGGGTATGGTCCCGCCGCTCGCCATGGCCCTGGCGACCGTGGTCCGCGGCAAGCTCTTCACCGAGGAGGAACGCGAGAACGGCAAGGCCGCCTGGGTCCTCGGCGCCTCCTTCATCTCCGAGGGCGCGATCCCCTTCGCCGCAGCCGACCCGCTGCGGGTCATCCCGTCCTCCATGGTGGGCGGCGCGGTCACCGGCGCCCTGGCCATGGCGTTCGGCAACACGCTGCGTGCCCCGCACGGCGGCATCTTCGTGGTCCCGCTGATCGGCAAGCCGTTCCTCTACCTGATCGCCATCGCCGCCGGCACCGCGGTGTCCGCCGGTCTGGTGATCCTGCTCAAGGGCCTCCGTAAGACCCCTGAGCTCGCCCCCGCCGAGGCCGCCCAGGCCCCGGCCGAGGCCAAGGTCCCCGTCGCCGCATAATCCGGCCCCGGGTCAGGCCCGGCCACGCGTCCTTCCCCCGACGCGCGGCCGGGCCTTCGGCGTGCGGGCAGCCCGTACCCTTGACCGTATGAGCACCCCCGCCCCCAACCCCAACCCGAGTCCCGATCCCGCCGCCGCGCTGATCTTCGACGACCCGCTGGACCGTCCGTCGCCGGACGACAGCGATGCGGGCTGGGGCGACCGCCCGGCTCAGAGCAGTGACAGTGCGGCCGATCTCGCCCGCTTCCTCGACGAGAAGCCCCCGCACCACCTCTGAACCTCCGAACTCTGAGCCTCGGCGGTGACTAGCGGAAGCTCTTCGCCCCGCCGTGATCGGTCGGCGCTGGCACTGTCGCATCCCGCCCCGCCGCTTCGCGGGCCAGCAGATCGCGGATCTCGGCCAGCAGTTCGACCTCGGTCGGCGCCAGTGCCTCCACCTTGCCGTTCTTCAGCCGCTCGTTGAACTTGTTCATCGGCAGAATCAGCAGGAAGTAGACGACGGCCGCCGTGATCGTGAACGTCAACGCCGCACCGAGCACCGAGCCGTAGGCGATGGCCACGCCCGACTTGACATCACCCGCCGCGCTGACCTGGCACTGGGCCTTCAGGCACCACGCGTAGCCGTCGAGGTTCTGCGTGCCGATGAGCCCGACGACCGGGTTGATGATGCCCTTCACAAACGCGTCGACAATCTTGCCGAACGCCGCGCCGACCACGACGGCGACGGCCAGTTCGACGACATTGCCGCGCAGCAGGAAGGCCTTGAAGCCCTTCAACAGAGACAGTCCCTTCATTTCTTTCAGCCGTGACCCCGGCTAGCGGCGCTGCGCTGCCAGCAAGTCACGGATGTCGGTGAGCAGATCGGCCTCCGAGAGTACGGGCTCGCCCACCTGCTCCTTGCGGCGGTTGTACGCATTGAGCGGGAGCACGACCACGAAGTACACCGCGGCGGCGGTCAGGGTGAAGGTGATCGCCGCCCCGATCACGGAACCCCACAGGATGGCGACCCCCTTCGTGACCTCGCCACTGGCGATGGTGCAAGGCCCCTTGATGCAGGACGCGTACGAGTCGAGGTTCTTCGACCCGAACGCTCCGATCAACGGATTGAGCACGCCCTTGACGAACGCGTCGACCACCGGGCCGAAGGCCGTACCGATGACGACCGCGACGGCAAGCTCGACGACATTGCCGCGCCACAGGAACTCCTTGAAACCCTTCACACCGGTCGATTGTTCGCTTCCGCGCCGGAACGGCCAACCCCCCGCACTTGTATGGAGGTTGATTGCATGCATTCGAGCGGCCAGAAGCTGCAGCTCAGCACAGCACCACCCCCAGCGCTGAGTTCGCCGCCGCCCCGCTCAACGCGGCTGCCGTCGGACGTGGCACCGCCAGGACGATGAGCGCCCCGCCGTCCCGGGGCGGGCCGTCCGTCGGCTCGTCGGCCCGCGCCTCCGGCACCCCCACCACGGGCACGGACCGCGCCACCACCCGCGCGCCGGCCAGCACATCCACCCGGTCGCCGGTTCTGAGCAGCCCCACGGCCGCCGCGTCGGCGATCCGCACCGGCGCCCGCACCAGGTCCCGCGCCGCCACGGGCGAGGCGGCGGCCCTC
>NZ_RJVR01000118.1 GCF_003999195.1 Streptomyces soli
GTGACGCTGCTCTCGGGCCGTCCGCGGTCCTACGGTTCGCCCACGGATCCTCACAAACCGGAGCCCGGAGCGAGATTGGGCACCACGCCGACACCGGCGCCGTGACCGACAGCCGCGCGTGCACGTGCCGGCCAACCGTTCAAGAGCTCGCCGGGGCTGCCCTGGTGTCACGCGGCGGTTCGGCCCTGGGCGCGTCGGAATGTCCACAGCTGGTCGGTCTCCTTAAGCGCACCTTCTTCCTGCGCCACCGCGACGGCTGCCGGGTGCGCCTGTCCGTAGACATCTGCGAGCACGGCCGGGACGCGGGACGGCTGTACGCCGAGGGCTACCTGCCGGAGAAGCCCGACGAGGTCGACCCTCCCATCACGGGGCCGCGCCGGGCACGCGGTCGGACGTGCCCTGGGCCGCGTCCCTGAGCCTTCTGCTCCCAGCGTTCGGCTGTCTCCCGCACACTGCCCGCCCCGGTGCGGACCGTGTGGGCAGCGTCGGTGAGTCCCACCGGCTCCCAGTCCTTGTCGGTGGTCGTGGCGGCCACCACCGCCTCGGCGCGCTGCTGGAGGGTGAGGCCGAGCTGTTCGAGGAGGTCCTCGTCGTCGCGGCGGACGGAGTCGAGCAGATCTCAGCTGTCGGTGTCGCCAATCTCCTGGGCGATGTGTTCGCCGGCCCGGCAGGTAGCCACCGCGAAGGCGGTGACCCCGTATTCCCGCTCGGTGTTCTTCAGCAGCTGCCACTGCGTGGCCTTCCCCCGCAGCAGGGCGACCGGGACCCCCATCGCCACCTCCAAGGGCAGCCGGACGACCATCCCGGTCAGGAGCAAGGCACCGCCGAAAACGGTCTGCACCAGCCCCCGGGGCTGCAACATCTTCAGGCGTTCGTCGATACGGCGCACGTGGCCCCGGGCGCCGGCGATGCGGTACTCCAAGGTCTCGCGGTACTCCTCGGCGGGCGCGACCGCGGCATGCGCCCTGAGCCGGTCGGCGACCGCGGCTTCGGCCTCGCGGACCTCGCGCAGCGCCGGGATGAGCACGTCTGTGGCGGCTGTCATCACGTTTCCCCTCGGCTGGTCCCACGCGGACAAGGACCCGGAACCGGCGTGGCCGGACGATCATCGGCTCTCGCCCCTCTCCCACCGTGCCCGCACTGGGCCCCTCCCGCATCTTCCCGGCACGCCTGCAGGACGTGGGTGGCCGACTGTCCCCCTGTGCATCGACGATGACGTGCATCCGCGCAGGCCTCCGCGGCAGTGCCCAGCGGCTGTGCCAGGCCACGATCCGGGAACAGCCCTTTCGCGGCGCGCCGACGGGTGGCCGCTTCCGCAGTCGGCCATCGGGGTCATTGCGACAGCACCTGCGGCGGTGCGGCCGGGACAGGCGCGCCTGCCGGACAGGATGGCCCGGTGGCCATGACGGGCCATCAGGATACGGCTGGGGCGCGTGCGGCGTTCCTGCGGATGGAGGCACGTCCATGACAGTGCAGTGCGGGCAGGCCGAAGGTCTCCGCCTGACCGGCGGGGTCTACGCGGCCGTCGAGGCACGCGACCCCGGACAGCCGGAGTTCCACCAAGCCGTGCGGGAGGTGCTGGAGTCGTTGGAGCCGGTCCTTGCCCGCAATCCGGAGTACCTGCGGTCCCGGGTGCTGGAGCGGCTGTGCGAACCGGAACGGCAGCTCGTCTTCCGTGTCCCGTGGGTCGACGATACCGGGCAGGTGCAGGTCAACCGCGGGTTCCGGGTGGAGTTCAACTCCGCGCTCGGACCGTACAAGGGCGGCCTGCGCTTCCATCCCTCGGTCAGCCTCGGCATCGTGAAATTCCTCGGCTTCGAGCAGATCTTCAAGAACGCGCTGACCGGGCTGCCGATCGGCGGCGCCAAGGGTGGCTCGGACTTCGACCCCAAGGGGCGCTCCGACGGGGAGGTGATGCGGTTCTGCCAGTCGTTCATGACCGAGCTGTACCGGCACCTCGGCGAGCACACCGACGTGCCTGCCGGCGACATCGGCGTCGGCGGCCGCGAGATCGGATACCTCTTCGGCCAGTACAAGCGGATCACCAACCGGTACGAGTCCGGAGTCCTCACTGGCAAGGGCCTGGGCTGGGGCGGCTCCCACGTCCGCACCGAGGCCACCGGCTATGGCACCGTCTACTTCGTCTCCCAGATGCTGGCGCAGCGCGGCCAAGGCCTCGACGGCCTGCGGGCCGTGGTCTCCGGCTCCGGCAACGTCGCGATCCACGCCGCGCAGAAGGTGCACGAGCTCGGCGGCAGGGTCATCGCGATGTCGGACTCCGACGGTTACGTGGTCGACGAGGCCGGCATCGACGTCGAGCTGGTCAAGGACGTCAAGCTGCGGCGCCGCGGCCGGATCAAGGAGTACGCGAACACCCTGAGCAGGGCCCGCTACATCCAAGGTGGGTCGATCTGGGACGTGCCGTGCGCGGTCGCACTGCCCTGCGCCACCCACAACGAGCTGGACGAGGACGCGGCACACACGCTGCTGACAGGCGGCGTGGTGGCGGTCGCGGAGGGCGCCAACATGCCGACCACGCCCCAGGCGGTGCGGCTGTTCCAGCAGTCCGGCATCGCGTTCGCCCCCGGGAAGGCCGCCAACGCCGGCGGCGTGGCCACCTCGGCGCTGGAGATGCAGCAGAACGCCTCCCGCGACTCCTGGCATTTCGACTACACCGACCAGCGGCTGGCCGCCATCATGACCGACATCCACACCATCTGCCGCACTACGGCGGAGGAGTACGCAGCTCCCGGCAACTATGTGCTCGGAGCGAACATCGCCGGCTTCCTCAAAGTGGCCGACACCATGCTCGACCTCGGCGTGGTGTAGTCCCACCGCCGCGCAGCATGCCCGGCCCCGCGGGATAGGGTCGACGGCAGGCCCAGCGCGGGCCCCGGCGAGACGCGGTCTGCAGTTGCTGTCATCACGCCTCCTCCAGCTGGTCCCACGCGGACAAGACACCCCGAACGACGTGGCCGGACGAAAACCGGCTCTCGCCCCTCTCCCACCGTGCCCGCAACGGGACCCTCCCGCATCTTCCCGCTGCGCACGCCCGCAGGACATGGGTGGCCCACTGTCCCCCCGGGGCATCGACCTCTCGTGCGCATGCCTGACGATCGTCCCGGGTGCCGCGGCTCTGCCACGACTATGGCAATCGGCACGAAGCAGGCCGCGCGGGCCCGGCTGCCGAGATGGACAGGTAGCAGTTGGATTCCAGGGGCTCTGCCAACGACGTAGGTTGGGGTTATCTCATTCGCCAGGCACACAGGCGGTGACCAGGTAGCGCGGCTCGCGCGAAAGCAAGGAACCCGCAGCGCCCCAGATCGGTGTGACCGGACGCAGCGTCCCCGGGCATCGGTCAACCAGCTTCGGGCAGGCGCCCCGGTGTCCGTCGGCCGGCAGTCCCGTACGGGTTGGCGGGTGGGCAGCCCGACCAGATCAGTGGCTGCCCGAGCCCAGGGAGACGGCGGCGCCGGCCAGGGGCTCGCCGAGCAGGTTCCGGCAGTCGCATCGAGGATGCGCACGAGGCCCATCTGCGCGGCACAGTCCGGCAGATGATCGAACGGCATGCCCCGGCCGGGCCCATGGCCACCGCAGTGGCACCTCCCGCACGGAATGCGTGCCAGCAGTCGTCATCGTCGGCCGCCGCGTCTGCAAGCCAGCCCAGGAAGAACAGCACCTGCACCGTTTGTGCCCGGCACTGTGCTCGTTGGTCCGAGGCATGGATCCGGATGAGGACTGCAGTCTGGCTCCCGGCCTCCCGCTGCACCCTGGGGCAGGGACGGTGCCTTCAAGCTTCACGCAGGATGAGGCGGATGATGTCGATGGCTCGGCGCATGTGGCGTTCGGTACCAGTGATGATGTCGCTGAAAAGGAAGGATTCAGCGATCCGCACCGTCGCGTAGGAGATCGTGTCCACGTCGATGGGCGGGTGGAAGCTGCCCTCGTCAACCGCCTCTTGGAAGATCGTCGCAGCGCCTCGACAATCCTAGGCTGTACCACGCCGTGCTGCGAGGTCAGCACGCGCAGGGCGGGTTCTGGGTCGGTGACCAGAAGTCGCCGGAGGGGTGCTGAGCCGTCTACGGCCTGTACGAAGCCCTGGATCACTTCCAGCAGGTAGCCGATTCCCTCTCCGCGGGCCTGCAGACGAGCCCGTTCGATGGCTCGCTCGGCATACGCCCACAGCACCTCGCCCAAGAGCAGTTCCTTGTTGCCGGCCCACCGGTACACCGTGGCTCGACTGACCCCGAGCTCGGTGGCGAGGTCGCGCATGTCCAGCGGCACAGTGGGAGAGTAAGCGCTATGGCTGTTCTCGCCTTCGGCGTTGAGGAGGAATATCTGCTGCTGGATCCGGTGAGTGGGTTGCCGGTGCCAGCAGCCGATGCAGTCCGGGCTGCGGCGGGGCTGGAGTCGGCGCTTTCCGCTGCTGAAGTGCAGCCGGAGATGCTGCAGGTGCAGGTCGAGATCGCCACCCCGGTGTGCCAGACGTTGACCGAGGTCGGCGGGCATCTGCTGCGGCTGCGCCACGCGGTGGGCGCGGCGGCGGAGAAGGTGGGCTGCCGGATCGCCGCCTGCGGCACGGCCCCGCTGTGGACAGGCACACAAGCGCCGCTGACCGACACGCCCAGATACCGGCAGATGCGCATCGACGCAGCCCAGTTGGCGGACGAGCAGCTGGTCAACGGCATGCATGTGCATGTGTCCATGGCCGACCGGGACACCGGTGTGATGGTGCTGAACCGGCTGCGTCCCTGGCTGCCGATACTGGTGGCCATCGGCGCGAACTCACCGATGTGGCGCGGGCGCGACACCGGCTTCGCCAGTTGGCGCACCGTGCTCTTCGACCGCTGGCCGGTCAGCGGCAGACCGCCCGTCTTCCGCAACGCCCGCGACTACGACCGGCGTGCCGATCAGCTCGTCGACAGCGGGGCGATCGCAGATCGCCGCCAGCTGTACTGGCAGGCCCGGCTGTCCAAGCGCTACCCCACCATCGAAATCCGCGCAACGGACGTGCAGCTATGTGCCGACGACGCCGTGATGCTCGCCGGGCTCATCCGCGCCCTGGTGGACGCGGCCCTGCGCAGCGATCGGGCCGGCGAGCCCCTGCTCCGAGTCCAACCCGAGATGCTGCACGCCGCCGCCTGGCACGCCGCCCGCCACGGACTGGGCGGCCACCTCATCGCACCGCACGGCGCCGGCATGCCCGCCCGGGAGGCGGTCGGCCTCCTGCTGGACCACCTCACCCCCCCGCTCACCGCGACCGGCGACACCCAACAGGTCACCGCCTTCCTGCAACGCCTGCTCCGGGACGGCACCGGCGCAGCCCGCCAGCGCCAGGCCCTGCACCACGCCGGGCCCGAAGGTCTCATCCAGCTGCTCACCACCCAGACCACCGCCCCCTGACCGCCGCAAAGCGCGCGCATCAGGCCGGCTGCGGCCGGTCAGTCGATGTGGCACGTCACGGGGAATGACGGGGGAGCCGCCCGGCGGCACGCAGGTCAGCGTCCCGCCGGTCCCCCCGTTGCGTGGACGGGGTCCTCGTCCGCGAGGGCCTCCCGCAAGATGTGGTCGACAGACAGCACGCGGCTGAACTCGGTGAGAGCCGCAGCACCCAACACCAGGCGCAGCATGCCGCCCTGCTGCCGGGGGAAACACGCCGATCTTGGACTGTGCTGCCCAACCGCCGGCGGCCGAGGGGTCATCCGGCGGGTCTGCCGGTTCCACCACCTCGACCATGCCGGGCCGGTGACGTCGGTGCCCTCGCGACGGGACACCGTTCGGTGTGACCTGCCGGAACGCTTTGGGTTCTTGCTACCCCCTCTATCCGTGCGGGCTTGGCGGCCAGGGCGGCCGGGGGGAGGCTGGAGAGGGGCGCAGGAGGCCGTCATGCGCGTCCCGGACATCCGGATCGGCGAGACCTACCAGGTGAAGGTCCCCCGGCGACTCCCGTCGACCCTCCGCCGCTTCCCCGGGAGCGAAGCGGAGCACGCCGCCCGCATGCGGCTGGACCAGCACTGCGGCCACCGCTTCGCCCTCACCGTCACCGACATCCACCCCGACACCGCCACCGTCGACGGCTACGAGACCGTCACCACCAGCCGCGCAACCCTGCCCCTTACCGCGGAGCAGACCGCCCTCCTGGATCTCCCCACCGGCCCCTCCTACGAGATCGACGGCATCGTCACCGACACCGACGGCAACGACGTCACGCTCACCGCCGCCGTCACCTACACCGGCCTGCCCGCTGCCTGGCTGCGCCCCCGCGCCGAACCCGTCCCCATCGCCCCCGGCCGCGCCCGGTACTGCCGCGTCCGGGTCCGTCGATGGGCCACCGGCATGACCGCCGAGGACGTCGCCCGCGCCGCCGATGAAGCACAAGAACACGAACGGGACATCGCCGGGGAGGCGCTCGACAGCTACCGGGCCGAGGAATGTCTGCGCACTGCCGAGGTCGAGCACCAGGAATGGCAGCGGATTTCATCGCTCATGAAACAAATGGGAATGGAGACGTACGATCCGGAGAAAGACCCGGAAGCCAGAGAAACCGACTCCTGACGCGAAATCCTGTCAGACACCCCATGGCGCCGCGGGTACTGACCCGCAGACCGTCCGCACCCGGCGTGGCGCCGTTCGAGACGCTCGACAGGGACCGTGTCGGATCGCTCGGCTGAAATGGCGGTGGGTTCGGCCGGAGGAGGCCGGGATCGGGGCGACGCCAGCCAGGTGCGCGAACGTTGACGGGTCGCATGCGCTCGGGGTTGTCCCCGGCCGAGGCGAGCAGTTGTCCGGCGGTCTCGGGACCGACACCGAACAGCTCCAGCAAGGCGGGAGCCGCTTGCCGGACGAGGGGCGAGTTCGGCGTCCAGCTCGGCGATCTCGGTGTCCATGGCCTGGTGGCGGCGGGCCAGGCGGCGCACCGCCCGGCGGCAGGGCTTCGACGACCTCTCCCTTGGCTTCGGCGATCTTCTCGCGGCCGCCGAACTCGCCCATGTGGGCGGACTTTGCACCGCGTCAGTCGGTTGATCTTGTGCCCGTGATGTCGCGTTGGTCCCTTCCGGTGGGCGGTGCCGGGTAGGGGCGCGCGTCGGCTGTCGCGCCGGTGGCGCCGGGCTCCACGGCCCCGGGGACTGCGGGTGACCTCCTCGCGGTGCCCGACGGGTCTGTGCGCCCGGTTCAGGTGGGGTAGGGCAGGGCCAGGAGGCGGCGGACGCGGTGATGATCTCGTCCGCCCAGGGCCAGGTTCCGGGGATCTTCAGGCGGCGTCGGCGCTGGCCGCGGACGAGGACGGCGGGGACATGGAGGAAGCGGTAGCGCAACGTCTTCGGGGCCGCCTTGGCGAGCTCGCCCCGGAATTCCGTGGCGTGACCTGCCGGAGCAATACGGCCGACGGTGTACGGGCTGTTCGGCCCGATGGCAGCGCGACGGCACCTGGCACCGGATATTCGAGCAACTCCAGGCCCGGGCCGAGCGAAAGGGCTGATCACCTGGCATCTCGGTGGACTCGACGATCGCCCGCACCCACCAGCACGCGGCCGGTGCCGCAAAAGGGGGATCTGCAGGTCGAGCCGCCCGGTGGCGTCCTCGCCGAGCCCGAAGACCAAGGCAAGCTCTCCCGCTACGAAGCCACCGTGCTGGTCGCCGCCATCAACGAATGGCTGTGACCAGCACTTTCGAAACCCGCCCTAGCTTGTCGCGGTTGTTGTGGTGGTTGTTGTCGTGACTGTTGAGACTTCTTACTTTGCCTCTTCCGCTGCCCTCGCCGCGGGCTCCTCACCCTCGGCGGGACCGGCCTCGGCCTCCTCAGCCGCAGGGGCTTCGGGCGCTTCCCCCTCTGCCTCTTCTGCTGTCTCCGCCGCGGGCTCCTCACCCTCGGCGGGACCGGCCTCGGCCTCCTCAGCCGCAGGGGCTTCGGGCGCTTCCCCCTCTGCCTCTTCTGCTGTCTCCGCCGCGGGCTCCTCACCCTCGGCGGGACCGGCCTCGGCCTCCTCAGCCGCGGGGGCCGTGGTTGTTGTCGTAGTTGTCGTTGTCGTGGTTGTTGTTGTGGTTGTTGAGTCCTTGGGAGCTTCTGCCTCTGTCCCTTCGACCGCAGTGGGCTCCTGCTCGATGTCGCTCACGTGTTCACGTCCTTCCCGTACTGGCAAGTGGGAAGAGGCTTGGGCATCGCCTGGCTGGAATACCATCACGATGCGGAATTCAGTACCCATAATGTCACTAATCAGAATATGTGGTGCTCTCTGGGTCTATGTCTTTGGGGCCACTGAGCCCTTTCCAACTTGGCTGATCGCGAAGTGAGTTGGGAATGGGGGCGTGTACGGGTGGTGAAGCTCCTGGTAGAAGGGTTGTCGACCAAGAGCAACTTGTCCGCAGCTTCGTGTGGTTGTGTCCGCGAAGCACCCGGCAGCTGTGGGCGCCCCGTTGCGATACCTGCCGCAAGGGGGGCGGGGGTCCGGGGTCCTTCCCTGACCAGATGAGTTGTCCGGTCTGCCTGGCCGCAGCGGTCAGGTGGTGCGGCGGCTGAAGAGGGTGCGGAAGCCGGGTTCGGGCCGAGCCCCGGGCGGTACGCGTCGTGCGCTGGTTGACATGCCCGCCGTCCCCGGGCAGCGATGGGCGGTTCGTGACGGGCAGTGGGGTAGAAAAGAGCCCAGAGCATCCAGTCCCGGGTGCCGGAAGTTTGCGGGGACAGCGGACCGTTTCTCCGCGCAGCCAGAGGGAATGCGCGTCATGGCCAGCGGTACCGTCAAATGGTTCAACGCCGGGAAGGACCGTGGACAGCACTGGCCGCGGGGCGGTGAGACCCTTCACCGACGAGGTTCTCGCCACCGACATCCTCGCGGCTGCTGCACCACTGCGACGTCATCACCATCCACGGCCCCCAGCGGCCGGAGAACACGTCCTCCATCGTGCGCAGCCGCACCCCGGGCCGGTCCGGGACGGCGAAGCCGCGAGCGGCCAGCCGCGGGCGGACCTCGCGGATCGCTGCGGACACGGCGGAGCGGTCCACCCCGTACAGCTTCGCCAGCGCGGCATGCGGCAGCCCCCAACCGCAGGTGCACCAGCGTTTGCCGTACACACCCGGGCCTCAGGGGTGACGTTCTCGCAGCGGGGGAGGCGTGAGCCGGGCCGGGGCTGCAAACGCCCCGCTCGCGAGGCCGTCAGCCGCCCACCGCGCCCATACGATGAGACCACCGACGTCGATGGCGTACGGCGGGGCCTGCCGGTAGGGCGCGATCGCGCCCGCAGCCCTGCGCAGCAGCACCACGGCGCCGCGCGTGTTGCCGCGAGCCGCATGGGTCAGCCCCACGGCGAACTGCGCCAGCCCCTTCCACAGCGCCCGCTCGCCGGGATCGGACGCGGACTTCCACGCGTCCTCGAAGACCTCGTGCGCGTGGAAGGGCAAGCCCGCGTCGAGCAGCCGCTGGGCCTCGGCCAGCGTCTCATCGGGAGTACGCCGGATGCCTTCCGGCTGCCGGGCGGCACCTTCCGCCCCATACGGCAACGGCCGCCCCAGGGCGTCGCGCGGCCGGGCGCTGCGGGCCCGCCCGGCCGTGTCCCGGTCCCGAGCCCGCTCTGCGGGACTGCTGTCGCTCATGGCCCCATGGTGCACGTCGCGGCCACTGCCGTCAGGATGGGGCGGACTCCCCCGGTTCGCCCGTGTCTTGCTGCTCGGGGGCCGGAGGACCCAGGCCGTCGAACCGGCCGGCTGACCGTCGCCCTTGTCCCAGCAGCGGAGCGAACTCCCCCGGCGGTGCCTTGTCACTCAAAGTTCGGTGGCACGAACTTACTGGTCACCAACCGCCCGCCCGCCAGACCGCGTTCGGTGAGACCGCGACTGCGTTGCATGAGAACGGTCACCCGCTACTGATGGCGAGCGGCGGTGGGCCGCCGCAGGACGCCTGCGGTCTCAGGCGAGACTCCGCTTGGGGCTCCAGGGCGACCACGTGGCCGGCGGCGCGTACAAGGAAAGGGGCAGGAGGACCTGTTGGCGGCTGCCTCGTCACTCATTCGACTGGCCGGCACCACGCTCGTAACGGTCGGGCCACAGGCAGTGCCCGGCCAGAGTCTTCCACTCCCGATCGTCCTGGCCGGGCACGAGACGCCCCGCAGCCGCCCACCGGCGCGCCAGGGCTTCGAAGATCGGAGCGTCCACCGGGCGCCGAACCGTTTCGCCGCCGTGCAATACGAACGGCACCCATCGTGCCGCCATCGTCGTCATGCACACCTAACGCCCAGCCGCCCCGTAAGTTACCCCGCCGGACACCCACCGAAAGGCCCCCGCAGGCCCCTTACTCTCGTCCCCACCTCTGAACGCCACGGACCCCTTCACGTCAGCCGGAGCCGGATGTGCCCGGCTGAAACCCGCACCGGCTGTGGCGCGGGCCCGGC
Organism: Streptomyces soli; assembly: GCF_003999195.1. Classification (GTDB taxonomy): domain Bacteria; phylum Actinomycetota; class Actinomycetes; order Streptomycetales; family Streptomycetaceae; genus Actinacidiphila; species Actinacidiphila soli. The sequence continues at coordinate 10,384 of NZ_RJVR01000118.1, forward strand.
TGCCGAGATGGACAGGTAGCGGTCGGACTCCAGAGGCTCGGCGAGCGCAGTAGCTTGGGGTTATCCCATCCACCGAGCAACGGGGACCACGTAGCACGGCCCGCGCGACAGCGAGGAAACCCGCAGCAGGAAGAGCTTGATCCACACCGTCCCCAGAGGTCGGTGTAACCGGACGCAGATCGCAGCCGGGCCTCTTCCTACGCTCCCGGCACCGACAGCCCCGCCACCCCCGTCCGCGCGGGGCTGTCACCCGCTCGGCTGCGGACGCCACATCCGGATGCTCGATACCAGTAGGCCACCCCTCCCGCCGGTCCCCCCGTTGCGTGGACGGGGTCTTCGTCCGCGAGGGCCTCCCGCAACGTGTGGTCGACAGACAGCACGCGGGTGAACTCGGTGAGAGCCGCAGCACCCAACACCAGGCGCAGCTTGTCGCCCTACTGCCGGGGGAAACACGCCGATCTTGGACTTTGCTGCCCAACCGTCGGCGGCCGAGGGGTCATCCGGCGGGTCGGTTCGCGGGCTGTCGCTGGCCGGGAGCCCGTGCGGGGCAGTCTTCTCCGGCAGTTCGTGTCCGCTGCGCGGCCCTTGCGGCAACCTGGGTGTGTCGTGGTCGGCCAGCCAGCTGGACACTGCCTCGCGCTCGCATCGCCCTGCGGGACCGGCACCCGCGAGTCACTCGCCTTGCTGCGAGTCCACGACCAGATCCTCGTTCGCCATCGGTGGTACCGGCCCGACGAAGTGCGCTCCCCCGCAGGACTGCCGGCCGCCGCAGGACGTCGACGTGCGGCCGCCGGCAAAGAAGAGGCGGACCCCCACCCGGCCCGGCTGAGCTGATTCAACTCCGGCATGGTCGCTGCGGGCGGTCAGGCGCTGGTGTCGGCGTGAGGGGCGTCGTCCAGGAGCTGGGGACCCTCGTTATCCACGTTGTTGACCTCGGTGGACACGGCGCGGGCGTCCAGGTGGCCGCAGGCGGGAGCGGTCAGGAGCGCGCGGAGCTCGTCCGGATCCTGGTGCGTGGGGTCGAGCCAGGCGTCGTAGTCGGCCGGGGCGATGGCCAGCGGCATGCGCGGGTGGATCCGGCTGGCCGCGTCGGTGGCCTCGGTGGTGATGATGGTGCAGGTCGCCCACCACGCCGCCGGGTCGTCGTCCTCGGCCACCTTACGGTCGCGCCAGAACTCGTACAGTCCCGCCAGCGCCACCACCTGACCGTCCTCGGGATGGATGAAGTACGGCTGCTTGCGGACCTTCGCGGTTCCGGTCGCCGGGACGGCCTGCCACTCGTAAAAGCCATCCGCCGGCAGCAGGCAGCGGCGCGCGGCGAACGCACGGCGGTAGGCCGGCTTCTCGTGCACCGTCTCCGCCCGGGCATTGATCAACTTGGTGCCGATCTTCGCGTTCGTCGCCCAGGACGGCACCAGACCCCAGCGCAGCGGCCGCAGCTGCCGCTCCAACACCCCCGTCTCGCGCTCCGGGCGATGCAGCACCGCCCACACGTCGTCGGTGGGAGCGATGTTCCAGCTCGGCTCCACGCGCTGTTCCGGGTTCCAGCGGGTGACCTCGAACAGCTCGACCAGGTCCTGCGGGCTTCGGGTGGAGACGTATCGGCCGCACATACCCACCACCCTGCCACGCGGGCTGGTAGGACCTCGGGGAGCGCGGCCGCATCTGAGTTCGTCTGGGTGGCGGTCCGGGAGGCGTGGTGACCTCAGCGGGCGCCGCGAAATTGCCTGGCCAGCACCGTCGCACACCGCCTTCCATGTCCTCAACCGCACTGTGGCATGTCCAAAAGCCCGTCGGCTGATTCCATGGCATGCCCGCACCGCGGGTCCCCCTCCGGTGGCGCAGCCCATCCGTAAGCAGTGGAGTGGCGGTGCGGCATCCGCGAGGGCACGGCGCGGAGGAGCGATGGCGCGGCTCATGGTCAAGGGCGAGGACCTCATCGTCCGCCTGCCGTGGTGGGAGAAGGCGGCGGCCCGGCGCCGCAACGTGCACGTGCCCCTGTCCGAAGTCCACCAGGTGGCCATCGAAACCGACTGATGGCGGGCCCTGCGCGGCCTCGGCAGCCGGCCGCACCCCCGCGGAAAGAACTTCGCGGCCGTCGGCGCGCTCTCGCCAGCTGTGCCTCAGGCTTCCGCGTGGACCACGCGTGGCGGCCGCCACGCGAGCGAGGCCGAAGGCACCGCGGAGACGCGCCCGCATCACGGCCACCGGCGATCAGGAGATGTCCCGTCTCACCATCCACTCACCGGGCGGCGGCATCGTCCGCGCCCTGGCAACCTTGTACGGCACCATCCCGGACGACCGCGGACTCTGGGCCGAAGTCAACCTGGAGAGGACCACATGAACGCCGAGGAGTCAGTACCCGAAGTGGGAACGTGGGCACGGGACGTGACCCGCGACAAAGTCGGTCGCGTCATGGGGCACGTAGGCAGCCACGTGCAGTTGCGCCCGCGCGGCGGAAGCCAAGACTGGGAAGCGGCGCCCGCCGACCTGGAACCGGTCCCCGCGAGTGAGCTGCTGCGCCCGCGCGTGGCCGAGGCGAACGCGCGCAGCCGCAAGGGCTCCCGATGAGCGCCCCTGTGCCTCGGTGGGCCGAGACGGTGAGCAGCGCCGGCGCCGTGGTGCCCGCCCTCGCCTCTGCCGCCAGGGGCCGCGCCGCGTTCCTCAACCACCCTCAGGACTGTCCGGACTGCGCAGCCCAGAGCGGCCGTTGTGATGCCGCGCAGCAGCTTTGGGACACCTACCGCCAAGAGCGCGGATGAGTCCCCAGTAGCCCGCCGTCTGTCTCGTAGCCCCCGTGGCGCATGACGCCCCTCCTAGTCCAAGACCCCGAAGGGACGGCACGGCCCCCACCGCTCCTGCCCCCGTACGCCCGCCCGCCCCCGAGGCGTCCGTACCGCACCGGCCCCGACGATCTGCCCACACACAGACCGCCGGGGCGTTCCCCTCGCCTGTGCTCCGTGGCGCGTGACAGAACGTAGCGGCCACACGAGCCCCGGACCGACGCCGCACACCCCCGGCCGCCCGCGTCGGCGGACGCGAGCAAACGCCCGGAGAGCGCTGCGCAGGAGTTCGTGAAGGCCTGCGCAAACCACCACGACGGGCCGACGACAGCAACGCGGCACGACCGGGCGACCGCCTGCGCAAGAGTCCCGTCGCTCTTGCGCAATGCGACCGGCGAAGATCGCCGGGCGCCGTAGGTTGCGCAATCACCGCGTCGGGTTGCGCAATCGGG
>NZ_RJVR01000177.1 GCF_003999195.1 Streptomyces soli
GGTGCCATGCATGGGGTCCTCCTTCACCGGGCCGGCGGTGAGCCGGACGGCGCTCATCGCAGGGGGCCGCTGCCGTGCGGTCCGTACAGGTCGAGCAGACGGGTGCGGGCGCCCTGCAGCCGGTGCGCGACGATCTCGGCGATCCGGCGGGAGATGGCCCGCCCGAACACCGGGTCGGCCTCGCACAGGGCTCGCACCACGGTGGCGTCGAACTCCATTGCCCGTACGGGGCTTTGGGCTTCGGCGCCCAGATGCCAGGCGTACGGCGGGAAGAGCCACGACCAGCCGAGCAGGTCGCCGGGACCGAGGGTCTCGACGGCGGCGGCGCGGCGGCCGGGGACGTGGAGGTCGAGGGTGACCGAGCCGGTGTGGATGATCCAGAAGCAGTCGGCCTTGCGGCCTTCTTCGAAGATGCGGGTGCCTGCGGGGAAGGACACCTCACGGGCGAGCTCCATCAGCCGCTCGCGGCCCTCCGGGGGCAGCACCCCGAGCAGGTTTGATGTGGTGGTGGTCATGACGGCCCTCCGGGCCAGTGATGTCGGTTCGGCAGCGACAAGAGCTGTCACCACCATCGTCGGACGATGCCGCTGTTCAGGGCATGGGCCGAGCGGCCCCGGTCGCCCGTCCGCTCGGCCCACGCGTCGCGTCGGCCGCGGTCAGCTCGGCGGCGATGTCGTGGCCCACGCGCGGATCTGCTCGCGGTCGCGGAAGTCGCCGCCCTTGCCCTGCTGGAGGATCTGGCGGGCGATGAAGCCACGGGCGCCCCCGCTGAGTCTGCTGCCGAACGTCACGTGGTCTCGCGCGTCCAGCCGGGCGACGATGCGGGCCGCTCCTCGTGCGGCCGGGATGTCGCGTTCCGTGGCCGAGGCGTCGAGCGGGCCGCTGCTGAACAGCCAGACCGGCCGCCGGGCGAGTGCCTTGCGGTGGCGGCGGGCAAAGCCGGCGGCGTCGCGCTGCCAGCGGCACGCGTACACGCCCGCACCCAGCACCACCGCGTCGTACGAAGTGATGTCGCGGATCGCGGCGGCGGACCGGACGTCGGTGTCGACGCCCTCCTGGCGCAGTTCCTCGGCTATCCAGTCTGCGATCTCGGTCGTGGAGCCGTTCTTCGTCCCGTAGGCGATGAGTACGCGCTGTGCGGTCATGGTCATTCACCTCGTCTTCGGTGGCGGGCCGCCGTATTCCAGGGTGGCGAGTGGTAGTACTCGTCGTCGTCGATCTCGCCGCGCGCGAATCGCTCGGCGAGCAGCTGCTGCGGAGTCGCGCCGGGCACGTGCGGGCCGGCGGCCGGGCCATGAGGTAGTCGTACATGTACACGGTTTCTGCCCTCCGTCAGAGCCTGCGGAGCCAGTCGTCGGCGACGCCGTGCACTGCCGGTTCGGCCGGGCGCAGCTGCGTGTCGTCGTAGCGGTGGGTGAGGTGGTTGACGACGGCGACCACGCCGTCGATCTGGCGGGTCATGTGTGCGGCGATGGTGGCCTCGCTCTGCCGCTCCAGCTGGCCGTCCAGGGTGACGACGCCGTTGGTGACGGTGACGCCGAGGGCGTGTCGGTTGAGCCACAGAGTGCGGACCAGGATCTCGTCGATCACCTCGGCGCGGATGTCTTCGTCGGTGCGGAGGAAGACCTTCAGGAGGTCCCGGCAGGTGACGATGCCGACCAGGCGGTCTTCCTCGTCCAGGACGGACAGCCGCTTGACGTGGTGCTCGGCCATGGTGCGGGCGGCGCGGGCGATGGAGTCGTCGGCGCGGACGGTGATGGGCGGGGTGGACATCAACTGCCCGGCGGTGCGGGCGTGGGCCTTGGCGGCCGCCCGGCGGGCGGCGCGGGTCAGGCGGAAGCGCCGCATCCGCCCGGCATCCTGCTCGGCCTGGTGGAGCATCAGGTCGGTCTCCGAGATGACCCCGATGACCTTCTCGTCGTCGTCCACGACCGGCAGGCCGCTGATCCGGTGCTGCGCGAGCAGTGCGGCGACCTCCTTGAACGGCGTTGCGTACATCGCCCGGACGACGTCGCTCGTCATCACGTTGCCGATCTTCTGGTGCTTCACGGGGTTCTCCTCTCAGGCATCGGTTTTCTCAGCCGCAGGCGCCGCAGGTACGGGTCGTGGGCGTGGCGGGGCAGTACGCGGATGCGGACGTTGAGGGCAGCAACGCCGTCGGGCCGGGCGATGACCGGGTTGAGGTCCGCCTCGGCGAGCTGGGGCAGGTCGCTGGCCAGTTGCGACAGGCGCAGCAGGAGCTACTCCAGTCCTCCCAGGTCGACCTGTCCGCTGCCTCGGTGGCCGAACAGCAGTGGGGCACACCGGGGTGCGGTGATCAGGTCGTGTACGTCCCGGTCGGTGAGCGGGGCGAGGCGGGCGGCGTGGTACGGCCGCAGACTCGCCGTGTCGGCGGTACGGCCGCGTTCGTCGACCGCTGCCAGGTAGTGCTCGTCCGGGTCGAGCCGGATGGTGCAGCGGACCTCGGTGCCGTCGAAGTGGCGTGTGGTGTTCAGGCCCAGGTCGGCGAACACCTTGTGCACCAGGTGGTTGTCGGCCAGGGCGTCGGCGGTGAAAGCCGTGGCCGTTCTGACGGGCGGCGTGCACCAGGTGCTCCAGGAGCAGAGTGCCCGCGCCGTCGTGGTGGAAGTCGTCGGCGACCGCCAGGGCGATCTCCGCGGAAGTGGGGTCCGCCCCGATCTCGTACTCGGCGACGCCCACGATCCGTCCGCCGAAAGCGGCGATCAGAGCACAGTTGCCCGGCTGCGGTAGGGCACAGAGCCGGTCTGCGGCTGTCCGGCCCGACAGCCGGCTCACTCCGAAGAACCGCAGCCGCAGGTTCTCGGCCGACATCTCCTCGTACAGCCGCTCCGCCTGGTGGTGGTCCTCCGGCCGCGCGCGCCGTATCTCCACCGTCCGGCCGTCGGCCAGCAGCGCGTGGGTCTCCCGCACGCCGTGCGTGATGTCAGTCATCGCGGTCCCTCCTCTCCTCGGATGCCGCCTTTACGATCTGCTGGCGCGCGGGTGGATCGCTGGGGCTGGCCGGGGGCGGGGTGGGGGCCGTTCGGCCCCGATCGAGGCGGCTGTTCGGCGCCGTCGGTCAGGTGTCCAGCTGGTGAATCAGGTGGCTATGGACGTCGACCACACCGTCCACGCCGCGGCACAGCCGCTCCACGACGGGGGTGAGGCTCGCCTGTTCTACTGTGCCGTCCAAAGTGACGCGACCGTCGACGACGTGGGCGGTCACCGCGAACGGGGCAAGACCCAGCGTGCGCGTGAGGACATCGCCCTGGATCTCCTCACGTATGGCGCTGTCCGGCCGCAGGAAGACCCGCAGTAGGTCGCTGCGGCTGACCAGGCCGATCAGCCGGCCGGCGTCGTCCACCACAGGAAGCCGTTTGACGTGGTTGCTCTCCATCACCCGAGCCGCTTCCACGACGGTCCACTGCGGGCGGGCGATGACGATCGGGCTGGTCATCAGCCCCTCGGCCGTGACCGCCTCGGCCTTGGCGTGGTCCGCAGTCGGCGTATGCGTCGCGGCGCGTAGTAGCCCCGCCGGGTCCGGCTGCTGTGCTTCCTTGCGCAGCAGATCGGCTTCGGACACCACGCCCACGGGGCGATCCCCGTCGTCCACCACGGGGACGGCCGTTATGTCGTACTCCGCAAGGACCTTGGCGATCTCCTTGAAGGTCGTGTCCCGGCCGGCGCGAACGACGTCTCTCGTCATCAGGTCGCTGACGCAACGGTGCTGCATGGTCATGACCGTCGTCTCCTTCTGCCTGGGTGCCGTTCCTTCACTTCCACTGTCCGCGCGGCCGGGACGCCCGTGCGTGGGCCGGTCGGTCTCCGGCCAGCGGCCGATCGTCCCCGATACCAAGGGCTGGACCGGCCCCGCCGAGGTTGACGGCGTGCCGGTCGAGGGCACCTGGCGGGCCCACCAGGTCCCGCTGTCCGCCGTACGCGACAACCCCGAGCACCTGCGGATGCTGGAGGCCTGGCACGCACCGCCCCGAAGGCCGGCACCATCGGCAGGTGGAAGGTGACCCGGTCACCGGTGTCCGCGCCGCCAAACCCGCGCAGCAGGGCGGCCAACTCATTCACCCGCCGGTACAGCTCCTGGTACGTGACCGCCTTGGTCTCCTGCTCCTCGGGCTCGGGCACCCAGATGAAGGCGGCCTTGTTCCGGCTGGTGGCAAGGTGCCGGTCGACGCAGTTGTAGGAAGCGTTCAAGCGGCCGCCCACGAACCACTGCCAGAACGGTGGGTGGCTGGTGTCCAAGGTCGTGTGCCAGTAGGTGTCCCAGCTGAGCAGGTCCGCGTACTCCTTGAAGCACTCGGGGAAGTGCTCCTCGCCGAACCGCTCAATGATGGCCGGGTCGCCCGCGTTCGCCTGGGCGATGAACCTGGCCGGGGGCCTTCTGCCGCCATGGGTTCGACCTCCCACTGGAATAGCCGCGGCGGCGGGTCGCAGGCCCGGCCGCTAACCGTCCGCGAGCAGACTCGCGGAGACTCAGAATTCGCGCAGTTCGGCTCCGCAGGCGCACTGGCGGGCGAACGCTGTGGACGACCTGGGCCGCCTGGTGATCGCACGGATCCAGCAGGTCGAGGGCGTCTTCCGCACCCTGACCTGCCCGATTGCACAGCTCTAGCCAGCGGCTTATGGAGCAAGCGTGGCGCTGCTGGCGCGGACGCCCCGGGTGACTCGCTGGCCTTGGGCCCGTCCGGCCCCTGTCGCAGGGTGGGGCCCGGTGGTGGACTGAAGGTGTCGGAACCTTGCCGAGGAAACGAAGGAGGCAGCTGTCATGCCTGCCATTGCACGCCGGCAGCACCGGTTCCCGTTCCCGGACCTGCCCGAGTGGTTCGAGTCGTTCCCACCGCGATTCGGCTGGTCTCCACTGGCCGACCTGTACGACATGAAGATTGAGGATTACACCCAGGATGACCGGTACGTCATCCGTGCGGAGATTCCCGGCATCGACCCAAACAAGGACCTGGATGTCACGGTCGAGGAGGGCGTCCTCACCATAAAGGCCGAGCGCAGTGAGCGCGAGGTCGACAAGCACCGCCGCGAGATCCGGTACGGGTCCCTGAGCCGCAGTGTCGCCCTGCCCAAGGGCGCGAAGGCGGACGACATTCGCGCCGAGTACACCGACGGGATGCTCACCGTCAGCGTGGGACTCGGCGAGGAGAAGACGCAGCCCCAGCACATCGAGGTCAAGCACGGCTGACCATCGGAACGCGGGCATCGGAACGTACCCGGCAGACGGCAAGGCGCCGAACGGCCTTCGCCCGCCATGCGCATCTGCTGCCACACCCGCTTTCTCGTCGGCTTCCAGGCGTCCGTAGCTGTCGATAGCGGGGCGGCCCAGGACGCCGGTGCCAGCATGCCCCTGAAGCCGCGGAGGCCGCTGCACCGGAGCCTTTGGTTGCCCCATCAGGACTAGAATTGCAAAAATCATCAATTCGCTACATGCTGTTGTGGCTGTGCTCGTAGGTAGCCGCAGGCGCAGCACCATGCCGCGCACCCCGGACCGGGGGCGACGAGGAATAGGGACTGGGGAACCGGTGTCGGTGCCGCTGTATCAGGCCAAGGCGGACTTCTTCCGCATGCTCGGGCATCCGGTGCGGATCCGGGTGCTGGAGCTGCTGCAGGACGGGTCGATGCCGGTACGGGAGCTGCTGGCGCGGATCGAGGTCGAGCCGTCGGCGCTGTCCCAGCAGCTGGCGGTGCTGCGCCGGTCGGGGATCGTGATGTCGAGCCGTGAGGGTTCGACGGTGGTGTACGCGCTGACCGGCGGGGATGTGGCGGAGCTGCTGCGGGCGGCGCGCCGGATCCTGACCGAGATGCTCACCGGGCGGCACGAGCTGCTGGCCGAGTTGCGGGAAGCCGAGGTCGTCTCCAAGTGAGTTCCCTTCTCGATCGGGCCTGGGGTCCGGTTCGCGACCTGCTGCCGGCCCGCGCCGACCTCGCACGCATGGGCCGTGACCCGCGTCGGGACGTTCTTGCCGGACTCACCGTGGCGATCGTGGCACTGCCACTCGCGCTGGGCTTCGGGATCTCCTCCGGTGCTGGGGCGGCCGCGGGGCTGGCCACGGCGGTGGTGGCCGGCACCCTGGCGGCGGTGTTCGGCGGGTCCAATCTCCAGGTGTCGGGCCCGACTGGGGCGATGACCGTGGTCTTGGTGCCGATCGTGGCCCAGTACGGGACCGGCGGAGTGCTCGCCGTGGGGCTGCTGGCCGGACTGATGATGGTCGGGCTCGCCGTGGCCCGGGCCGGGCGGTACATGAGCTACGTCCCGGCCCCCGTGATCGAGGGCTTCACGCTGGGCATCGCGGGCGTCATCGGGCTGCAGCAGGTGCCCAACGCGCTGGGCGTGCCGAAGCCGGAGGGCGAGAAGGTCGTGGCCATCGCGTGGCGCGCGGTCGAGGAGTTCGTAGGGCAGCCGAACTGGACGGCCATTGGCCTGGCTGCCGGGGTGGTCGTGCTGATGTTGGCCGGTGCGCGCTGGAAGCCGACCGTGCCGTTCTCCCTGATCGCGGTGATCGCCGCCACGGTCGCAGCTAAGGCAATGCGCCTGGATGCTGTGACCATCGGGCATCTGCCTGCCGGGCTGCCGGCCCCCTCGCTGGCCTTCCTGCATCCGTCCGAGGTGCCGTCGCTCCTGCCCCCGGCGGTGGCGGTGGCGGCGCTGGCCGCGCTGGAGTCGCTGATGTCGGCGAGTGCGGCGGACGCGATGAGCGTGGGGCAGCGCCACGACAGCAACAAGGAGCTGTTCGGGCAGGGCCTGGCCAACATCGCAGCCCCACTGTTCGGCGGTGTCGCGGCCACCGGCGCGATCGCCCGCACCGCGGTCAACGTCCGCTCGGGCGCGAGCTCGCGGCTGGCCGCGCTCGTGCACGCTGCGGTGCTGGCAGTGATCGTCTTCGCCGCCGCCCCGCTGGTGGCCGGTATCCCGCTGGCGGCGCTGGCCGGGGTGCTGATCGCCACCGCGATCCGCATGATCGAGGTCGCGAGCCTGCGGGCCATGATGCGCGCCACTCGCTCTGACGCGGTGATCCTGGTGCTGACGGCGGCGGCCACGCTCGCCCTGGACCTGGTCAAGGCCGTGCTCATCGGCATGGGCGTGGCCGGCGCGCTCGCGCTGCGCGCGGTGGCCAAGCAGGCCCGCCTGGACCAGGTGCCGCTCGACCGGGGTGACCACGGCGAGGAGGAACACGCGCTGCTCGCCGAGCACATCGTGGCGTACCGGATCGACGGCCCGCTGTTCTTCGCCGCCGCGCACCGCTTCCTGCTGGAGCTGGCCGAGGTCGCCGACGTGCGGGTGGTCATCCTGCGGATGTCCCGGGTGAGCACGTTGGACGCCACTGGCGCCCTGGTGCTCAAGGACGCCATCGACAAGCTCAAGCGGCGCGGCATCACCGTGATGGCGTCCGGGATCAGGCCCGGTCAGCTGCGCACCCTGGATTCCCTGGGCGTCCTGGACACGCTGCGCGTCGGCGGCCGGATGTACGCCACCACCCCGGACGCGATCCGCGCCGCCCGTACCCACCTGCACTGTGCCGGGGTGCTTCCCGTTCCCGCGCAGCTGCGGAGCGATGTCCCCGAGGAGGCAGCCCGATGACCACCCCCTCCCTCCGGCGCATGATCGAGGTCTCCGGCGCCGAGGCCCTCTGGCTGCTCGAAGGCAGCGCATCAGGGCGGCTGGTTTACGTCCAGCGGGCCGTGCCGATGGTCCGCCCGGCCGCGCATGTGCTGGAGTACGGCCGCCTGATCGTCCGTGCCCCGGTTGCGGCCTCGGCTTTCACCGGAACGTCGACCGTGGTGGCGTATCACGCCGATCACGTCCACTCGGTGACCGGGCGCGGCTGGTTGGTCAGCGCCACCGGATCCGCTGAGGTGGTCACCGACCCCCATGAGACGGCTCACTATCTGCGCACCCTGTCTGGCTGGGCGCACGGGCCGCACGACACGCTGCTGCGCATTCGCCCGCAGAATGTGAATGGCTACCGGCTGGGCGATATCACCGAGACCGCCACCTCGACCCCCGGCGACACCAGCGGCAGGCCGCGGACCCCGTGACCCGCCACGCAGCCCTCCGGCACCGCCACATGCTCACCCTGCCGCCGGAACCGGCCTCGGTGGCGATGGCACGCCGCACCGCTGAATACGTCTACGGCTGCTGGGGCGTCAACCCGGGACACCCCGTCGTCGGTCCGGCCCTGCTCATCCTCAGTGAGTTGGTCACCAACTGCGTCAGGCACGCCGCAGAGTCAAGCGCCGCCCTCGACGTCATCTACGCCGCCGACGAAGGCGTCCTCGCGTTCGCCGTCCACGACCGCCACCCGCGCCAGCCGGACCTGATCAGGCTTGCCAAGCCGGCCGGCGGCCTGGCCATGATCGTCGAACTCACCGCCGAACTCGGCGGCACCGCCACGCTCCGACCCGACGCCGACGGCGGCGGCAAGAGCATCTGGATCACCCTTCCCCTGCAGTAACCCTGTCGAGAGAGCCGTTCCCCATGCGTACCGCGACCGCACCCGTGACCTGCCAGTGGCGCTACACCGCCCGTGACGACCTGGGCATCCTGGCACTGGCCGGCCACCTCGACGCCGCCACCGCCGACCGCTTCAGCGGCGCCGTCGGCTGGGCCCTGGCCCACGGAACCGGCCCGCTCATCCTCGACCTGGCCGCCCTGCACACCTGGTCGCCCGAAGGGCAGGCAGCTATCGTCACGGCCGCCCGCCGCCTGGCCGGGCACGACCGGCAGCTGCAGCTTTCCGCGATCCCCGCCGACGGCACCGCCGCCGTCATCTACAACGGGACCCCCTTCCTCCCCGTGCATGCGGACCTGGCCACCGCCCTGGCCGCGCACGGCGCGACCCTCGATGAGCCTGCCGAGCAGCGGCAATGGCGCTCGGACGGCTGGGCGTGAGGATCCGTCAGCGGGAGGACGTGCCCAGATCACGCAGTGCTGTCGCCAGGTCGGGATAGAGCGACAACGGGGCCAGCCGTTCGCCGGTGATGCCGGCGGCGGGCAGGCGCTCCAGTCCGCACAGGGCCAGCGGGCTCGGGTGGGCGCGCAGCTGTTCCACGGCGTGCACCGCCTGCTCGCCGGCTGCGCTCCAGCCGCGCAGTCCGGTGATGTCCACGGTGATCGGGCCGGTGCTGCGGGCCAGGACCCAGCCGACGGCACCGGTGAGGCGATCGACGGCCTCGTCGCGCAGGTAGCCGATCAGGCTCAGGACGTCGACGCCGTCGCGGTGCTCGTGGTTCCAGCTCACGGGGTCTGCTCTTCGTCAGCGGGCTGGTCCGCGTGGGCCGTGGCCATCCGGGCCGGGCTGATGCGGCCGCGCAGGACGTCCACCCGCAGCAGGCGCGCGTGCCCGCAATTCGGGCAGGACCCCTCCGGGGCAGTGGCGGTCGGGCGGCACTTCAGGCGACAGGCCGGGCACTTCAGCAAGGCGGCGCCGGCGCCGCGCAGCGGGGTGACTCTCATCGTGCCTCCCTCCTCTCTTCAGCTAGCTAATTGCTAATCTTAGCAATTAGCTAGGCCGTCACCTTTGGCGTGGCGCGGCAGGATAGGCCGCATGGCAACGAGGTACGGATGGGGTCGATGCGTGGCGCGTACGGCAGGTACGGAGGAGCGACCTTGAGTACGCCGCTCTACCAGCTCAAGGCGGAGTTCTTCAAGACGCTCGGGCATCCGGCCCGGATCCGGGCACTGGAGCTGCTCAGCGAGCGCGAGCACGCCGTCTCGGAGATGATCCCGCAGGTCGGAATAGAGGCCGCCCAACTGTCCCAGCAGCTCGCTGTGCTGCGCCGGGCGAATCTGGTCGTAACCCGCAAGGAGGGTTCGACCGTTTACTACTCGCTGGCCAGTCCTCAGGTGGCCGAGCTGCTACGGGTCGCTCGGGCGATCCTGTCCGGGGTGCTGGCGGGCCAGGCCGAACTGCTGGCAGACCTGCGCGCCGCGTCCCCGGACCGCGAAGGGCCTCCGTAGCCGGCCCTGGACAACGCGAGGCACTGACACTGTCGACCAGTAGCACCTGTTGGGGGCCGTGATGAATCTGCTGCGCAAGATCCGCAACACCGGGCGGGTGGCCGAGTCCGCGCCGCCGCGCCCGGTCGCAGAGCCCCCGCCCGCCGCGCGCGGGCTGTGTGGCTCGGCCCAGGTGCGGCACGTCGACGCGGGCTCCTGCAACGGCTGCGAGATCGAGATCGGCATGGCCTTCGGCCCGGTCTGCGACGCCGAGCGGTACGGTGCGCGGCTGGTCGCCTCGCCCCGGCACGCGGATGTGCTGCTGGTGACGGGCCCGGTCACCCGCAACATGGCGGAACCGCTGCGCCGCACGGTCGCCGCGACCCCGGAGCCCCGACTGGTGGTCGCGGTCGGCGACTGCGCGCTGAACTGCGGTGAATTCGCCGGGGGTTACGGGGTCGAGGGCGCCGTCTCCGAGGTCGTACCGGTGGACCTGGAAGTGCCCGGCTGCCCGCCGGAGCCGGCGAAGATCGTGGTGGCGCTTCGCACCGTGACCGGCCGGTGAACGTGGTCGCGTCGGCGCTGGCTGCCGCGGCGGGCCTGGCCGGGGCAGGAGTGGTCGCGGGTCTGCTGGCGCCGGAGCGGGTGCGGGCCGCGGCGGTCGGCGGGTGCACTGCCGGGCTAGGCGCGGCCGGACTCGCCGCCGGGGTCGCGGCCCTGGCCGGCACGCGCTGGTCGGCGCAGATCCCGGATCTGCTGCCGCTGGCCGGAACGCATCTGGGGGTGGACCCCCTGTCCGGACTGTTCATCGCGGTGGTCTGCGCGGTGGTCTGCGCGGTTGCCGTCTACGGGATCGGCTATTCGACGGGGCACGGGACCGGGCACGGCCTCGACTCGCGTGGCGTGCAGGCCGTCCTGCCGGTCTTCGCGCTCACCCTCGTGCTCGTACCGGCGGCCGCGAGCGTGTCGACGTTCCTGCTGCTGTGGGAGCTGATGGCGCTCACCTCGCTGCTGCTGGTGCTGGCCGAGCACCAGCAGCGCCCCTCGGTCCGGGAGGCCGGGGTCTGGTATGCGGTGATGACCCATTTCGGTCTGGTGCTGCTGCTGGCGGGGCTGGCGCTCTTCGCGGCGAAGGCCGGCGGCGAGACCTTCGCGGCGCTGCGGTCCGGGGCAGACGGGATGTCACCGGCCGTGCGGGGCACCGTATTCGTGCTCACCGCGACCGGCTTCGCGTCCAAGGCGGGCATGGTGCCACTGCACGCCCCGCTGCCGCGCGCGCATCCCGAGGCGCCCAGCCATGTCTCGGCCCTGATGAGCGCCGCGATGGTGAATCAGGGGGTCTACGGCATCGTCCGGACCGGCTTCGCCCTGCTGGGCGGCGGCCCGCGCTGGTGGTGGCTGCTGGTGCTCGGGGCGGGGGCGCTCTCGGCGGTGTACGGGATCCTGCAGGCCGCGATGGCGTCCGACCTCAAACGCCTGCTGGCGTACTCGACCAGCGAGAACATGGGGCTGGTGCTGATCGGCCTGGGCGCGGCAGGCATGTTCGCCGACGCTGGCGCCCGCGCCCTGGCGGCGCTCGCGCTGACCGCCGCGCTGCTGCACGTCGTCAACCACTCGGCATTCAAGGCGCTGTTGTTCTGCGCGGCGGGTTCGGTGCTGCGCGCCACCGGGCTGCGCGACCTGGACGCGATGGGCGGCCTGCGGGCCCGGATGCCGTGGACGGCCGGACGCCGGACCGCCGCCGGCCTTCGCCCGCCCCGAAGGGCCGTACCCCTTCCTGGAGGTGGAGGGCGACGGCGTGTACGAGATCCCGGTCGGCCCGGTCCACGCGGGGCTGATCGAGCCCGGTCACTTCCGCTTTTCCGTGGTCGGCGAGACCATCCTCAAGCTCAAAGCCCGGCTGTGGTTCGTCGACAAGGGCATCGAGAAACTCTTCCAGGGCCGCACCATCGAGCGCGGCCTGCCGCTCGCCGAACGGATCAGCGGCGACACCGCCGTCGGCCACGCCCTCGCCTACTGCCTGGCCGTCGAGGAGGCCACTGGCGCCCCCGTGCCCGAGCAGGCACGCCGGGCCCGAGCCCTGCTGCTGGAGCTGGAGCGACTCCACAACCACGTCGCCGACCTCGGCGCGCTGTGCAACGACGTCGGCCACGGTATCCTCAACGCCCACGCCCAGCGCATCCGCGAGCAGCTGCTGCGACTGAACCACGACACCACCGGCCACCGCCTGCTGCGCGGCGGCGTCGTCCCCGGCGGCGCGGTCCTGCGATCCGTCCCCGATCCGGCGCGAATGCGGGCCTTTCGCAACGACATCCGCGAGATCGTCGCGCTGGCGCTCGGCCACGGCACCGTACGCGACCGCTTCACCGGCACTGCCGTCCTGTCCGCCGAAGCCGCCCGTGACATCGGCTGCCTGGGCTACGTGGCCCGGGCCAGCGGTCTGCCCGGCGACGCCCGCACCGCCCACCCGTTGTGCGACTACGGGGAGGCGCTCACCGTTCCCGTCCACACCGGCGGTGACGTGCTGGCCCGCTTCCTGATCCGGGCCGAGGAGATCGAGGCCTCGCTGGCGCTGGTCGAGCACTTCACGGAGGGCCTGGCGCCCGGAGCGGCGGTCGTTCCGGGCGCCAGGCGGCGACGGGACCCGCTCCGGCACCGCCATCGTGGAGGGCTGGCGCGGCACCATCATCACCCGCGTCGAACTTGCCCCCGACGGGACCTTGAGCCGGGTCAAGCCCGTCGATCCGTCCTTCTTCAACTGGCCCGCGCTGCCCGTCGCGCTCGCCGACACAATTGTCCCGGACTTCCCGTTGACGAATAAGAGCTTCAATCTCTCCTATGCGGGAAACGAACTGTAACGTTCGCCGAAAGTCATTTATGAGCGTGCTGGCCCAAATAGAAGAGCAGGATCACGAATCCCGCAAACAGGTGAGTGGCGAAAATGTAGATCATGACCCGCAGCAGCACTGCTCTCTGCTTGTATTTCTCGGTGCCCGCCCCGTTGCTCGCGGGGGCCTCGGCGGTGCGTTCGGCGGCGGGTTCGGCGTCGTCGCTCATGCTATGTCCCCCGTCATCTCGCTCTGCCGCAGCTCGGCCAGCAGATCCTCCTGGCCGGCCAGCAACTCGGTCAGGATCCGCCGTGCGGCCCGCAGTAGTTCGGCGACATCGCCGCCCGCCAGCTCGTACACCACCGTCGAGCTGCTTCGGGTGGCAGTGACGATGCCGGAGCGGCGCAGCACGGCCAACTGCTGGGAGAGGTTCGACGGCTCGATCTCGATCGCGGCCAGCAGCTCCCGTACCGGCATCGGCCCGCCCTGCAGAAGCTCAAGGACCCGGATGCGCACCGGATGCCCCAGCATCCGGAAGAACTCCGCCTTCGCCTGGTACAGCGGAACCTGCACCTCGATCAACTCCTGTCCGCACGGTATCTGGCGAATTGAAGAACTCTTCAATCCTACGGGACGCGGCCACGCCCCACCGACGGGGCGGGCTCAGGCCTTCTTCAGGAAGGCGGTCCTGGCCATGGGTTCCTTTCCCCGGCCAGCCGCAGCCACGTGTCTGACCCGGCCGGCTTACGGGAAAGTCCGGGCTCGGGGACGAACGGCCCTCGCCCCGCGTGCTCGCTGCGCACACCATGGGTGGGGAGAGGTGAGCCATCATGCAGATCGTGATCGTTTACGAGAGTCTGTTCGGCAACACCCATGAGATCGCGGAGGCGATCGCCGAGGGCCTTCGGGAAGCCCGACCGGACGCCCAGGTCGCCTGCCTCCAGGTGGCCGTGGCCGGTGCCGACGCGACCAGGGGGGCGGATCTGCTCGTGGTCGGTGGCCCGACCCACCTGCGTGGGATGTCCTTCGGTCTCAGCCGCAAGATGGCGCTGAAGGCAGAGGAGACGGAAGCAAAGGCCGGGTTGGCCGCGCACGAGCCCGAGGCGGGTGCCGAAGGCCCCGGAGTGCGCGACTGGTTCCATTCCCTGCCGAGGCCGGAGCCGGGCAGCCGCGCTGCCGCCTTCGACACCCGCCTCGGCAAGCCGATGAGCGGTGGCGCGGCACACGTGATTGCACGCAGGCTCAGCCATCACGGCTACATCGTGGTGGCAGAGCCCGAAGGATTCATCATCGAGGACGCCGACGACGGCCCGCTCAGCAAAGGCGAACACGACCGGGCAAAGGCGTGGGGTGCCAGCCTGGTCTGACGAACCGGCCGACCTCGAACAGACCTGTAGGGCCCTCAGGTTCCATTCGACGAGACACCACAGCCCAGTTCGGCAGCTCCTTGCTCACCCAGAATTCGAGCTGCCTGCCCATGACCAGTCCCGGGTCGATGCGCAGGTACGAGTCCGCACAAGCGGCCGCCCTGCGGCCCGTGCCGGTGCAGGGCGGCGAGTCGGCGAGGGTCCCGCGCCATGCGGCGCTCGCGACCTGGCAGTGAAGCGGATCACCGCCATGGCGGTTCTGATGGCCGACTTAAGCGGCAGCCATCGGCCCGTGGCCGTACCGGCCCTCCGGAGAGGGCCGACCGGCCCTGTACCCACTCCTCCCGGCCGTCCGACAGTGGGAACAGTGACCGGGTCCGCCGTGTCCGCGGCGGCCACGAACCGCGGGAGCCATCATGCCGAGCGCCCAGCACCTCCCTCTCGCCGTCGAGACTCCCGCCGTCGAAGCGCTGCTGGCCGACGGCACCACCGCCGTCATCAGGCCGCTGGGCCCGGATGACCGGGACGCCGCCTTGGACCTGCACGCGGTCCGCATGACCGACGAGAGCCGGCGGCTGCGGTTCTTCGGCGTCAGCCGCCTCGCACCCGAAATGGCGGCAGACCGGTTGTGCGTACCCCCGAGGCCGGGGTTCGTGGCCCTGGGCGCGCTGGTCGGCGGGGAACTGGTGGGTGTGGTGGAGTGCGAGACAATCGAGGGCCGCCCGGACACCGCCGAGCTTGCAGTGGCTGTCGCCGACGACTGGCAGCACCGCGGAGTCGCCACCCTGCTCATCGAGCACCTGGTGCACGCCGCCCGAGAACAGGGAGCGCGCACGCTGGAGGCGGACACCCTGGTCGGCAACCGTTCCGTACACAAGGTTTTCAGCGACCTCGGGCTGCGTGTCCACCGCCACCTGGCGCAGGGCGAGGTTCGAGTGACGGTCGACCTGGACGAGTCCGACGAGCACTACCGCAACGCGGTCGACGAACGCGGGCGCGGTGCGGATATCGCCAGCCTCGTTCCCCTGCTCCGGCCCGGGGCGGTGGCGGTCGTGGGAGTCTCCCGCCGGCCGGGTTCGGTAGGGCAGGCCGTGTTGCTGAAGATCCGTCAGGGCGGCTTCACCGGCGAGATATGGGCGATCAACCCGTACGCCGAGGAAGTCGCCGGCGCCCCCGCCTACCCGGCGCTCTCCGCGCTACCGGGCGTGCCGGACCTGGCAGTGATCGCCGTGCGCCCAACCGTGGTCGCGAGCGCCGCCGAGGAGTGCGGCCTGGCAGGCGTACGAGCGCTGGTCGTCCTCACGTCCGGGCTCGACGGCAAACAGGCACGGCAGCTTCTGGACACCTGTCGTCGGCACAGCATGCGACTGGTGGGACCGAACTGCCTGGGCATCGCGCAGACCGACCCCGCGTACCGGCTGGACGCCGAGTTCGGCAGGACCGCGCCCCTGCCCGGCACGGCCGGCGTGGCGGTGCAGTCCGGAGGCGTCGGCATCGCGCTGCTCGAACGCCTGTCGGGGCTCGGCGTCGGTGTGTCCACGTTCGTCTCGCTGGGCGACAAGTACGACGTCAGCGGCAACGACCTGCTGCAGTGGTGGGAGAGCGACGGGTGCACCGACCTGGCTCTGCTGCACCTGGAGTCCTTCGGCAGCCCGCGCGCCTTCTCCCGCACCGCGCGCCGGGTTTCCCGGCGGATGCCGGTGCTCACCGTGGACGCGGGCCGCTCGGCTGCCGGCCGCCGGGGCGCCGCCACGCACACCGCCGCAGCGGCCACACCCACCGTCACACGGCAGGCGCTGTTCACTCAAGCCGGCATCACCGCCACCCGGAGCATCGGCGAACTCGTCGAGACCGCCGCCCTGTTGCACGCCCAGCCGCTGCCGGGCGTGCGGGACGCCGTCGCCGTCGTCTCCAACGCCGGGGGCGTGGGGATCCTCGCCGCCGACGCCTGCTCCGACGTCGGGCTCTCGCTGCCCGCGCTCCCGGCTCCGCTCGTGGCCGAACTGCTGGCGGTCCTCCCTGCCGGAGCGACCGCCACCAACCCGGTGGACACCACTGCAGCGGTCGACCCGAAGGAACTGCGCGCCTGCCTGGACCTGCTGGAGCGCGGCGGGTCCGTCGAAGCCGTCCTGGTCTGCCTCACCCCGACCGCACTCGCCACCGACCCCGAGCACGAACCGCTGCGGGCGCTGGTCTCCGGCCGGGCCCGGGGGCGGATCCCGGTCGCGGTCGTCCTGCTCGACCAGGACGCGCCGGTGCGATACCTGGACACTGCCGACGGCGGCCGGATCCCCTCGTACGCCGACCCGTCGGCCGCCGCCCGGGCACTGGCGCACGCCCGCGACCGGGCCCGGTGGCTCGCCGAACCGGCCGGCATCGAGCTCCCCGTTCCCGGCTGCGACCCGCAGCGCGCGAACGCCGTCGTCGACGGCTTCCTGGCCGCTCACCCGAGGGGCGGCTGGCTCGACCCGGACGGTGTGGCGGCGCTCCTGGAGTGCTACGGCGTGCCCCTCACTACCTCGATCTGGGCCGAGGACGAGCACATGGCGGTGCTCGCCGCGTCCTCGCTGGGGCAACTCGGGCACGAGGGCAGAGTCGCGCTGAAGGCTTACTGGCCGGAGCAGGTCCACAAGAGCGAAGTGGGCGCGGTCCGCACCGGGGTGGATGGTGAGCATGCGGTCCGGGCCGCCTTCCGGGACTTCTCGATGCGCTTCGGCGAGCGGATGGCGGGCGTGGTGGTGCAGCCCATGGCCGGCCCTGGCATGGAGCTGTTCGCCGGGGTCGTGCAGGACGTGGTGTTCGGCCCGCTGGTGATGTTCGGAATGGGCGGCACCACCACCGACGTCCTGGACGACCGGGTAGCCCGCCTGGCCCCGCTCACCAGCGCCGACGTACACGCCATGACCACCGGCCTGCGCGCCACCCCCCTGCTGTTCGGCTACCACGGAGGTGCGGCCGTCAACCTGACAGCCGTTCAGGACGTCCTCGCCAGGGTGTCCCACCTCGCCATGGACCTGCCCCAGCTCACCGAAGCCGACCTGAACCCGCTCATCGCCGGTCCCCAAGGCGTGCTCTGCGTCGACGCCCGGATCCGACTGGAACCGCGCCATCCGTTCGACCCCTACCTGCGCCGCCTGCGCCGACCCATAGCCACGGAACCGGTCGCAGCGTAAGAGAGCGGCTCTCACCCCGGCCGCACGGTGTCAGCAAGCCTCGGAAGCCGATCCGGACCGGCTCCGGCTCCAACTGCCCCCTCCGGCTGGAGGGGGCACTGTCGTGGAACACGACCTCGACAAGCCGGGCCCTATTGGGCGTGCAGACCACCGGGCACGGGTCGCACCGACACCCGGTGGGGACCGAACGGCCCTATTCGAGTCGGCGGAGTGGTCGGAGAGTGGTCATGAGGCAGTCCGGGCTCCGTATTCAGACACTCGACCAGCGCGGCCTCGGCGGGCCGGATGGACCTGGGGCCGCCGGGCCCTGAGCGACCCTGATCTGGAAGGAGCGCTGTGGGGCTAACAACTGAGTTGCGAGGTGTGAGATGGGTACGGAAAACCTGGTAGGACGCCGGATCGTGGTCGGGGTCGACGGCTCGCCGTCATCGAAGCAGGCGCTGCGGTGGGCGGTTGAACAGGCCCAACTAACCGGCGCCGCCGTGGACGCGGTGGCTTGCTGGGCGTACCCGTCGATGTACGGATGGGGGATGACAGGCCTGGACCCCGAGCTCGCCGACGCCACCGGAAAGATGCTCGCCCAGGCGGTGACCGAGGTGGTCGGGGACGACCCACCGGTCAAGATCCGGGAAAGCATCGTGATCGGCAATGCCACCGAGGTACTACTGGAGAGGTCTGGCGGGGCCGAGCTGCTGGTAGTGGGAAGCCGGGGCCATGGCGGGTTCTCCGGTGCTCTGCTGGGCTCGGTTGGCCAGCACTGCGTGCAGCACGCATACTGCCCGGTCGTCGTGGTCCGTGACTTCAAGGGCTGACCGGGTCGGTGCTGTATCGGAGCCGATCGGCGATGCCGGGCCGGTTGGCATGTGGGTTGCTCGATCGCTGGGGGGCTCTGCCCCGCGGAGTTCGTGGCCACTCACTGATCGCCCGGACTGATGAGGCGGCCCGTGAGGCGCCTTGCCTTGATCGACACCCACATCTCGCGTTCGCCGCCTGCCCACGGCTTGGTGTGGGAGCGATCGGCCAGCCGTTGCACCGCTTGGGGGTCCATGACAAGCCGTGCAGGACCGGCGACGAGCACGCTCCAGCCCTGGCTCATGGCCTCGTCCACATGGTCGACCTCGAAGGCGATGTTCGTTCCCACGGCCGCCGCGGCCACCGAACCAGGCGCGGTCCGAAAGACGATCTCGTCGTCGATGACGTCGTAGTTCACCGG
Organism: Streptomyces soli; assembly: GCF_003999195.1. Lineage (GTDB taxonomy): Bacteria > Actinomycetota > Actinomycetes > Streptomycetales > Streptomycetaceae > Actinacidiphila > Actinacidiphila soli. The sequence continues at coordinate 18,540 of NZ_RJVR01000177.1, forward strand.
GATGACCGCCGGGCCATCGGGTGTCGACACCGCGACGCGCCCCACGCCGTGCGTGGAAAGCCGGGCGCGGCATTCGTCGGGGTCGAGGTCCCGCAGCCTGGGGTGCAGGAGCGCCTGGCCCTGGCCGGGCGGCAGATCGATGCCGCCCCCGCGCAGGGCTGCGACGCTCGTGCCCAGCGCGGCGGCCAGGCTGATGAGAGTCGCCAGGCTCGGGTCGGCCGGCTGTACCTCGAGGTACGCCAAGTAGTCCGGCGCCATTCTGGCGCGGCGGGCTGTTTCTGCCCGGGTCAGCCCCTGTCGCTTGCGTTCAGCGGCCACGCGCCGACCGATGTCGCCGGGGTCGGGAGCCCCGTCAAGCGGGGCTCTGTCGGACACGGCAGCTGTCTCATCCATGCCCGGCCGGGAAGGCTCGTGGGTTCTGGCGGGCCTGTGCTCGACGTGATGGATGTGCGCGTCGGGCCCGGGGAACACGAGCGTCACCTCGTCCGTGTCCGACCAGCGCACGTCGTAGGGAGGTGTGCCGTCCTCGTGGTGGAGTCCGACAATCTCGCCGTCGCGCCTGGTAGCGCCAGTGGCCGGGCTTTCGACAACAAGTTGGTCGCCGAGGTGAGCTCGCATGATCGCCGCCGTTTCCGCAGAACGTTGCTGTACCCAACGTGCCACGCGCGGCGTGCTGCCGCACGGGATGAGAAGCCCTGGTCCGGGGGCGAACGGGCCGGCCTCGGCCCAGGCCCCGAACAGGCACAGATGACTCACAACGGCTGGCTGTCACGCCCCGGAAGGGAAGGCGACATGCGCCACCGAACGGTCGCAGAGCTCATGACACGAATCCGGGCGCGGCAAGATATTCCGTTCAAGGAGATTGTCAAGTTGGTGGCGGAGAACGATGCCCGTCACCGCGCCCGCCCTGCCGCGCGACCGCGTCGCCGGACTGCTCGCGGTGGTGAAGCACCGCACGCTTCCCAACACCCTCGATCGAGCGTTCGGCAGGTGTCGTCGTCACCTGATCGGGTGGGCTGCAGCCCCCACCTGGAGTATCCGAGCATCGCATGGATTTGCGATTCGCGGCAGCCTGGAACTGTGCCACGAACTCCCTCAGTCCAAAGTTATGTCCGGGAGGACGCAGATGATCGTAAGGCGGCGCATCGTGAAAGCCGCGATTGTGGGAGGAGCTTTTGCCTTTTTTCCGGCCGTGGCCCCGCGATTGCGGTCTGCAATCATTGATGGCGCTCTGGACCCGAAGATGATCCACAAGTATGTCACGGCGCTTGTCATCCCGCCGGTCATGCCGTATGACCGGCGGGATGAGGGGGAATTGGTCGATCACTACACGATCGGTATTCGACAGTTTCAGCAGCAGGTCCTGCCTCCTGGCATGCCGGTTACGACGGTGTGGGGGTACGGGTCCACCCGGCATCCGGGCAGCTTCCACTACCCGGCGTTCACCATCGAGGCGAGTTTCGGCACGGCTGTGCGGGTGAGGTGGAAGAACCAACTGCGTGACCGCAACGGTCATCATCTACCACACCTGCTGCCGGTGGACCCCACGCTGCACTGGGCGAACCCTCCGGGCGGGACATCGCGCCGGGACTCGCGCCCTGCGTTCACCTCGACTCCGGAACCGTATACAGGCCCCACACCGATCGTGACTCACCTGCACGGCGGACGTAACACGGAAGAGAGCGACGGCTACCCCGAGGCGTGGTACCTGCCTGATGCGCTCGACATTCCCAAGGGTTACGCCACAACAGGATCCTTTTACGACGAGTTCAAAACGAAATTCCAGGACCGGTTCCACGATGCATGGGGCCTGGGCGACGCCGTATTCCAGTACGCCAACCATGAAAGGGCCGCAACCTTCTGGTTCCATGATCACGCCCTGGGGGTCACGCGCTTGAACGTCTACGCCGGTCTGGCGGGCTTCTACCTGCTACGCGGCGGCCCCGCGGACCTTCCGAAGGGAGTGCTGCCGGGCCCCCCTGCCACACTCCGTGACCCGCCGGGGCAGAGGTGCTACGAGATCCCCGTCGTCATCCAGGACCGGTCGTTCAACGCCAACGGCAGCCTGCTCTACCCGGCCGGGCGTGCTGCTTTCGACAGGTTCCGCGGACCCTACATTCCAGGTAGTGACATCTCGCCGATCTGGAACCCCGAATTCTTCGGTAACACGATGGTCACCAACGGCAGAACCTGGCCGGTTCTGCCCGTCGAGCCGCGCCGCTATCGGTTCCGTTTCCTCAACGGATGCAACTCGCGTTACCTGATCCTGAAGATCGTCACTCGAAGCCTCGCTCCCCGGCCCGCACCCCCGACCCTCAGCTTCTGGCAGATCGGAAGCGAGGGAGGTTTCTTGCAGACTCCCGTACGACGTGACGAGTTGCTCATTGCGCCGGCCGAACGCACCGATGTCATCGTGGACTTCACATCAATACCGGTCGGGACCGAGCTGTACCTCATCAACGAAGGTCCCGACGCGCCATTCAAGGGCGGTGCCGTAGGGACCGACTTCCCCCCGGCGGACCCGGCTACCACCGGACAGGTCATGAAGATCGTGGTCGGAAGGCTCTCCGCACCGGACACGAGCGTGCCACCTGACCACCTCACCCTCCCGCCTTTCGAGCCGTTGGGGGCGGCCCACCGCACCCGGCAAGTCTCCCTGATCGAACAGAACTCCGCAGTGCTGCCACACGTGGGCCCCCAGCAGTTGCTGCTCGGCACCCTGGATGCGAGCGGAAAACCGGTCCCAGCACACTGGGATGACCCCATCACCGAGAATCCGACCCTTGGGACGACCGAGGTATGGGAAATCCACAACTTTACGGCAGACGCTCACCCCATCCACATCCATGAGGTTCAGTTCCAGATCATCGACCGGCAGCACGCCCGCCAAGCCGCCCAACCCCCGGAACCATGGGAGGCCGGCTTCAAGGACACAGCCACCGCCTACCCGGGTGCCGTCACCAGAGTGAAGGCGACATTCGCACAGGCCGGCCAGTACGTGTGGCACTGCCACATGCTTGAACACGAGGACAACGAAATGATGCGGCCCTACCGCGTCAGCTGACGGTGACCGATCGGACTTGCGAGCACGGGCCCACTACGGACTGATGCATCAACACTCTCGACAGGCCCAGTGAGCGCGCCGCCGACCTGCGCGAGCACGGGGCCGACGTGGGCGTCGGTGACCTGGCGTCGCACCCTGCCCGGCCCGCGCCGCCAGGAATTGTTCGAGCGCATCGCTGTGGACCCGACCGAACTGGAGCGGTGGGAGGACGTCTCCCGCCGCCTGCGAGTGCCGTTCCACCGGGGCGTCATCAGCCAGTTCGAGGGCTGCGGCGACCTCGCCGAGCTGGACTGGGACGCCTACCGTGACCGCTATGGCGACATCCGCCGCCTCGATCGCATCCTGGAAGCCGAGGGCGACACCGTCAACCGCTACCAGGCCTCCAAACAAGCCGACGTCCTGATGCTCGGCTACCTCTTTTCGCCCGCCGAACTCGCCGGCCTCTTCCAGAAGCTCGGCTACTCGCTCGACGACACCACCTGGCGCACCACCGTCGACCACTACCTGGCCCGCACCAGCCACGGCTCCACCCTCAGCGGCCTCGTCCACGGCTGGGTCCTCGCCCGCGCCCGCCGCGCCGGAGCCTGGAAATACTGCCAGGAAGCCCTCACCGGCGACATCGCCGACCTCCAGGGCGGCACCACCGCCGAAGGCATCCACCTCGGCGCCATGGCCGGCACCCTCGACCTCGTCCAACGCGGCCTCACCGGCCTCGAAACCCGCGAAGACGCCCTGTGGCTCGACCCGGCGCCGCTTCCGGAACTCAAGGAGTTCAGCTTCTCCATGCGCTACCGGGGGCACTGGGGGGTGGGTCTGCGCGTGCGCGCCGGGCGCCTCGCCATCAGCGTGCCGGATTCCGGCGAGACGCCTATCCGCGTCGTCCTCGGGGGCCGTGCCTTCACGGTCGCCCCCGGCGATTCCCGCACGCTCGACCTCTGACTGCGCGAGCTGCCCACACCGATGTTGGGACTGCGAGGCGTGCGCCCCGGTCTGGTCGTGCCCCGCCCGACCGCCATGCAGGTACGCGCCATCGGCGAGGCCGTCGCCGCACGCCGCCGCGAAGGCGGCGACCCCTGCGCGGAGATCATGGTCCCGCTCACCGCCACGGTGGAGGAACTCCGCATCGTTCGCGACGAGGTTGAACAGGTCCTGACAGCGGTCGCCCAGGAGACCAGCACCGACGTCAGCTGCCCGATCGGCACCACGATCGAGCTGCCCCGCGCCGCGTTGACGACCGGGCGCATCGCCGACGCCGCCGAGTTCTTCTCCTCCGGCACCAGCGACCTCACGCAGACCACCTGGGGCTTCTCACGCGACGACGTCGAGGCCGCCTTCTTCTCCGCCTACCTCGACAAGCACATCTTCGCCGTCTCCCCCTTCGAGACCCTCGACCGCGACGGCGTCGGCCGCCTGGTGCGCCTCGCCGTCACCGAGGGCCGCGCCGCCCGGCCCGGCCTCCAGACAAGTGTCTGCGGCGAGCACGGCGGCGACCCCGACTCCATCCACTTCTTCCACGACACCGGGCTGGATTACGTCTCCTGCTCACCCTTCCGGGTCCCCGTCGCCCGTCTGGAGGCGGGTTGCGCCGCACTCACCGGGCAGTGACCCGGCTGGTCCTGGTGTCCAGGGCGCGCGTCGGGGCTCAGGTGATGTCGAGGACGTCTGGCAGTGGGCGGCGCGGTGTCGCGAGGCCTTGGGGACCGTAGCCGAGGCGCAGCACCATCTGGACGTATCCCATGGCCGACACCGGGTCGCGCACCATCCAGCGAAGATCGGACCATTCGAGGGCGTGGGAGGTGAGCGAGGTGGACAGCCCGTTCAACGTGGCCAGGAGCAGGACACGCTCCATCGCCTGGCCGCTGCGCAGCCACTCCTTCTGGCCGTCGCCGGCCGTGCCCAGCAGGACCAGATGCGGTGACCTTTCGAAGGCGGCCGTACCGCGGCCTGCCACCGGGCGCCTGCCCGCGAAGTCGCGCACTGGAGCACGCCCACCCCGTTTGCGAGGCCCGAGGGTGGACTCGGGGATCCCGTCGGTTGCCCTGGGGGCGGCACCGGCGCCGAGACGGAGCCAGCGAGCCAGGTCCTCGGAGCGCCCTGGGTCCGTGGTGTCGCGTCCCTCCGCGTCGTGCACCAGGTCCAGCAAAGCCTGAGCATGCCATTCACCAGGGAAGATCAGCTGAGCTCCCTCCAGACGGGCGGCCTCGGCCAGGGCTGCCTGCACGGCGTTCGGGATGTCCTTCTCCTCGAACGGATGGCGGCTGGTGTGCCGGCGACGGATGGCGGGATCCAGAGTGGCGAGGGCGCTGTCGGGGTGCGCGGTGTCAGCCAGTCGGACCGTGGCCAGCAGTTGCGGGTCCGCAGGGTCTGGCAGTAGCTCGGTGACCGGCTCCCAGCCCGCGCGGGCGGCGGCGACACGCAGGTTGAACAGGGCAGCACCGCAGCCGAGGTGGAGGGCACGGGTGTCGGGGTCGGAGTGCGGCATGGCGCGTTCGAGGTCCGAGCGCACGTGGAACATGCCGTCGGCGCGGATGAAGCGAAACTGCCACGGCTGTGCATTGTGCATGGATGGGGCGGCTGTGGCGTCGTCGACGAGGGCGGTCACAGTCTTCGTGTCGAGGGTTCGGACCGGCACCAGGGGCCTCCCTCCGGCAAACCGACGGCCTGATGGCAAAGGCGATCCGTCTCTGCCTCCACTATTTCACGATGGCCCCGGCCTGCTCCCTACGGACTTACCCGTTCGGGCACTCCTGCCCCGTTGGGCGTCAGTGCACCAGGATCCGCCGTCCTGTGACGCGCCCGGGTTCGATGCGGACCCACATCTCACGTTCGCCGCCCGCCCATGGCTCGGTGTGGGCCGCCTCGGCGAACTGCCGGACGGCGTCCGGGTCGGTGACCTGGTCGGCGTGACCGGTCACAAGCACGCTCCAGCCCTGGCTCAGCGCCTCGTCGATGTGGTTCACCTCGAACGCCGGCTCGGTGCCGGCGGCCAGGGCGGGGGTGGTGCCGTTGGCCGTCCTGAAGACGATGGCGCGGTCCACGACGGTGTAGTTGACCGGTGCGATGGCGGGGCTGCCGTCCGATGTGGATACCGCGATGCGTCCCACCCCGTGCGTGGACAGGTGGGTCCAGCACTCCTCGGGCCCCAGCTCCACCAGCTCTGGGTGGACGGCGGCCCGCCCCGTGCCGGGCGGCAGGTCGGCGTCGCCGCCGTGCAACTGGCTGAGGGAGATCCCCAGCGCCTCGGCCAGCCGCAGCAGGAAGTTCACGTCCGGCGTTGCGGCCGGCTGCTCCTCCACGTACTGCAGGTACCCAGGAGCAGCGCCCGCCCGGGCGGCCACCTCCTCCCGGGTGAGGCCCAGTTCCCCGCGCCGCAGGGCGATCCGGCGCCCGATGTCTCCGGTGACCTTCGCCTGCTCGGTCATGGCCGCTCACGTCCTTTCACCTTCACGCGGTCCTGAGAGCCACCGTGTCGTGCTGCTTGCCGCCGAGTACGACCTTCAGCGCGCCCGTGTCGGCGGCCCGGGAGAAGACGTCGTACGCCTCCTCCATGGCGTCGAGTTCGAATGTGTGGGTGACCAGCGACGACGCGGGCAGCCGCCCGGCGGTCATCATCCGCAGCAGGGTCGGGGTGGAGTACGTGTCGACCAGCCCGGTGCGGATCGTCACATTCTTGATCCACAAGTCCTCCAGGTGCAGAGTCGCGGGTTTGCCGTGCACACCGACGTTGGCAACGTGCCCGCCCGGGCGCACCATGCGCGTGCACAGCTCGAAGCTCTCGGGCAAGCCCACCGCCTCGATGACGACGTCCGCCCCGAGGCCCTCGGTGAGGTCAACGACCAGCCGTTCGGGGCCTTCGTCTGTGCCCACCACCGCGTCCGCGCCGAGCTGCTTGGCCGCCTCCAGGCGGGGCCGTGCGAGGTCGACGGCAATGATCCTGCCCGGCGAGAACAGCTTTGCCGTGGCGATCGTGGCGAGGCCGATGGGCCCGGCCCCGACCACGGCGACGGTGTCCCCGGGGCGCACCTCGCCGTTCAAGACGCCCACCTCGTAGGCAGTGGGAAAGATGTCGGCCAGCAGCACGGCGTCCTGGTCGGCAACGGCCCCGGGCAGCGGATACACGGACAGGTCGGCGTGCGGCACCCGTACGTATTCGGCCTGCGTGCCGTTGATGAGGTGGCCGAGGACCCAGCCCCCGCCGCCACGGCACTGTCCGTACGCGCTTTCCCGGCAGTACCGGCACCGCCCGCACGCGGTGATACAGGAGACCAGCACCCGGTCCCCGGGCCGGACGGTGCGGACTCCGCTGCCGACCTCGACGACCTCGCCGACGGCCTCGTGGCCGAGGATCGTGCCGGGCCGGACGTCCGGCACATCGCCCTTGAGGATGTGCAGGTCGGTGCCGCAGATCGTGACGGCATCGACGCGGATGATCGCGTCCGCGGCGTCCTCGATGCCGGGATCGGGGACGTCCTCCCAGTCGGACTGCCCAGGACCATGGAAAACGAATGCTTTCATGACCATTTCCTTTCGTTTCCTGTCTTTGTTCCCTGTCTTGTGTGGCCATCCGGGTGGGCCGATCACTCGTGCGGGAATGATCACGACGGGGCAGGCGCTGTGGTGCACCGCGGCCTGGAGCACAGGCCCGATGCGTGCCCCAGCGGGTGCGGAGGGCGGCCCACGACCAGAAGCGCCCCGCGGGACGACGCGCCCACCACCTGCGGGCCGGGCTCTCGGAGGCGGCCTCCTCGCAGAGCCGCACTTCGGGGAACTTGGCCCGCCAGGGCTCCAGCATCGCGCTGAGCGCGCGTCCCGAGCCCTCCCGTGCGTCGCGCTGGTCGGCGTCGCCCAGCCATGGAGCGTGACAGCACGCAGGACGCTGCCGCGCCTGGCGGTGGCTTCGGAAGCAAATTCCAGGATGCTGTCGCACGCCGACGCAGTGTGAGCCCTAGGATCACCTCGCCCCAGAGGCATCGCCGTTGTCGGCCCGCACCAGCACCACGGGAGTGCTCACCGTGGCCGCGAGCTCCATGCCGGTCGATCCGAGGAAGAAGCCGGCGACGGACCCGACTTCGCGGCAGCCGAGCATGAGCATCTGCGCGCGCTCCGCCTCCGTAACCAGCAGCCCGGCCGGAAAGCCGGAAACCTGCTCCGCGGCGATGGCCAGGTCCGGGTACGCGATGGCCAATTCGGCCTGTGCCGCCCGCAGGGCCCGTTCCGCCCCGTGGTGCCAGGCCGCCTCCGGCTCCGGTGGCAGGTCCAGCTGCGGCTCCCCGGACCAGGCGTTCACCAGTCTCAGCGGCACGCCCCGCCTCCGGCGCCTCACGGGCCGCCCAGCCTGCCGCTGCCAGGCTCTCCCGGGAACCGTCCAGCCCCACCGTGACAGGGCACGTCATGACGGCCTCCTCTCACGCGGGGCGGCGGTACACCCCAGTTCAGCCCCGTACTTCCATCCTGGTCCACCGCCCGGCGGCACGCATGGGCCACTCGGACCCGGTTACCCGGGTCACGCGGCCCGCGCCGCGTACAGGCCATAGCCTGGACACTTCAGATATCCGCTCCGCGGAGGAGGCGGACATGGCAGCCGACTGCACGATGGCTACGGACGGCACGGCGCGCGTCGCCATAGCCGCACTCCGCCTCACCGTGCCGGATCCGTCGCCCGAGCGCACCGCCGCGCTGCCATCACCATCGACGCCGACGCCGACACGGACCAGGTCCTCCGCCTCAGGAGGAGCACCGGGTGCGGCGGCTGCCGGTCATCTCCGAACACACCGGCTGGTCGGCATGATCAGTGAGGCCGACCTCGCCCGCCACCTGCCGGAGGAGCAGGTGGGCCGCTCCGTCGAGGTTGTCTGCGCGGCCTCCTGACCTGGATTGCTGCCGACTCGGATCGGGCATCATCCGAGTCGGCGGCCACAGCCCGAGATCCGACCCCGTTCGACCCAGTCCGACCCAACTTCGCGCCTTCGCCGAGCAGACGGCGTCGCACGCAGAGCCGTTCAGTCTGGCAAATGGGACTAGTCGGCCCTTTCGGGCTCTTGGATCCGCATGTGAGCCTCGAGGCTTGAAGACACAATCAGGTATCTACGGCGCCGGGCTCGGCACGGGGAAGAAGGCCCGCCTCAACCGGATCCTCCACCAGCACGGCATGCGGAACGGCACCGCGATATTCCTGCCTTACGATCATGGGCTGGAACACGGCCCGCGCGACTTCTTCGCCAACCTCGCCGTGAGCGACCCGGCTTACATCATTCGGCTCGCGCTGGAGGGAGGGTTCAACGGCATCGCCCTCCAGATCGGGCTGGCTGAGAAGTTCTACTGGGACTTCGCCGGCGAGGTCCCACTGGTCCTGAAGCTGAACGGGAAGACCGACATCCCCTCGGATGCCGAGGGGATGGATGTCCCCGCTGCACGCATCCGTCGCGCGGGAAGTCCACGCTCTCCGGCGCGCTGGCCGATCGCCTGGGTGTCACGCTGGTCAGCAGCGACCGCCTCCGCAAGGAACTGGCGGGCATCCCGGCC
>NZ_RJVR01000197.1 GCF_003999195.1 Streptomyces soli
GTGTGCACGACTTCATCGCGCATGAAGACCTCAAGATCCGCAACATGAGCAAGGCCCCAGCACCCAAGCCCGACCCCGACCAGGCAGGCGCGTTCCTGCCCAACGGGGCGGCTGGGAAGGCCGGACTCAACTGCAGCATCGCTGACGCCGGATGGGGGGTGTTCCTGACGATCCTGCACGCCAAGGCTGAAAGCGCCGGACGGGAAGTGATCGCCGTGGACCCCCGCAACACCTCCCGCGAGTGCCCCGAATGCGGGCACATCGCCAAGGAGAACCGGCCCACACAGGAGAAGTTCCACTGCATCGCCTGCGGCCACACCGCGCACGCCGACACCGTGGGAGCCGCCAACGTTCTACGGGCCGGGCTGGTCCGTCGCGACGCCAACCCGGCGTAACGAGAAGCCCCCGGCTTCAGCCGGGGGAGGAGTCACGACCACTGGAAGCAGACGTCTCAGGGGCTGGGTTCAAGCCGGTTCTCGTTGCGGATCATGCGCCGGAGGCTGGTCCGTGCGGCGGCGAGGTCGTCTTCCAGGGCTCGGACACGGTCTGCGAGCTGCCGGTTCTCCGTCTGAGCTTCGCGGGCTTCGCTGGCCAGGCGGTGATTCTCCTGGGTGAGCTCGTCGAGGCGTTCTCGCAGATCGTGGCCGCCGAGGTGGTCCAGCTCCCGACCGAGCTGGAGCCGCATGCCCTCGCGAAGGCCGTGGACTTCTTCGCGCAGTCGGCGGACCTCTTCGCGGGCCAGCAGGAGGTCGGTGCGGGTGCTGGAAGGGCTGACGATCCGGCCGGAGTCCAGGTCCCGCGACGATGCCTTCTCCTGCTGCTTGCGCGCCTGCTCGATGTGCTCGCGGACGCCGGGTGCGTAGGCGAGCCAGGTGGACACCTCGGCCCGTTTGGCGACGGCGGCGAACGTGACGGGCTGGCCTTCCTTGAGCATGCTGTCGACGGTGCTCAGGACGCGTCCGCGCTTGGTGAGGCTGTCGCGTTGCCGGGCGGCCCACCGGCGATGTGCGCTTCCACTGTCGCCGCGCGAGTGCTGAACCGGGTTACAAATCTCTCTGCCTCATCAAGGGCCCGCGTAAGTGCGGGCTGGCTCCTTGGGCCCGACCCCTCTGCGCCTACGGTGCCGGGGCCGTGCCCTGGGGCCGCAAGCGAGTTACGGCCGTGAGTAGAAACCTAGACGAACAAGGCCACGGTCAGAACGATGCCTCCGGCGCGGGATCGGCCGGCACCGGGATGGAGGGGGCGCCGTTCGCGGCTGCGGGTCCGAAGTGGCGTGCGCGGGGAGCTCCCATCCCGTCCGCCGTCGCCCCAGGCAGAGCCGAGCAGACGCGGCCCATGGCGTCCAGGAAGTTCGTACAGTGGCGCGCTCCACCTGGACGCCATGAACCACGTCCGTTCCACGGTATGTGAGTCGACGGTGGACGGGATGGGAGCTGAGGAGGGTAGCGGGTTGCTGTCGAATGCAGAGCCGGCCGGGCCGTCCGCGGCGCGACCTTGCAACTGCCCTCGGCTGCCGCGTCAACCGTCACCCTGCTCGATGTCCAGATGGATCGGACCCCGAAGAACGGGGCTGGGCCGGTACGGCGGCGGGTCGGCGACCAGCCTGGGTCGGTCGAGCCGGCGTACCAGCTCGGTCAGCGCGATCTGGGTTTCCCGCCGGGCCAGCGGGCCGCCGAAACACAGGTGGATGCCGCTGCCGAACCCCAGGTGCTGGTTGTCACGCCGATCCGGGTCGAAGCGGTCCGGATCGTGGAAGCGCTTCGGATCGCGGCTGCCTGAGGCCAGCATGAGCATGATCTGCGAGCCCTGGGGGATGACGGTGTCGGCGACGGTGATGTCGCTGTACGCCGCCCGCCAGGGAATGATGTGCACGGGGGGCTCGTAGCGCAGCAGTTCCTCGACCAGCGGCACGACGAGGTTCGGTTCGTCGCGCAGTCGCTGCAACACCTGCGCGTGGCGCAGCAGCGTCAGCATGCCGTTGGTGATGAGGTTGACGATGGTCTCATGGCCGGCGATGAGGAGCAGTTTGGCGGTGGCGACGATTTCGGCGTCGGCCATCCGACCGTCGGGCCCGTCGTCGTTGGCCAGCCGTGACAGCAGGTCCTCTCCGGGCCGGCTGTGGCGCTGTTCCACCAGCTCGCCGAGGCACTGGCGCAAGTCCTTGCGGGCCTGTACGCCCTTGTCCAGTTTCTCCTTCGGGTCGGTCTTGGGGTTGTAGTCGATCGAGTTCATGATGTCGTTCACCCAGAGGTGGAACCTCGGCTCGTCCTCGCGTGGCACGCCGAGCAAGTGACAGATCACGGTTACGGGGAACGGGAAGGCGAAATCGTCGACGACGTCGATCTGCTCCTTGCCCGCCAAATCGTCGATCAGGCTGCCGACGGTGGCGGTCAGGAAGCCTTCAAGTCCGGTCACCAGCCCAGGGGTGTGCGGGGGTCCGAAGTGACGCATCGCCATACGCCGCAGGCGATCGTGCTCGGGCGAGTCCATGTGGATGAACGACGACGTGGCCCCTCCCTCGACTGAGGGCATCGGACGCGACAGATTGCGCACGTCGGAACTCAGATGCGGGTCATTCAGTATGTCCGTGATCTCGTGATAGGCGCTGATGACGTAGCTGCCGTCCTCCTGCCGAGCCACCGGCGTCTTGCGCAACTCGGCATACAGCGGGTAGGGGTCGGCCCGGGCGGAGTAGTCGAAGATCCGTTGCAGCGTGCCGGGCGTCCCGGTCGTGGTCGTCTGGCCTTCCTCCTGCCGATGCTGGTGCACGGCCGTGACGCGGCGCTCACCCGGGTCATGGCCTGTGACGACCGCCGTGGCGCCCTGCGCGAGCAGGGCGGGGCCGGGGAAGTCGACGGGCACCGGTTTCATGTCGGCCGGCTGGTCCGGCGTGGGGCAGGGGGGCGGGAAGGGTGCGGCCGTCTCGATCAACCGTCGGTAGTGGTCCAGCCACTTGCCGTTGTTGAAGCTCACGGCAGCCGTGACGCGGCCCCGATAGCCATATGCGGTGACGAAACGGTGGTCGTCCAGCGATCCCTGGGTGACGACCACCTCGTCGGCGAAGGTCGGCACGCCGACGGACTTGATGTTGACGCCGAACTGGATCGACCAGAACAGCGGTATGGACAGGTGGGGCCAGCGGTCCGCCTGGGCGCTGACCATGTTGTGTGCCGCGACCTCTGCCTGCTCCACGGCGTTGGCCCAGTGTTCCAGTGCGATGAGCCGGTATTCGTAGATGGGGTTCGGGCAACGTGCCACGTCTCCCGCGGCGAAGACGTCGTCGGTGACGCGGCCATTGATGTCGAGGGCGCGGCAACCCGTGTCACAGGTGATTCCCCACACGCCCGCCGCCAGTCCCGACTCCCGCAGCCACTCGGTGTTGCGGATGCTCCCGAGTGCCACCACCGCCACATCGGCGTCGACCGTACTGCCGTCGTCGAAGTGAGCACGGCGAAACCGTCCCTGCGCGTCGCCCTCCAGCCGGGCGACCTTGACACCGCACCGCAGGTCGACACCATGAGCGCGCTGCATGTCGGCCGCAACCTCGCCGATCATGGCGCCGAGCGCCCCGACCAGCGGGGCCGGCGCGAGTTCGGCGACGGTCACCGGGATGTCCCGCTCGCGGCAGATGGAGGCGATCTCGGAGCCGGTGAATCCCGCACCGATGACCAGCACACGGGAGGGCCCGGCGGCGAGGGCCCGCTGCAGGCTCTCGGCATGCTCGCGCGTACGTACGACGAACACCCCGTCCAGGGCCGCCTCGGACTCGACGAACCACGGCCGGGCCCGTACCCCGGTAGAGATCAGCACCCGGTCGAAGGGAACCTCGCGTCCGTCGGCGAGACGCACGTGGTTCGTCGCGAGGTCCAGCCCGCTGGCGGGCACGCCCAGCAGCCACTCCGCATCGATGCCACGACGGCGGGGCAAAGTGGTGCCCCCGGCCGGCACCCACCCGGTCAGTACTTGCTTGGACAGGGGAGGCCGGTCGTAGGGCTCGCCCAACTCGTCACCGATCATGGTCAACGATCCGGTGAAACCCTCGTCTCGCAGAGCTTCCGCGGCCCGCAGCCCCGCCAGCGAAGCCCCGACGACCACGATGCGGCCATCGCGCTTGAACGCACGCAGGTTGTCGGCACTGGTCATGACGGCGACGCCTCCGCCGGTGCGTGCCGCGCCTCCAGCTGGTCGACCAGGATCGCCTGGACCGGGCAGGCCGCCACGGCGCGTAGCACCTGGTCGCGCCGGGCGTCATCGGGGTTCGGGTCGTACATGAGCGCTTCCTCACCGTGCATCCGGAACGCCTCCGGAGCCAGGAACGCGCACTGCGCATACCCCTCACATCGGGAAAGATCAACGACAACTTTCACCCCGACCTCCACAGGGAGTGGGAGCTGCAGACCCTCAAGCCGGCGTCACTCCGGCGCGCAACGAGGGAGGATCCGGCCGCTGCCCTCCCCTGCGAAGTGCGAGGGGGTGCACCGCGCTCGTCGGGTCTCCATGGAAAGAATTGATCATCGCGGCTAAGACGATCGGCGCCTGACTAGGGACGTATCCCTGGTTGCGGCTGCATTTTGGTTACGTAAGCGGCGCTCTTTTGGATTGCCGTCTCGACGGAAACCGTGTGGCACGGTGCGCCGGAATACCTTCAGAGAATCAGCGTAACAGCGGCACCGATACCGGCGAGTCCAGCGTTGATCGATTAGATGGCCGCAGGCCAGAGACCCGGCCCTTCACTTCTCCGGCTGCCGGGAGCACTCGCCTAGGATCAGTAGAAATCAAGCGCTGGCCAGGGCGGATGCCGACAGAAGAGGGCGGGAGTCAGTCTCGCTGACTCCCGCCCTCTCTCATTGTCTCTCGGTTTTCGCGACACACCTCCGACACAGTCGGACTTGCGCCCACTGCGCGACCCCGCTGCTCCCGACGAGGACGACGATCAGCGGTGAGACAGAGCATGGCCGGCAACACCTGCCTCGGTGTGCCTCTCAGCCTCGCGCGCACAGCAGCGTGATCAAATAGGGCATGGCATCGTCCTGGACTGGTAATCGGGTACGCCTACGCGCTATCGAGCCCGACGACTGGACAGCGTTCATGCGCTTCGCCGACGATGACGGGCGGCGAGGGAGCCGGCTGGATCTGCCGCGGTCCGCCGAGAGCTACCGTGCCTGGGCGAAGGAGCAAGCCGTTGCCAAGTGCGATGACGACCGCTTCCGGTTGGCAGTCGAAGCGACGGCCACGGGAGAGCTAGTTGGCACAGTCGGCTCGCATCGCACCGGCCCTCGTTCAGGCTGGTTCGAGTTTGATGTCACGATCGGCGCTGACCACCGGCGCAAGGGCTACGCGGCAGAAGCCGTAGTGCTGCTGCTGCGCTTCATGTTTGCCGAGCGGCGCTATCACAAATGCCTAGCAGCGATCTTCGCCCACAACGAGGCATCGCTAGCACTTTTTCGTCGGCTCGGCTTCACCGAGGAGGGGCGCTTGCGGGAACACGTTTTCTTCGCCGGCCGGCACCACGACCTCGTCATGATGGGCATGCTCGCCAACGAGTTCGACCAGCGACACACGATGAGCGAACCATGAGCTGGTCATCCAGGCGTGTGCGGAACGGCACTCGAACTTTATCAACGTTCGCTGTTCGCTGGTGGAGGCGGCCTGCCACCGAAAGCAGGACTGCCCTCAGCCGCGCAAGGTGGCGCGCAGGCGCAAGCCGACAGTTGCGAGACCTTCGAGGGTGGTGACCTGGTAGCTGGGTTCCGGTCCGGGCGGCTCGCTCAAGTGGTAGCAGCGGGCGGTCTGCGCAGTCAGGAGCGTCAGCATCGCCATGGCCAGAGCGGCTCCCTCGCAGCCATGCGGCCCGGTACCGAAAGAGAGGAAGACCCCGGGTTTCGCCGGCGAGCCCGAATCATCGAGCCAGCGCTCGGGCTGGAACTGGTCCGGCTCGGAATATTCCCGTGCGTCGCGGTGGGCGGTGTAAGGGCAGACGAGAACGGTGGACCCGGCGTCGATGGTGTAGTCGGCGAGCTGAGTCTGTCGCGGGGCGTGCCGGGTCAGTAGCCAGCTCGGGGGGTACAGCCGGAGCACCTCACTTACCAGTGCCTGGGTGTATTGCAGGCTGCCGAGGTGGGTGCTGGTCGTCGCGGCCGGGTCCGCGGGCAGCGAGGCGGCTTCGGCCGCGACGCGGCCCGCTGCCTGGGGGTGCCGGGCCAGGTGGAGCAGGATCCATCCGGCTGCCCGGGAAGGGGTCTCGAAGGTGGCGACGGTGATTCCGGGGAGAGTGTCGAGGATGGCCTCTTCCGGCAGTAGGCCGTAGTGGGGGGAGGGCCGGAGCATCTGTCCCAGCATGTCGTCACCGAGCTGGCCCGATGAACGACGCCGGCGGACGATGGGCCGCAAAGCGTCGGTGAAGGCGACTTGCTGCCGTGTGCGGAACCGCCGTGCCGGTGTGGGGATCCAGCGCGGCCATACCCAACGTGAGGGGCGTACGAGCACCTCCCGGGCCAGGAAGAGCTGTGAGGCATAGGGCAGCAGGGTGGGAGCGTCTTCGGAGAAGAGGTAGCTCACGCCGATCTCTGCCAGGGCGTGCCGGACCGGGGGCAGAATCTCGACGTCCTGGCCCGTGGGCCACTGGTCAGCAAATCGAGCGGTCTGGGGCGCAATCTCACCGATCCGGGCTGCAACCGCCTGCGCACGTAGTCCGCGCATGCGGGCGGCGTGAGCGTGCGCACGCTCCTCGGGTGTTGGTGCTCCGCTCGACCGCTTCAACGGCGGGAAGAGAGGCGAGGATGCCTTGGGGAAGTCCTGCGCGCGGCGCAGGACTGCTTCACACGGCCCGGCCGCAGCGGCTACGTAGACACCCGGCTCCAGCTGCCAGACGTCCCCACACTCTTCAGCGCCACGGCGCGCCAATGCCAGCCGGTCGCGGCTCCAGGCCGCGAAGCTGCCTTCGGGCAACCGCGGCGGCTCATTCCTTCGGCCCATGAGATCGTCCCTGGCTCTCGTACCTGTCCAGGCCGATGTCGTCGGCAGCGTGGCTGGGAACTGGCGGGCGCCCAAGGGCGCCCGCCGGCAGTGCGGTCAGTCCTAGTCGTCGCCGGCGTACGCATCCCATTCGTGGGCCCCGTACGCACCGTAGTGGCGGGTGAAGGACAGCTTGCCGAGCAGCTTGGCGATCATGATGCACTCCTCTCGCCTGTCTTCAGCGCCAAAAGCCACACATCACATATTGCCACACGCGGCATATCTGCGATATAGGGCATATTCCGGTCATCGGTCGCACGCATTCACTACTGATCACCGCATTCGGGAACCGCGGTAGCGCCGCCGCGGAGGGCAGCAAGGGCAGCCGCGGATATGTCGTCGTTGTCGCCGGCCAGCAGCTGCATCAACAGATGCCGTTCCGTGGTCACCCCGCCGAGATCCTGCGGTACAGCAGCGAAGTACCGCAACCACCACAACCTCTCACGGTCAGTAGCGTCCTTGTACGGCCCGGCAGTGGCCGGTCTGCCCCTCTACGGCCGCTACGGATCAGAAGCTCCCCGCGTCACACCCGTGCAGATCTAGTGCTGGCCTAGACCGCGAGAGCGGGTGCGATTCGGCATCGTCGGGCTTACCTGAGCCCTGACCAGCGTCGCGGATGTGAGAGACGGATACGCGCTCGATTGCTCAAGCAGATCGGCCCCTACAGCCGGTCTGGCACTGCGCGAGTGGAGGCTAGCTTCGGCGTGGAGTGCGGGCCAGGGCGGTCGGCGTGATTGCCGCCGGGCCGAAGCGAACCCGGGCGCGGTCGGCGGCGGCCTCGATCTGGCGGGCTTTGTCGTCGGCGGGGTTGAGGGTGAGTTGGTGGTGGGCGTGTTCGGCGGGGGAGAGGTTGTGGGCGCGCAGGGCGGTGGCCCGGACGCGGGCTCGCTGTAGGCCGAGTGTGGCGTGCAGGTCGTAGGCGGCTCGGGCCAGGGCAGTCGAGTGGCTGGTGGCCTCGGGCAGGGTCCGGGTCTTGGTGGTGCTGGTCCGGTCGGCGTACCGGACGGTGAGGGTCAGCGTCCGGCACACCTCCCGCCGTCCACGTAGCTGGGCGCCGAGCTGTTCGGTGATCGACAGCAGGGCGCGGCGGTGCTGGTCGGGGTCGAGTTCGTCCTGGGAGAAGAGGCGGTCGGCCGACAGTGACGGGCTGGGGGAGTGCGGGGTGACGGGGCGGGGGTCGTGGCCGTGAGCGCGGGCACGGACGTCGCGGCCGGCGGTGGCGCCAAGGAGGCGTTGCAGGGTGAGGAGCGGGGTGTCGGAGACGGCGCCGATGGTGTGCAGACCGTGCCGCGCCAGGGTTGCGGCGGTGGCGGGCCCGACCCCGTACAAGAGGGCGATGGGCCGGGGGCGCAGGAACGAGGCGACGGCGGCCTGGTCGTGGTCGACCTCGGTGATCTGGCCGGGCGGGGAGCTGGCGGCGGCCATGGCGGCCAGCATGCGGTTACCGGCCGATCCCACCGTGGTCTGCACCCCGAAGAGGCCGAGGGCACGTAGCCGCAGCATCATCGCCACCCCTGGGCATCCCGCCCGAAATAGGCCAAGGCGCCAGTGACATCGAGATCGGCGGAGTCCGGCGGCAGAGCCTGGACGCGCGGGGTAAGGCCCTCGGCGACGTCGAGAAGCTGCTCGAATAGCACGGGCTCCGCGTCGGGCGGCACGTGGAAGTGGGCGTGCACGATGTGCCGTTGCTGGGTCATGGCGGTCACCCGGCGCTGCCGGGACTGGTGTAGCCGAGCGCCCGCAGGTTCGCGGATCGCTGACCGGCGGGCTGGAGGTCGGCCCACGGGTGGAGCTCCGCGCCGGTGCCCATGGTGATGGTGCGCTCCGGCTCTGGCTTGTGTTCGGGTTGGGGGTTGGTGGGGAGGCGGGTGTCGCCGAGCAGCCGGGCGACGGCTTCGGGTCCGTGGTCGCGGCGGGCGACGGCGAGGGCTTCGAGGTCCCAGGCCATCGTGCCGGTCACGGTGTTGCGGGGGCCGCGGTGCTGAACGGTTCCGCGGACCAGGAGCAGCCCGGAGTGGAAGACGGTGTGTGCGCACGCGGGATGGGAGTCTTCGAGGAACGCGAGGTCGACCAGGCCGGAGCCGTCTTCGAGGGTGACGAAGATGATGCGCTTGCCGGAGGCGATGGGTGGGGTCTGGGTGGAGGCGCGGACGCCGGCGACCAGGACAGGCTGCCCGGGCCGCAGGCCGCGAAGGTGCGCGGCGTCGGTGGCGCCGATCTCCCGCAGGAGTTGGTGGTGGTGCTCCATGAGGTGCTGGGACACGTCGATACCGAGGACGGTGAGTTCGGCGCCGAGGGCTTCGCGGCTGGTCATCTCCGGCAGGCCGCTCGGCTCGGCGATGACGGGCGTGCCGTCGTCGAGGGGCAGTTGCCCGTCGTCCTGGCGGCCGCGGGTCTGCCGGTGGAGTTCGGCGATCTGCAGCAGCAGGTCGCGGCGGGTGAGCGCGGCGCGCAGCGCGTCCAGCGCGCCGATGTCGGCGAGACGCTCGGCGACCGGCCGGGCGGGGTGGGCGCGCTGCCACAGGTCCTGCAGCGAGGTGTAGGGCTGTCCGGAGGCGATCCGGGCGACCTGGTCGTCGCTGATCCCGCGCACCGACGCCAGGGCCAGGCGCACCCCCCAGGTTCCGTCGTCGACCTGCTCGACCACGTGCGCGGCTTGCGAGTGGTTGATGTCGACCGGCAGCACGGGGACGCCGTGCCGTCGGGCGTCGGCGACGATGACCCGCTTGGGCCACATCCCCGGGTCGTGCTCAAGCAGGCCAGCCACCAGAAACGCCGGGAAGATGCTCAAGCACGCGGCCGTCACCGGCCAGTATCTGGTCGCGATCCTGTCCGACTGCGCCGTGTACGCCGCCGACGGACCCGGTCCGCTGGACTTCCTGCCGTACTCCGGCGGCAGGCCCCTGCCGGGCGGCTTCCGGCTCGGTGTCTCGCCGGGGATGGTCAAGCACGAGGGCACCCAGACCACCTTGTGGGCCGAGGGTGTGCGGGAGCAGTACGGCCCCGAGCTCAACTTGGCCCGGTACATCAAGGACGGCAACGTCACTAACGAGGACGACGGAGAGTAGAGCGTGATGAGCATGTTCGGAGACGGCCTGGACAAGGCGGTGCAGCGGGCGTTCACCCGCCCGATCCCGAAGTCGGCGGGCGCCCAGATGCGGTACCTGGTCAAGCAGCTCAAGGGCACCAAGGCGGTCGCCCAGATGCTGCGGGTCTCGCAGCGCACCGTCGAGCGGTACGTGAAGGACCAGATCAAGCGCCCCCGCAAGGACCTCGCCGCCCGTCTGGAGACCGAGGTCAAGAGGCGGTGGCAGCCGCAGATCAGGGAGAAGGCCAAGAAGACGGCGGCCACCACCGGGGGCATCGTCATCGACACCCGCGCCCGGCTCGGCTACACCGCTCCGATCGGCACCACCGACCAGGACCGGATCCGCCACCTCACCGTGGCCCTTCCACCGCAGTACGCCGCCCGTCTCTTCGACGCCCAGGACCAGGGAGCCACCGACCAGGAGCTCCAGAAGATCGCCGCCGAAGCGCTCAAGGAGGTGTACTTCCAAGACGGCGGCCGCCGCGCCGACAGCCTGGAGGAGGTGCGGTTCACCGACGTGGAGCACATCGACTTCGACCTGTAGGTCCCCGAGCAACCGTGAGGGCCCGAACCGATGGTGTTGAGGTCACATAGGCAGGCTGGTTGTCACTGGCTGGCCCGTTCTTCCTAGGGCCCGGCTGAGCCGTGACACGTTGGTTGGAACCTGGCCACGAGGACTGGCACCGGGGTCGGCTCGACGGCGAGAACACCTCCATCAACTGCTTCCTGGCCAGGTCAGACCCTGTGGTACGGTCCGCGGCCGGTTCCAACAAGCGTGACAACTCGCCGCAGGTGCCAACAAGACTGTCCCGTCGGTTCCAACTCCGCTGTCCCGCTGGACGAAGAAGTGCAGGTCACCGCGCCCTTCCGGTTCCAATTAACGTGGCACGGCACACCGGCGGACGAGCCGGCTAGCGCGCCACGCGGCGCTCCGCTCCTACGGCGCGGCCCACCGCGAGGTCATACCCTCCGTGGAGCACCGCTCCCACAAGGGGCTGAACAACCGGGCCGAGAACAGCCACCAGCCCACGCGGCAACGCGAACGAGCGATGAAAGGCTTCCGCAGCGTCGGCGGAGCACAACGCTTCCTGTCCGCGTTCAGCGGCATCTCACCCCACTTCCGCCCCCGCCGCCACCAGAGGGCCGCACCCGAACACCGAGCTGAAATGACCATCCGCTTCGCCACCTGGGACCAGGTCACCGGCGCTGTCGGCCGGCCCGCCACGGCCTGAGCACCGGCCCGGAACCCGGCACCACCACGCCCCGACACGTCGTCAGGCACCCACGCACCCAACAACGTGACAACGCCTCGCCGACACGTCGTGGTGGCCGTGTGGCCATTCCGTCACACACCGAACCGCCCGGGGGGATCCGGCGGGGGATTGGTGTGTCTCCGAGGGCGCAACCACACGGTGGATGCATGATGTTGAGTGGACTCGGCCTCCGCTGCGCCGAGTACGGCTTTCGGGCCGTTGCGCGACGCGCGGTCGTCGGCATCCATCCGCACCACGGGTTCGGACCGGGGGAATCGGCCATGCGGTGCTTCACCATGCTGTCAAGGAACTGTGACGTGGTATCTGCCTGCCCGGAACCGCGGCTGCGTCCGGGGGTGTACGTCTATCGGGGCTTCCGGATGGATCTGGGTCTGCCGCGGCGGCGGCTGGAGGTCCCCGTCGGCGCGGTGACTCTCGTGCTGGGCTTCGAGAACGAGTTGCGGGTGACGGATGTGGTGGGCAAACCGCGGGTGACAGGCAGGTTCAGGTCGTTGCTCGCGGGTCTGCAAACTCGGGCCAGGCTCGGAGAGCACGACGGACACCTGTACGGGATGGAAGTGGTCCTGGCTCCGTGGGCCGCGTTCAGGTTGTTCGGCGTCCCCATGCACCAGCTGTCCGAGACCGTCGTCGATCCCGAAGAGGTCCTAGGCACCAAGATCCGCGAGCTGACCGGCGCCCTGGCCTCCTTACCGGGTTGGGAGGAGCGCTTCGTACTGCTCGACACGGTGTTGTCGCGGTGGGCCGACCACGGGCCGGTGTGTTCGCCGCAGGTGGTGTGGGCCTGGCGGGAGCTGTCCCGCACGTCGGGGACGCTCTCGATAGCCCGGCTGGCTGCGGAGACCGGCTGGGGACCGCGGCACCTGGAAAACCGCTTTCGCGAGCAGATCGGCCTGTCGCCCAAGGCCGCGGCCCGGGTGCTTCGGCTGCGGCACGCGCTGCGGCTGCTGGTCGGGGGCCAGGCGCCGCACCAAGTGGCCACGGCATGCGGTTTCAGCGACCAGGCGCACTTCAATCGCGAGTTCAAGGCGATGACCGGATCGTCCCCGGGCCGGTTCCTCGCCGACCGGATGGCCAATCTCGCCGGCCCGATGAGCTATGACCGGATGGCTGGACAGGTCACAAGCGTCGTACTGGGTACCTGACTACCCGTGAACCGTTCAGCTGAGAGTGCGCATTTATTCAATACATGATACCGCTCGCGTGCCACAATCACACAGGTTGTCCGCCCACCGTCGCCAGCGTGGGCCGGGCTGTACCGCAGGCACCGAGAGAGTGTCATCCGGCCAAGGGGGGCTGGTCAGATGGGGGAAACGCCGCGAGCGGGACGTGCGGTGAAGCCAGACGGGCTGCGCGACAAGGACGCCCTGGGGGCGCGTGCTGACGGCACCGGCACCCGCCGTCGCGGATGCGGCCGGTGCGCTCTCGTGCACGGGCTCCTAGGGACCCGTTCTCCGTCCTGGGCCGGACTTGAGCCGCAGGTCTGTGGCAGTGGCCATCCATACGGTCCATCTCACGTCACGGCCCGACCACTCCGCTGTCGTGCACCACACCACATGAGGCCGTCCAACGGTGGATCGGCCTCGGAAGGAACGGATATGTCTGTACGCAAGCGCACCGTGATCGCTGTCCTCGCCCTGGCAATCGGCTCAGGTCTGGCTCTCGGCCCGACCGCCTCGGCGACCGCCTCCCACGGCTACCTCGACGGAGCCGGTTCGACACTCACCGACGACTGGGGAGACGAGGGCACGCTGTCCACCACCTCCTACGCGCACAGCAATCTGGCCGCCGCGTGGCAGGGCATCCTGTACGCGGACGGGTACCTCAGCGCGTCCGGCATCGACTGCCGGTTCGGCACGGCCACGAAGAACGCCACCATCAAGTGGCAGAGGGCGCGAGGCCTCGTCGCCGACGGCAAGGTCGGCAAGAAGACCTTCGGCAAAGCCGACAACAAGCTCTACTGGTACAAGAGCAACGTCTGGTACGACGGCACCAAGCGGGACGTCGTACTCAGGCGGAAAAACGGCAACTACTACGTGTACGACGGGGCCTGGCATATTGCCTCGTACACCAAGGCCACCCTCCCGCGCTGCAGGTGACGCCCGCCACCTGACCAAGCACCGCACCACCGAATGACGGGGGCCCCACCTATCGGTGGGGCCTCGCACAGTTGTGGGACCCTGGTGGTCATTCGACTTGGTCAAGCGGTGAGGCGTAATTCGAGTCGGGCGAGGTGGCTTGTTCGGGTGCGGTCGAGAGGGTGGCCGTTCCACCAGGCGTCGAGTCGGATCAGGTTCAGTGCGACGGCGCTGTAGACGTGTTCGAGGTGGGTCTTTGCCAGGCCGCGGTAGCGGGCCTGGTGTAGGTCGGTGACGGCGGCGGCCTGTCGGATGGTGCCCTCGACGCCGGCGCGTAGGGCGTAGTCGGTGTTCCAGTCCTTGGTCTGCTGCCGCGCGCGAGCGTGCCGTAGGGCCTCGGTCATCTGCGGTGGGTGCAGGGACAGTTGGCGGCGGTTGCTCTTCGAGGTCGTGCACTGTTGTTTGAAGGGGCAGGGGATGCAGTCCAGGGCGGCGAAGGACACGACGGTCTTGGTTACTCCGTTTTGGATGTTCGGGGTCCAGGCGGTGCTGGTGTTGCCTGCGGGGCAGACAGCCTGATGGTTCTCCCAGTCGATGGTGAAGTCGTGGGCGGCGAACCCCTGTTTGGCCTTGGCCTGGCGGGAGGTGTCCAGCAGGACCGGGGTGATCAGGGCGACGCCGTAGCGGGCCGCGGAGCCGGTGATCAGTTCGGCGCTGGGGTAGCCGGAGTCGAGGTAGTGCTCGTCGGGTAGCAGGCCGCGTCGCTGCTGGAATTGGTGGATGCCTTCCAGGGCTTTGCTGTCGGGCAGCGTCGAGGCGGTGGTGGCGATATTGGTGATCACATTGGGCCGCCTCGGCGCCCGATCGGGCTTCGGCCTGCGCGGGGTCCTGGCTGCGGCCTTCGCTGTCGGCGCGGACGCGGGGCGGGCGGTGTCGTCGGCCGCGGTGGCGCAGGTCTCGTTGATGTGGACCTTGTACCCGTTCCAGAAGGTGTCGCGCTTGGCGCTCCAGCGTGTGTCGGTGTCGTAGGGGGAGGTCAGGCGGGTACTGCCGGGCGGGAGTCCGTCACCGTCTTCGGTGTTCTTCTCTCGCCGCTTGATCACCTCCCGCCCGTTCCTCGCGGTGGTGCGGGTGTAGTTCTGCAGCAGCACGATCCGCAGGACCTGGGCTGCGGGCAGTTCCCGCAGCCACCCCCTGACCTGGTGCGTAGACCGCGCCGAGCAGGGCGAAGCCGTCGCGGGCGTAGTCGATCGCGAGGGCGTCCTGCTTGGTCTTGGAGGCCGGCATCTTCCAGGAGTCGATTGGGCGTCCGTAGCGCCGCGACCAGCCGGGCACGTCGATGACCTGGGCCAGCCAGTCGGGAGCCGCCGCCGACAGCGTCTCCACCAGTGCGCGGACTGACTCACCCACCAACTCCAGCCGGTTCAGGTCCCGCACTGCCGCGACCACCGAGGTGGAGTCGGTGCGCTGCTTGCCCCCGGCCCTGTGGGTGTCGATAATTACGTCCGCGCAGGTCAGCAGCCTTATGACTCACCGCTGAGTGGATGGAATCTGAACATGTTCAACACGTGACAGCTGCGCACTTGAGCGCGTTCAATTTGGCCTCGATGTAGCGCCCGGTTGAACTGTCCGTCAGCGCGCTGACCTGTGCGGATGATTTATCGGCACCCGCAGCGGTCCCAGCCGGTCTCGGCAAGAGCGAGACATTGTCTGGGTGGGACTGCATGACTTATACCGAGCCAGCAGACCTCGTCGGACCTCGGGATCACGGGATTTTCCACAGGTAGATCTCGGAGCCTGCTCCATCACCGGAGGGGTTCAGTCCCGTGTGCTTGAGCGCCCAGACCTCTACGGGCAGCCGCTCGTCATCCACGGGCTGCGACTCCTCCGCGCACGTCATGCAGACAACGACGAAGATCGCTTGTGGAGCGCCTTCGCTGGTTTCTTGGCCGAGGATCCACTCTGCCGCCCTGATGATCACGTGGGCGCTCACAGACCCCACCTCCGGCGCGCATTTTGCTCACCGAGGCGAAAGCGAAGCTCATCGGTCACGTCAGCCGGCCGGACCTTCTCCGGGTCCGCATCCCACTCTCGGCCTCCATCAGGAGGGCGGAGCTGGACGTACGGACCTTCATGTCCCATGACGACGCCTACGCGGTCCCGCGCTGTATCTAGCGCCAGATCGCCAACGTCTGGCGCTGTGGTTGTCTCGTCGCTCATCCGTCGTACCCCCGGCAGTTGTCGGTGTCGCCCGGTGCGGCGCCTGCGTGGCTGCCATGAGTAGGACGGTAGAGAAACGGCGGATGCAGGCTCTACAAACTTGCATCGGCTTGCAGGCTCTTTACCTCATGGCGTCGATTGCCGAAGTGATCAAGGCCCGGGCTTCAGCACCGTAGACGGCCAGCACCTGCAACTGGGCGAACGCCTTGATGTACGTCGCGATCTCGCCGGGTGCGGTGACGTTGACGAATGCCGTCAGCAGCTCCACCTGCACGGACTCCTCGTCGAACGCCATGAAGGTCTCAAGCGTCCACATGCCCCGGTCGGCAGTGAACGGGATGATGCCCAGCGACACCGATGGCAGGGACATCACTTCGAGGAGATAGCCGAGTTGGCCAGCCATGACGGACGCATCAGCGACGCGGGATCGGAGCACCGATTCTTCGACGAGCAGCGCGAACCGGTGGTTGCCCTCGCGGAGCACGTGGTTGCGGGCCATGCGGGCTGCCACGGCATCAGGGACGTCGTTGGGGGTGCCCTGGAATTCGGTGATGGTCGACAGGAGGGACGTCGCGTAGCCGGCCGTCTGCAGCAATCCGGGGATGACGTTGGAGCAGTAGACGCGAAGCAGGCGCGTCCGCTCGTAGAGCGGGACCGTTGCTCGTTGGCTCTGCCGAATGCCGCTGCGGTGGATGCGTCGCCACTGGACATACAGCGAGTCGGCCGCACGATTCGCGGCCGCCAGGTCGGCGGCTTGGTCCTGCGCCCCGCAGGCGCGGCACCAGGCCTTGATGTCAGCGTCCGACGGCGGGGTCTTGGCGTGCTCGATCCGGGAGGACTTCGCCTCGCTCCAACCGCACCGGCCAGCCAACTCACGTCCCGTCAGTCCCGCATCGCGGCGGATTTCGCCGAGTCGGGCAGCGAGCGCCTGGCGTGCAGCCTGAGCGCTGGAAGAAGGGGAGGCGGCCATGGGCTGGCTGTCCGGTAGCTCGGCGATTCAGATCTTGTATTCCTCGTGCAGGACAGCACGTTCCCACACGGCTTCGAAGGCCGAGGCGCACAGCTTCGTGACCGCGGGGTCCTCCGAGTAGTCAGGGTCCCCCACCGCGCCGTCTCCAGAGAAGATGTTGAAGCGAACTGCCCGCTCGTCGATCAGCCAGAAGTCATTGCCCGGCAAGGCGATGTCCGACGCCTGACGCCTGGGCAGCCAGCGGACCTGTTCGCCGGCCCGGAGGTTCCACTCGGTACCTGCGTGCTCGAAGCGGACGTACTCGGTGACGGGTTCGGACACGATGCGGGCCCGCCACACCGTCACCCCGCGAGCCACAGTCTCCGCGATCAGGTCCACCCACGGTCGCCAGTAGGCGTCTGCCTGCTCGCCCTCCCAGCGCCGTCCCGTGCGCCTCCACAGGTCGAACTCTTCGGCCTCGTCGTCCACGCCGTACGCGTCGCGCATTTCCAGGTGGACGGCCGAGTGCTGAGCCGACTTCAGCAGCTCATCAAAGTTCGGCACGTTCGATGGCATCGGCAGCCTCCCTGAGAATCGACGCCATGCGCGCCGGGATACGGACCACGGTCTCATGATCGGGGATGGCTCCCGTCGCCAGGCACTCGGCGTGCGTGCCCTCGTCGACGACCTTCCAGCCCTGGATCACTACTTCCTGCTTTTCCTCATCGACCCACACCGTGGGGCAGTTCCCCTGACCTGTATCGGGGTCGATGCCGACGAACCGTAATGCCATGCCAGCCTCCCGTGCACAGTGGTTTGCTTCAGCTTGCATGACGATCCTCAGAGTGGCGCAGCGTCGTCAAGTGTGCACGGAACGCAAAAACGCCTCTGTCCAGCGTCCTCTCGTGGCTCTCATAGCCATCGCGACGCCTCGACCCGGCTGTTGTCTGGTCAGGCCTGGTCGGCGTGGGTGGGTTCGGGCCGGTCTGGGGACAGGACCAGGTCGATGGTCTGCTCGGTGATGGTGTCCAGTGACATGTCGTACGAGCGGGCGACCTGCTGTACCCGCGCGACGGCTTTGCGTACGCCTGTGGTGTTTTCGGCGGCCCATTCGATGGTCATCCAGTCGCGGTAGAGGACCTCGGCGGTCTCGTCGATGTCCAGGCCGCGCAAAGCGGCGTGGCGGGCGGCGTCCAGGTCCGGGCTGTCGCCGTCGGTGTGCCAGGCGGCGAGGGTGTGGGCGACGTCGACGATGCGGGAGAGCATCTTCTGCTGGATGGAGTCCGCCCACGGGTAGTCCTGGCCGTCGAACGGCTTGCCCCGCACCAGGCCGAGCGCGTTTTCCAGGTCTGGGATGCCGCCGCCGGGGCCGGCGGCCAGTCCCCGGGTGGCCAGGTGCTGGAAGACCTCCCAGTCCGAGCGGATCCCGGCGTGGAAGGCGTAGCCGCCGTTTTTGGGCCGGGGCAGGTAGGCCTCGCCGTCAGCTTGACTCTGTCGGTGATCTTGGTGTTCTCCGGTGCGGCAGCCTGATCATCAGGCATGCTCGGGCTGTTTCGAACGCCGATGCAGCTGTCGAGGTGCC
>NZ_RJVR01000225.1 GCF_003999195.1 Streptomyces soli
CTGGATCAACAAGCCCGACCAACCCCGACCGGACGAGCAATCAATCCCGGCACAGGGATAGAACGATCTACCTGCCTTGATCACGTTGACAGGTTCCGTGGAGGGCTCCCGTCGGAGTGCTGCCATCGCGCGGCGTGGGCGTGGGGATGGGGACGTGCTTGGTGAAGGTCACGGGCGTGGTGTCGTCGGCTGCCCGGGCGCCGGGTGTGGTGAAGATGGCCTGTTGGATGCGTGGCACGGGCGGGACGTGGACCTGGATGCGGCCGACGTTCATGCGGGGGTCGCGCAGCAGCATTTCGCCGTCTCGGCCGGGCTGGCCGACGGGGGACAGGCCGGTGGTGACCAGGCGGATGAGGTCTTCGGCCTCGCTGTCCAGACCGAGGAACGCCAGGCCCTTGCGCGCCCGGGCGTGATCGGACGTGCGGGCGAGGACCTTGTAGGCGAGCAAGCCCGCGTCTTTGCCGAGTTCATCGACGTCGTGGGCGCCCAGAATCACGCCGGCGCCGTGCTTGCGGCCGTCGTGCAGGATCTCGTGGGCCAGCGCACTGCCCTCTGCGGAACTGGTGAGCCAGTAGCACTCGTCCATCGCTACGGCGCAGAACCGGCCTGGGTCGGTGAACGCGGCCTGTCGGGCGATCGCCGCGATCAGGTACAGCACCGCGCGGCCGATCAGGGCTTCCAGGGGCTGCTGCCGCAGCACCTCGATGTTGGCGAAGGCCTCGCGTGGCGGCAGGGTCAGGCCGGTGGTGGTGACGACCACCATGTCCGCGCCCAGGTCGCCGTCGAGCGTGACCGGCGGTAGCTCGCCGTCGAAGACCATCGCGGCCAGGGGGTTGGAGCTGACGATCCGCAGCAGGTCGGCCATGGTGGCGGCGGCGTCCCGCCGGGTGGAGGCTCCCGAGGCGCTGGCCGCCATGGTGCCCAGGACGTCCAGGACGGCGGCCATCGATGGCTCCGGTCCGGCTGCGGCCTCCTCGACGGCGTGGTGCAGGACGGCGCCGGATGCCGACATCGGCCCGACGCCCAGTTGGAGCGTGAGGTAGGACAGGGCGTAGTGGGCGCCGACCGGGCCGCCGAAGACCCGCAGCGGGTCGATGGACAGCTCGGCCTTGGCGGCGTCGATGACCTGGCACCGGCTCCCGGTTGCGGAGCGGCCGAAGGACGCCCACTCACGGATCGGAGTGCGGTCGATGACGATCGCCCGCCCGCCCCGGTCGACCACAGCGGAGGCCAGCAACTTCTCCAACACCGACTTGCCGGCACCGAGATCTCCCACGATGCCCACGGATGCGGAGGCGTTGCGCTGGGGTGCGTCGGCGATGTTGAGCAGGACGGGGCGGATCGTGCCGCTGTCGAGGTCGACGCCGACCATCAGGCCGGTCGGGTCGCCGACCGTGGTGTTGGTGAAGGCCCCGGAGGCGGCCCAGTCCTCGGACAGCTGATGCTGGGTGAACTCCCGTACCTGCGCCGGGCGGGCAGCCCCGGGCAGGCCGAGGGCGAACAGGGCTTCCTGCATGCCGTGCGGGCGCACCGCCCGGTAGTCCCCGCCGGACAGCAACGCCGCCAGGGCCCGTGCGCGGGCATCGCAGGTGACGGGGTCCGGGCCCCACACGGTGAGGACGGTCACCGACTGGACCTGGGGTCCGAGTAGGAACGGAACAGAAAACCGGTGCAGCCGTCAAATCTTTTGACGGGCCGTGATGTGGGCTGCCAGGGTGCGCCCATGAGTGACGACCCGACGATCGGCTTCCTGAAGGCGGACGTGGCGCGGTTCTGCGCCGTTCTGGAGGAACTGGCCCCGGCGATCCGGCTACGGCTGCTCGTCGAGCTGCGAGCCGCGCTGAACGAGGTGACGGACGCGGCCTTGGACGAAGGCATGGCCGCGGCGAAGGCGGAGGGCTGGGGGCTGAGGCAGATCGGCGACCAGGTGGGCCTCTCGCACGAGAAGGTCCGCTACCGGCTCGCCCAGGCCGCGGGCAGGGGCGAGCCGGCCGGGGAGCCGTGCTAGACCGTGGTGGTCTTCTCGGGCTTGGCGGTGGAGCGGAGCTGTCCGCCCTGGATCTCGACGGGCAGGGCGAAGCTGTAGCGGCCGTGGAAGTTGATGTGCGCGAACTTCAGCGGTGAGAGGCGGGCGATGTCCTCGTCGCGGACGTGGATGCCCTCGGCGCGCATCTCGCCAATGATCTTCTGGAAGTACACCGTGTTCCACAGGACAACGATGTTGAGCATCAGCCCCAGTGCCCCGAGCTGGTCCTCCTGGCCTTCGCGGTAGGACTGCCTGAGTTCGCCCTTCTGTCCGTGGAAGATCTTCCGAGCGAGTTCGTGACGCGATTCCTGCCGGTTGAGCTGGGTGTTGACCCTGCGGCGCAGGAGTTCGTCGGTGAAGTACGAGGACAGATACGCGCTGCGGTCCAGGCGGCCGAGTTCCATGACGGCCTTGCCCGTGGGGGTGGGCTTGCCGCCGGGCGCGAGGACGCGCAGGGCCTCGGAGGCTTTGATCGTGCCGGAGTGCAGGGACCCGGCCAGGCGGAGCATCTGATCCCAGTGGGCGGTGATGTGCTTGAGGTTGATCTTGTCTCGGGTGACCGGGTTGAGCGGGCCGTAGTCGGCGTCCGGATCGGCGCGGTAGAGGGTGGCGCTGCCGACGTCGGCCAGGCGCGGGGAGAACTGGTAGCCCATGAGGCGGAAGAGCCCGAAGACGATCTCACTGGCGCCGTGCGTGTCCGAGGTGATCTCGACCGGGCGCAGGGCCGTCTCCTGCTCCAAGAGGCCGTCGAGGATGTAGAAGGAGTCGCGCTGGGTGCCGGGGATCAGGATGCCGTGCAGGCCGCTGAACTGGTCCGAGAGGAAGTTGTAGAACGTCACGCCGCGTCGGCGGGTGCCGAAGTACTTGGGGTTCGGGCCGGAGTTGAGGGTGCGGATCGGGGTGACGAAGCGCAGGCCGTCGGCGGAGGCCAGCTCGCCGCCGCCCCACGCCTGCACCAGCGGCAGGCGCATGTGGTAGTCGACCAGGCGGGCGTTGGCCGTCGACAGGGTCTGTGCGCGGATGTAGTTCTGCTCGACCCAGAACAGGCGGTCGCGGTTGAGGGCGTCGACGCCGTCGTGGACGATCGGCTCGATGCCGACGTTGGTGGCCTCCGAGGTGAGGACCGCGGCCACGGACAGGGGAAGGTCGTCCATGCGCGAGTTGGCCCCGGAGACGTGGGTGAAGTCGGACAGGTAGGACACCCAGGAGTCGACCTCCAGCACGATCTCGGGAAGGTCGACGGCGGGCATGCGCGCCTCGATCTCCTTGTTCAGGTCGATCAGGGAGGCGGGCTCGTCCAGGCGGTCCAGGCCGGTGAGGATGATGCGGTCGGCGGCCGCCCTGCTGCTCGATGCGGACGTTGGGGTTGGCCGCCAGGCCGTCGGCGAACTCCCGGTGGGCCTTGTCGAGCCGGTCGGTCCAGGCACCCAGGATCTTGTCGGGCTTGGGGTCGAGGTCGAGTTCCTCGCAGACCCGGGTGCGGGCCGCCTCCCACGCGGCGTCTTGCAACAGGCGGGCGTTGGGGTCGCCCCACTTGCGCAGGCCCGGCACGAACACCTCGTGTCGGTGCAGGGCCGTGCGCAGGGCCTCGGCGGAGGCGACGACCAGGGCGCGCTTCTCGACGCTGCCCACGGGCATCGGCGGGGGCGGGAAGACCAGGCGCCGCCAGGCGGAGGTGAGCATTTTGGGCTCTTCGGTCGCTTCCGTGGGTGGTCTTATGTGGCTTGACGGCCTGGTAGTTGGGGGCGGTGTCCGCCGAGGCTGAGCATGGCGAGGGCGATGAGGGCGTTGGCGTCCTTGAAGCCGAAGGCCATGCGGGTGATGAGTCGGATCTTGGTGTTCATGCTCTCGACCAGACCGTTACTCAGTCCGTGATCGGCGGCCGCGGTGATGGCGTCCCAGTGCTTGACGATGGCGCGCTGAAGCTTCACGAAGGGTTCCAGGCGGCTGCGCCGTGCCCACAGCACCCAGTCCCACAGGGCCTGGGCGGTTTCCTGGCCCTGCTTGAGTGCCATCCTCAGGCCCTCCTTGAGGAGGTAGGCGCGGTGCAGGATCGGGTGGGCCTTGGCGATGAAGGCGAGTTGGGCCTGCTGGCCCGTGGTGAGGTCCTCGGGGTTCTTCCACAGGGCCCAGCGGGCTTTCTTCAGGGACTTCGACCCGCAGTGGCGCGGCCATTGCCGCCGCGCTCGTCGTTCCACACCTGACGGCGGACCGTGTCGAGGGCGTCGGTGGCCCAGTGGAATCGGACCGGGGCGCGGTTCCAGGCTTGCACCTGGACCGTCTCCCCGGCCCGTTCCCCGAACCGGACGTGCGAGTTGGCCCCGCATCCGGCTCTCCACGAGTTCATGCGGTGGGCATCTGGATCTTCTTGGCCGTGGCGGGTGTCCACGGTGAGGGGATCGCTGTTCCCCGGTAGCGGTATCGAGTGATCGGTACCGCTCCGGCGTCGAAGAGCGTCATCTCGCCGTCCGTTGGCCACCACCTCGGAAGGTAGCGGCGTCGGAGCTGCTTCCAGTTGGTCTTCCGGTGCTTGCGGCGGAGCCAGCCGATGATCCGTTCCCAGGTGTACTGGTGCAGGTATTGGAAGGTCGCCTTGGAGACACCGTGCCGGAAGTAGTTGGTCCAGCCTCGCAGCACCGCGTTGATCTGCCGGAGCAGTTCAGCGAGGGGCTGGTTGGTTCCCTGTCTGGTGATCGTCTTGATCTTCGCCATCGCGCTGGACAGTGCTTTGCGTGATGGCCAGGTGTAGACGTACCACTTGTTCGATCCTTGCTGTCGCTGCCGCTGGATGCGGAAGCCCAGGAAGACGAACCCCTCGTCGATGTGCACGACGGTCGTCTTCTCCTCGGACAACCTCAGCCCCACGGTCTCCAGAACCGTGGCGGCTTCGGCCCGTAGCGCCTCGGCGTGAGCCCGGGTCCCCGACACCATGATCACAAAATCGTCGGCGTACCGGACGATCTTGTAGGTCGGGAGTCCCTTCTTGCGCCGGTAGCTGCGGGCCTGGTTGTTCTTGCCGAACGTCGGCCATGCGGCGGCGATGTGTTCATCGAGTACCGACAGGGCGATGTTGGACAGGAGCGGGGAGATCACGCCGCCAACGCAATGGGTAACTTCTGTTTCGAGGTGACGCTCGGCTACCGGCGGTTGGAACTCCTTCCCCGCGCTGAGGGTAAGGGGCGTCACAGTGGGTAGTAGGTTTGTGACATGGTGCGTGGTGATCGTGTCGATAGCGTCGAGTACGCCCGGCGGGTCAACGCCGCTGCGGATCTGGCCGGGGCGGGTGTGCCCGTGGCAGCAGCCGCCCGCACGTTGGCGAGTAGGTACGGGGTGTCGGTGCGTCAGGCACGCCGGTATCTGGAGCAGGCCATGGCCGCTGGACGTCTCGAGGTCCCCGAGTCGAGCGTGGTGTTCACCGTCAAGCTGCCGCTGTCGCTGGCAGCGGAGATCCGCAGCTGTGCCCACGAGAGTGACCGGGCGATCTCCGCGGTGGTGGCCCAGGCCCTGGCCGAGTTCCTTCAGCGGGGTGCCCCGGAGGGCCGGCTGGGCAGGTGAGCGGCCGATCGGTGGAGGCGGAGGCGGTTTTCGACCGCCACGCGGCAGCGGACTTGTCCGCGGCCTACGCAGCGTTGGTTCCGCAGCGGCGGGCCCGGATACGGGACCGCCCGAAGCAGGCAGAGGTGAGCGATGACCAGCGTGGCGATCTACGCCCGGGTGTCCTCGGCCCGGCAGAAGAAGGACCAGACGATCGGCTCGCAGACCGCGGCCCTGCGCGCGCACGCCGCCGAACAGCGTCTTGAGCTGCCCGAAGAGTGGGTGTTCGAGGACGAGGGCCACTTTGGGGCGACCCTGGTGCGGCCCGCACTGGAGCGACTGCGCGACCTTGTCGCCCAGGTCGGCGTGGACGTGGTCCTGTGCTATGCGCCTGACCGCCTCGCCCGCAAGTTCGCCTACCAGGCCCTGCTGATCGAGGAGTTCGCCCGCGCCGGCACCCGGGTGGACTTCGTACGCGGCCCACGCGGCGACAGCCCCGAGGATCAGCTGATGGTCCAGTTCCAGGGCATGTTCGCCGAGTACGAGAAGGCCCAGCTGATGGAGCGCTACCGGCGCGGGAAGACCTACCGGGCCCGCTCCGGATCGGTCAACGTGCTGGGCGGCGCCCCATTCGGCTACCGCTACCTGCGCAAAACCCCCGAATGTGGGGCCACCTACGAGATCGTTGAGTCCGAGGCGGCGCTGGTGGTGGAGCTGTTCCGCCGCTACACCGACGACGGGGCCTCCATCGCGGACCTGACCCGCTGGCTCACCAGCAGCAACACCCCCACCCGCACCGGCAAGACCCGCTGGGACCGCAGTGTGGTCTGGGGCATGCTCCGCAACCCCGCCTACGCAGGCCAGGCGGCCTTCGGCAAGACCCAGATCCTCCACGAGTCCCCGGGCCTCAACCGCCGGGCCCGCCTGGAGGGCCGCACCACCCCGCGCGCCGTCAAGGCCGCCGACCGCCCCCGCGAGGAGTGGATCACCATTCCCGTTCCCGCGCTCATCACCCCGTCCACCTTCGAACGCGCCGCCCAGCGGCTCGCCGACAACAAACGCTTCGCCTCGCGCAACAGCCGCGTCCCCTCCCTGCTCCAGGGCCTGTCGGCCTGCGTGAGCTGCGGATACGGCTACTACCGCACCTCCACCACCACCTCCTCAGGCAAGAAGATCTACTACTACCGGTGCCTGGGCTCGGACGACTACCGCTACGAGGGCGGCCGGGTCTGCACCAACAAGCCCGTCCGCGCCGACTACCTCGACACCGTCGTCTGGGACCACATCATCGGCATGATCTGCGACCCGCACCTGATCCGGACCGAGATCGACAAGCGGCTGGAACGCGCCCGCACTTCCGATCCCGCCACCCGCCAGCGCGGCCGTCTCGAGCAGGCCCTGGCCAAGGCCACCGCAGCGATCACTCGCATGATCGAAGCGTTCCAGGAACAGCTGGTCACCATCGATGAACTCCGCTCCCGGATGCCCGATCTGCGTGCACGAGAGAGCAACCTGCGCGGCCAACTCCACGCCCTGGATACCCAGATCGCCGACCGCGACGCCTACCTCAAGCTCGCCGACGACCTCGAAGGATTCCTCGCCCAGCTCCACGACAACGCCCAGAGCGCCGAAGTTCCCCAGCGCCAGCACATCCTGCGACTCCTCGTCAAAGACGTGCTCATCGGCCCCGAGAAGATCACCATCCGACACCGCATCCCCGTCCGCGAACACGCCGCCAACGACAGCCAACATCAAGATCAAGACACTACGGAGGGTGACTCATGCCCGAGTTACCCATTGCGTTGGGGGCGTGAGGATCCCGCCTTGCGGGGTTCCGGTCCGGGTGTCCCTGAAGATGTCGTCCTCGCAGAGGACTCCCGCCTTCAAGAACGCCTTGACCAGCGCCAGGACGCGCTTGTCTCCTATTCGTTCTCGCACGCGGTCCATGAGGGCGCCATGCGAGATTTCGTCGAAGCAGGCCGTGATGTCCCCTTCGAGCACCCACTCATACGTGTGGGAGCCCAGGAGATGGATCTCGGCGATGGCGTCCTGGGCCCGTCGGCCGGGGCGGAAGCCGTAGGAGCCCGGCTTGAAGTCCGCCTCGAAGACGGGTTCGAGGACCAGCTTGAGCGCGGCCTGCACGATCCGGTCCTTGGCTGTGGGGATGCCCAGGGATCGGGTCTTCCCGTTGGCCTTGGGGATCTTGCGCTCTCTGGTAGGCAGCGGTTGGAACGTTCCGGCCTTCAGCTCCATGCGGAGCCCGAGCAGGAACATCCCCCCGCCCGGCATGAGGTCTTTGGGCCGCAGCCCGTCCACTCCTGCCGAGCGTGCTCCCCGGTTTCCTCGGACTCGGCGCCATGCCAGCAGCAAGAACGCCGGGTCGCAGACGAGGTTGTACAGATCATCGAACCGACGGTCAGGGGCGTCGGTGGCCCACCGGTGCAGCTTCGTCTGGATCTCCAGTACCCGGGCTTCGGCCTCTTCGAGACTTGGCCACAGTGCGTCGGTGTTCACCGGCGACCTCCTGGCATTCCAGTCCGTTGACTGCGAACTCGCTGCCGTCCTTCGCCCTGTGAGCGGCTTTCCCGCTCCCCGGGATGGGGCGTTACTCCCACGACTACTACGACGGCTCCGCCCCGCTCCCCGGCCATCGGCTGACGATGAGCCTGCCCGCCGCCGCCCTGGAGGGGCGGCGGGGAGGGCAACCGGGGGGCGGTTCCCGTGTTCACTGTGTTCCGGTCGGCGGGGGTGGTGCCCAGCTTTGCCCCGGTAGCCTCGCCAGGGGTACGCCGCAGACATTCCCCACTGGCCTCCTGCCCGGCGTCAATATCCGGGTGCGGAGTCGCCGACCACGTCCAGCGATGGTCAGCGCGTACTACTGCCCGGCCCATATCCACCAGGTTGGAGCCGGTTCCACGCTTACGGGGGTTCAACCACTGGTTCACTCTCGTTACACCTATCCGCCTCGCTAGCCGGGCCCGCGCCGTCTGGCAGTGCCGGCGCGCCCCGTCGTTGTCACGGCTGCTTCCCGCCCTTCCCCGCACCTCCGGGGTCAGACTGCCGTCAGCTTCACCGAACTGCTGCGACAGCCCGGCGGAGGGTCCTTCCAGCCCTCCCGGTAACACAGCGCCTCACGGCGCACCTGCACGACGTGGAAGGGATCCATGACGCGCACCGCGTTGGGGCAGCGCTCGGCGACGACGGTGGCGATCCACCCGGCGGCGTCCGCGCTGACATGCGTGATCTTCTTGGAGCGTTCCTCGCCGAGCAAGTCGAAGAACTTCCGCAGGGTGGCCTTGTCCCGCCCGGCCTCCGCCCACAGCAGTCGTCCTGACGCGTGGTCAACGACGATGGTGAGGTACTTGTGGTGGCGCTTGTAGGAGATCTCGTCGATTCCGATCCGGCGCAGGCCCGCCAGCAGGTCGACACGTTCCTCGACCTCGGCCCAGGCCCGGGTGCAGATGTTGCCGACGGTGCGCCAGCCGATCCGCATCAGCTGGGTGATCGCGGTCTTGGAGCAGTGCGTGGCCAGCCAGGCCACCTGGTCGTCGAAGGGCAGGGTGTGGCCGGCTCCGTGGCGGGCCCAGGGCACTGCGGCGACCGTCACGCCGTGCTCGGGGCAGGACACCCTCGGGGCGTCCGCCTCGATCACCGCCTGCAGGGTGCCCAGGTCCAGCGCTCGCCAGCGTCGGCGGCCCTCGCCGTTGTCGTACCTGGCACACCGGCGCTGACAGATCCCGCACCGCTGACGACGGCCCTTCGCCGGGCGGGCGTGCACCACGATCAGCACATCCTCCGGGCCGTCCTCGCCCGTATCGGGCTCCTCGGCCTCCACGAGCTCGATCACGGTCTTTTCGACACCGAGCAGCCGAGTCCATATCCTTGTAGATCGCACGCCGTATCCAGGTTCTTCCGTTTCGTTCTTTCGCAAGCCGAAACGTACCCCGGATACGGCGTGTTGTTTACATCAGGCCTGGTCAACGACCCACGGAAGCGACAGGGGAGCCGCATTTTGGCGGGGACTTCCCACGCCTGGATGGGGCGGCGCCGGCCCTTGAGCGACTTCACGAAGCCGATCGCGTCCAGCACCGGTTCGCCCGCCGGGCTGGCCTCGAAGGTGAACGTCTTGAGCAGGCCGGGCAGGAAGCGGGCGATGGTGTTGTAGCGGGCGGCGAGCATCTGCTCGGCGCCGTCGTCGGGCTGCTGGGCGAGGGCCTTGACGGTGTCGGCCGCCGCGTGGACGGGGCCGACGTCCATCGCGTCGAGCATTGCGCGTACGTCGCCGTCGGGGTCGGCGGCCGTGGTGCAGATGGCGAGCCAGGCTTTGCATAGCTCGATCGCGGCGGCGTCGAGGTCTTTGAGCGTCCGCAGTCTCTGCTTGGTCATCTTGGTGGCGGAGCTGCGGATGATGTCGCCCATCACCAGGTCGAAGACCTCGATCGCCTCGTCGGCGGCGAGCTGCGGCATGACCGCGGCGAAGGCGACCAGGGTGGCCAGGCGCCGGTCGCCGGCGAGGTCGGAGACGGCCTGGGCGCGGGCGGCCTTGGCGAACCGCACCAGGGCCTGGAGTCGTCCCGGCGGTATCGCGTCCAGGTTCCACGCGTGGCCGCCGAAGGCGCGCAGGGATTCGTAGCGCTCCAGGGCCTTGCCCACCCCGTTCGCGGAGATGTCGCGCGGTGAGCGGCGCAGGCGGTCCAGCTCGGACAGGCGCTTGCCGGCGGGGACGACGACCAGTTGCTGCAGACGTTCGGCCTGCTCCGTGGTCGGGGCGGCGGCGAGGGTGGCCCACAGGCGTTTCTCGGCGCGCTCGCGGGTGCCGGAGACCAGGCGTTCCAGCACGGTCACCCCGGGCAGCACCACCTTCTTGTCCACCAGGCGCTTGGTCGCGAGGTCGAACAGCAGGGTGGGACGTTCGTTGCCGATCCAGGCCCGCTGGTACATCCAGCGGGCGAGCGCGAACCACTGGTCGAACTCGAACTTCGTGTACTCGTACTCGGTGCGGATCTGCTCCTGGTGGTCCCAGCGGGCCTCACTTGTGCCGTACCCGGCGAGCTCGCCGGGGTCCAGGCCGAGCTGCTCGGCGACATAGCCGACCACGACCGCGGGCACGTCCTCGGGGTTCTCCAGGAAGGTGCCCAGATAGCGGAGGGTGCCGAGCTGGAGGGCCCAGCCGATCCGGTTCCGCGCGCTCCGGGCGGCCATTGCCCGGCGCCGTGCGGTCTGATCCAGCAAGAAGGACCCGGCGAGCTGTCCCTCGTCCGGATCTTCGGTGAAGTGACCGAAGCGTTTGCGCTGTTCGTCGCTCAGAAAGTTGGTGGGCACCGGACCGCTCCTTGATCCGTCGGCGTGATTCCCGCGCGACGGTGCCAGGGGGGCTGACAGTGCGTGAGGTGATCCCCGATTCCAGCGCAGAGCATCACCCCATGTGATAGGCGGGCGGGGCGGCTTTACGCGGCGGCGGTGGGCTCCAGCCGGTGCAGGTGAGCTGTCCACTGGCGGCACTCACGTCGGCGAGCACAGCCTCGTACTCGGCGCCGACGGGCGAGATCATCGAGACGGTCACGGTGAGCAGGACCTTGGCGCGGCCTTCACGGACTTTGGTCCGGGTCACGAAATCGGCGCACGATCAGCCGGACCGGGATCCGTCGGCTGATCGTGCGCCGGCGAACGCGATGTTCACGGAGCGGTGTGTCTGGTGTGCGTCTGGCTCGTGTGCGGTCAGCGGGCGGCGAGGGTCTCGGCGGTTTCTGCCTCGGCGGTGACCGCAGGTGTCGTGTTCTTGGGGCCGCGGAAGACGATGTAGACGAGCAGGGCGCCCATGACGGCGGCGCCTGCCCACATGGACTGCTGCCAGCCGTCGACGAAGGACTGCTGGGCTGCGTGGAGCAGGTCCTGGGCGTGCGGGCCGGCGTTGCTGGCTGCTTCGACGGCGTTGGCAACGCCGTCGCGGGCGGTGTCCGCGGTTCCCTGCGGGATGCCGTGCAGCCGGTTGTCGATGGCGCTGCGGTAGCCGTTGGCCAGCAGCGCGCCGAGCAGAGCGACGCCGAGTGCGGTACCGAACTCGCGGGTGACGTCGTTCAGGGCGGAGGCCACGCCCTGCTTGGCGCGCGGCAGGGACGCGGTGATGGCGGTGGTGGACGGGGTCATCGACAGACCCATGCCCAGTCCCATGGCGAGCAGTCCGGGCAGGATGGACAGGTAGCCGCCCTTGGCGGAGACGAGCAGGGCCATGAGTACGAGACCGAGTCCGGCCAGCGCGATGCCCGCGGCCATAGTGGAGCGGGAACCGATGCCCGCGGCGAGCTTGGGGGCCAGGCCGGAAATGGCCATCATCATGACGGCCATGGGCATCATGGCGGCCGTGGACAGCAGCCCGGACCAGCCGAGCACGGCCTGGAAGAACGGGAAGAGGACCACGCCGATGCCCGCCTGGACACCGAAGACCACCAGCAGTGTGATCGAGCCGCCGCTCAGGCCGCGCTCGCGGAACAGCCGCACGTCCAGCAGTGCGCTGTCGCGGCGGTGCAGCTCCCAGGCCACGAAGCCGATGGCCGCGAGGAGACCGACAGCGAGGCTGATCAGAGTGACGGGGGCGGTCCAGCCGCGTTCGGGGCCTTCCTGCAGGACGAAGATGAGGCCGGTCACGGCGAGGGTGGAGAGCAGCGCACCGGCGGTGTCGAAGCGGTGGGCCGAGGTCTCGCGGGAGTTGGGAACCGACTTCGCCGTCATGGCCAGGGCCGCGAGGATCAGGGCCACCGGCAGAGCGAACAGCCAACGCCAGGAGGCGACGTCGACGAGGAGGGCGGAGAGGAACATGCCCAGGATGCCGCCGCCGCCGGCGACGCCGGTCCATACGCCGATCGCCTTGCCGCGCTGTTCCTCGGGGAAGGTAGAGGTGATGACGGCCAGGGTGATCGGCATGATCATCGCGGCGCCGATACCGCTGGCGACGCGTGCGGCAATCATCACCTCCGCCGTCGGGGCCAGGGCCGAGACGACGGTGGCGACGCCGAAGAAGCCCAGTCCGGCGAGGAGCATGGGCTTGCGTCCCAGGCGGTCGCCGATGGCGCCGAGCGGCAGCAGCAGGGCGGCCAGGGCGAGGGTGTAGATGTTGATGATCCACAGGACCGTGTTCTGCGAGGCGCCGAACTCCACTGCCATGTGGGTCTGCGCGACGTTCAGCCCGGACACCGAGGCGATGACCGACATCAGCGCGAGGGAGACGGTGATCAGGACCGTCCGCAGCTGACGCGCGTCTGGGCTGCCTTCGCCACTGGCTGGCGCGGCTTGTGGGGGCTGGGGTGTGCTCATGGATTTCCTCACAAAATAGGCATGCCGAGCTGACGCCGGGCAGGGCCGGTCGGTGGGTGAACGGGGCGGGTTGGGCCGGGCGGTCGGCTGGGCCCCCGGGAGGCGTTGTCAGGGGGCGGGTGTCTCGCCCCGCGCGGCGGCGAGCGGCGTCGGTGTCCGCGGTGACCAGCACGGCGTTGATGTGGGAGCCGGCCAGGGCGCCGGCCGCGGCAGAGGCGCCGACCTGGGCGGCAAGGTCGGTGGCGTTGCCTGCCACCCACACGCCCGGCACCTCGGTGGTGCCGGCCATGCCGGAGGCGAAGCGGCGGCCCATGTGGTCTGGCAAGTCCTCCATGGGAAGCTTTAGCGCGTCCAGGCCCTCGGTGCGGGCCTGCATCTGTGTGGCGACCGCGAGGACGCGGCGGCCCACAACCTGGCCGCCGGTCAGGCGCAGCCCGGCGAGGGTGCCGTCCTCGTGGTTGACGACCTCCTGCACCGGGGTGTCGACGATGGGGATGTTGCGGGCGGCGAAGCGGGCGCGGGTGTCCTCATCCAGGGCAGTGCCGTGGGTGAAGTAGGTCAGGTCCTCGGTCAGTTGGCGGAACAGGAATGCGTGGTGGACGGAGGCCGGGCCGGTGGCGAGGACGCCGATGGGCTGGTCGCGGACCTCCCAGCCGTGGCAGTACGGGCAGTGCACCACACTGTCTCCCCAGTGTTCGGCGAGGCCGGGGACCTCGGGCAGCACGTCCCGCAGACCCGTGGCCACCAGGAGGCGGCGCGCGGTGATGCTGTGGCCGTCAGCCAGGGTGAGGGTGAAACGCAAGTCTCCGTCGGCCGACGGGGCGGCCGGGGCGGCAGAGGCCACCGTGCCAAAGACGATGTGTCCGCCGTACTGGCGGACCTGCTCCCGGCCCCGCCGGAGGATCTCGCGCGGCTCGGTGCCGTCCAGCACGATGAAGCCGTGCATGGCCGCAGCCGGCGCGTTGCGCGGGGAGCCGTTGTCGATCACGACGACCGACCGACGGGAGCGGGCCAGAGTCAAAGCACCGTTCAGCCCTGCGGCGCCCCCGCCGATCACCACTGCGTCGACGGTTCCACCGGGCAGTGCGTCGCTCGCGTACGGAGAAGTCGTCATAGCCATGTCCTCCTGCTGTTTCGTCATGCGTGGTCCCAGACACTGCGGACCATCTACACAGACGCTAACCCCGCATTGCATCTAGGGCATATAATGTTGCTCATGACGCAAGAAAGTGGAGAGCTGGACGGCCTCGTACGCAAACGAATCCGCGCGCTGCGGGTGGCGCAGGGCCTGTCACTGGAAGAACTGGCCACCCGCGCCCACCTCAGCCAGTCCTCACTGAGCCGCATCGAGAACGGCCAGCGCCGCCTCGCACTGGACCAGTTGGTCACCCTCGCCCGCGCCCTGGACACCACGCTGGACCAGCTCGTGGAGACCGCCACCGACGACATCGTCACCAGTCCGACGATCGACAGCACCCACGGCCGGATGCGCTGGACCCTGAAGGCCGACCCCGGCATGAGCGTGGTGCGCCAGCGCCTGACCGACCCCCCGCCCGACAACCCCGCCCGCATGCGCGCCCACCCGGGGCGCGAGTGGCTCGTCGTACTGTCCGGCACCGCGATCCTCATGCTCGGCCAGCGCCGCTTCCGCATCGAGACCAACCAGGCCGCCGAGTTCCCCACGATGATGCCGCACGCGATCGGCGCCGGGGGTGGACCCTGCGAGATCCTGGGTCTCTTCGACCGCGACGCCCGCCGCGGCCACCAGCGCGACGACGGCGACGCTCAAGGCCCTCCCGAATGACGGCGCGAGCCGCACGACGGCCTCCGTAGCGGTGCCCTTTTGCGCGTCACGCAGCACCTACGGCCATCGTCTTGCGCAAACAGGGAGACAGTACGCCTCTGGCGCATAGTCGACCTACGGTGAAGAGCATGAACCAAGCACACACGCACACCCCCCACCACGGCGTTTCGCACGGCCACCACCACGAGCAGGACACCAGCGGTCAGGCGGAGATCCTCGACCTGGACGCCGAGGTCCTCGCCGAGCACACCGCCTCCATCACCGCGTCGCTGCCACTGAAGACCGCCCCCGGCCACATCGTGGACCTCGGCTGCGGCACGGGCGCGGGCACCTTCGCCCTCCTCGACCGCTTCCCCGACGCGCACGTCACCGCCGTCGACACGTCCGCCGAACACCTTCAGCGCCTGCGCACCAAGGCGTGCACCCGCGGCGTCGAGGAACGCGTGCGCACCGTGCAGGCCGACCTCGACGACGACGCCTGGCCCGACCTCGGCTCGCCCGACCTGATCTGGGCATCGGCATCGATGCACCACATGGCCCACCCCGAGCGCGCGCTGCGCACCGTCCACGACGCGCTCGCGCCCAACGGCCTGTTCGCCGTCGTCGAACTGGCCGGCCACCCCCGCTTCCTGCCCGAGAATGCCCCCAAGGACCGGCCCGGCCTGGAAGAGCGCGTCCACGCCGCAGCCGACCGCCGCCAAGCCGAACACATGCCCCACCGCGGCGCCGACTGGGGCCCGATGCTGACCGCCGCCGGCTTCACCGTCGAAGACGAACGCACCATCACCGTGCACATCGAGGGCGACCGCAGCGAAGCGATCGGCCGCTACGCCCTCGGAGTCCTGCAGCGCATCCGCAGCGTCATCGCCGACAAACTCACCCCCGAGGACCTCACCGCACTCGACCAGCTCCTCGACACCACCAACCCGCACAGCATCCTGCGCCGCGACGACCTGACGGTACGCACCGAACGCACCGTCTGGGCCACCCGCCGCGCCTGACCCCGAACACGGGGTGCCACGTCCGGCGCGGTCACGCGGAACCAGGCCGTCACGTCCGCGTGGCACAAGGGCATTCTCACAAATGACCATCTGTGCGAGTTCTGCGAGAGCCCCGGAACGTGATCCGTTTCCGCAGGTCGCGATTCGCAGAAGTCCTCTCAGAACTCGGGCGTTCTGCGAGACACCTTCTGCGACACTGATCGCGTGGATCTGACGCCCGATCAAGCCGCAGACGCGGTAGAACGCAACGACTGCCCCAAGTGCGAGGCGCCCGCCGGGAGCGCGTGCCGAACGCGCGGCGGGAAGACCGCGACGAAGTACCACACGCCGCGCTTCGTCCTCATCGCCGCGCTGCGCGAGGAACTCGAAGTCCTCATCCCCGCAGACCGCTCACCCGGCCGCCCCTGGAAGCAGGGACCGGCCCCCGCCGCGGTGCCCGCGCAGCGCACCGCGAAGCCCATCCGCATCGGGTACGCCAGGACGTCAACAGCCCGCCAGGAGCTGGCGAGCCAGCTCGAAGCCCTCCGAGAAGCGGACTGCCACAAGATCTACCAGGAGCAGATCAGCACCCGGATCAAGGTCCGGCCCGAGCTTCAGGCCGCGCTCAAGCTGGCCCGCCAGTTCAAGGAAGCCGCCCCCGACACCCCGGTCATCTTCACCGTCCACGAGCTCAAGCGCCTCGCGCGGAACGCGGCCGAGTTGATGACGCTGTCCGCCGAGCTCCAGGCCGACGACATCCAGCTTGAACTCCTCACCGGCCCGCTCGCCGGCATCTACGACCCCAATGGCATGGGCGCCATGTTCTTCGCCGTCCTGGCCGTCGCCGGGCAGATTGAGCGCAACTACATCCGGGAGAAGACCCTCGAAGGACAGGTCAGCGCCGCGAAGAAGGGCAACCACGGCGGACGCCCCAAAGTCATCGACGACGACATGCTCACCTTCGCCCTCTCGCTCAAGGACAAGGGGGTCCCCGTCCCCGAGATCGCGGGCAAGCTCACCATCAAGACCGGCAAGAACAAGGACAAGCACCCCTCCGTCGCCTCGCTCTACCGCGCGTTCGCCGAAGCCGAGCAGGCGGCGGAGGTGCGCTCGTGAGCGCAGAGACGGACGCCCACATCACGGCCCGTCAAAAGATTTGACGGCTGCACCGGTTTTCTGTTCCGTTCCTACTCGGACCCCGACCTCGACCTCCACCGACGTGCGCGACAGCCGGGCGTCCTCCTCCGCCAGGTCCCCGGCGGCCTCCGGCAGCGAGTGCGGCATGCCGG
Organism: Streptomyces soli; assembly: GCF_003999195.1. GTDB lineage: Bacteria > Actinomycetota > Actinomycetes > Streptomycetales > Streptomycetaceae > Actinacidiphila > Actinacidiphila soli. Next base: position 16,945 of record NZ_RJVR01000225.1, read on the forward strand.
TGGGCTGCGCCCCGTACTGCTCGGCCTGGTCGAGCAGCTCCTTCTTCTTGCGCCGGACTTGTTCCTTGGCGCGCTCGGCGGTGACGACGTTCAGGTCGATGGTGAAGTCGACGGGGAAGTCCAGGCTTTCGAGCTGGGCGAGGAGGTCGGCTGAGTCCATCGCCTGCGCCGGCGGGAGCTCGGCGAGCGCGAGGTGGGCCTGGTAGCCGGTTCCCGTCTCGCATTCCACCTGCAGCCAGCGCCGCAGCAAGGGGGAGGCGCCGTCCTTGCGCCACCACGGCTGACCGCCCTGCGCGTTGCGGCGGTTCTTTGCCTTCTTCTTCCCCCGGTCGTCCTTGCCGTGGTCGTGGTCGGTGATGGGGCGGCCGCCTTCGGCGAGGCGGACCTGGCCGAGGTCGGCGTAGGAGGGGGAGCGCAGTTGCCCGTCGGTCACCCGGCTCCCGTACAGGGGCGAGTGTTCGGCGTCGGTGAGCAGCGGCTCCTCGAGGCCGCGGTGCACGGTGTGCTGGAGCATCCACACGATCTCCGCCGGGGATGCGGGGCGCAGGGCCAGGCCGCCGCCGAGGGCTGCTTGCACCCGGTGGGCCTGCTCGGTGTACTCGGTCACCT
>NZ_RJVR01000102.1 GCF_003999195.1 Streptomyces soli
CGGCGAGTGTTCGGCGTCGGTGAGCAGCGGCTCCTCGAGGCCGCGGTGCACGGCGTGCTGGACCATCCACACGATCTCCGCCGGGGATGCGGGGCGCAGGGCCAGGCCGCCGCCGAGGGCTGCTTGCACCCGGTGGGCCTGCTCGGTGTACTCGGTCACCTCGTCGACGGCGACCGGTGTCGGCGCCAGGCCGAGCGACCCGGACAGCTCCGACCACATCGCCGTGCTGGTGGCGGTGAGGTCGAACCGGCCGTGCGGGGACGACAGGGGTATGGCCAGCCAGAGGGTGCGGCGGTGCATCTCCTGGCCGGTCAGCAGGTTCAGGCCGGCGGCGGTGGTCTCCGCCCACGCCGGAAGACGCTGCCAGTCCAGGCCGGTCACCATCTGCTCGGCGACTTCGCCCGGATCGACCCGCGCGGCCAACCCGAACAGGCGCGGCGCCCCGGCCAGGGAGCGCACCAAGCTGGTGACCCGTCCGAGTAGTTCGTCGCGTACGCGGGTGGGGACGTAGCGGCCGCCGACCGGGGCGATCCGCCAGATGGCCCACACGCTGCCCGAGGTGGACCAGACCAGGTGTCCGGCGATGTGCCGGAACGGGATCCGCATCAGGACCTCCCCGCCGGCTCGCGGGCCGCCGCGTCCTGCAGCAGCCGGGCCAGCCCACTGACCGGCACCGGCCGCACAGCCGCTGGAACCGGGGCCGGGGCACGGCGGCGGGAAGCCCGGTGCGTGCGGCCCGCCTTGGCCGTGCGGACCACGCTGGACGCGCCGACCGGGGCGTGCTCGATGACGAAGCGGCCGGTGTGGGTGGTGGGGCGGCGGTCGCGGGCGGCCCGCCCGCCGATCCGGCCGGCCGGGTGCTGCGCGAGCAGCGTCAGCCACCCGAAGGCGGCGGTGAAGGGGGTCCGGCCGCCGATTGTGGCGCCGCGTACGGCCCAGATCGTCACCAGCCACAGCACCACCGGCACCGGGCCCAGCCAGGCCCACAGTGTGAAGGTTTTGATGAGTAGCAGGGCGCCGCCGCCCATGACGACCAGTTGTGCGGGGGTGTAGGGGCCGAACCAGATGACCCAGTCGCCCAGTTTGCCCAGGACCCAGGGGTGGCGGCGGGCGGCGGTGTAGACCCGGGCGACCCGCTGCCGCTCAGCGGCCTGGCCGCTCACAGCACACCGCCCGCCACGCCGGGCAGTTGGTGCGGCTGCGGTGAGACCACGACGGTGATGGCCCCGGAGGCCTTGGCCGGGTTGTTGACCTCGTCCTGGAAGAGGTTGGCCAGGCTGTCGCGGGAGTTGTAGAGGCCCAGCGCAAGGACCATGCCGATCAGGGCGCCGATACCGGCTTTGAGGGAGACCTTGCGGACGAAGGTGATGACCACGATCGCGGTGAGGCCGACCTGCAGGCCCTTGTCGCCCCAGGTCCCGAGCGTCGACAGCCAGGAGTTGCCGAGGTCGGCGAGCTTCCCGGCCAGCTGCACATGGGTGGTGGTCACTTGGCCGCACCCCCAACCGCCGTGGCCGTGCTGTTGCTGCGAGCGTGCGTGGCCTTCGCGGTGGCGGTCTTCGCCGGTGCTCCGGCCTGAAGGGCGGTGACTTCCCACCGGCCCGAGCGGGCGGTCATCGCAAGCGTGTAGACCAGCGGCCACCGGCCGCCCGTGGCGTCCGTGGCGGTGACATGGGCCTGGACCCGCACCGTCGTGCCGTCGCCCGGCACCGAACCGCCGGCGACTCCGGAGTCGGCGGCGGCCTGGTCGACCGTCACCGCCGTGTAGCCGGACCCGCTGACCGCGGTCAGGTCGGTGCCGGGGGAGAGGTAGCGGTCGACCTCGCCGACGCCGGTGAGGTACGCATCGAAGAACTCGCCCAGCGACGACACCAGCGCGCCGTCGGCGGGCAGCGGATTCCCGAACACAGAATCGACCGCCTTCGCCGTACCCAGGCCGGCGATCTCGGCGGGGGCCGCGGTCACCGTGAACGCGCCCGTCCCGCCCGCGGTGTCCGACGCGAACACTGGCACGGCGAAGTACCGCACGACCGTCCGCGCATCCGCGTCCGAAGCCGACGACGAACCGCTGCTGTCGTTACGGACAGTGAACTGCGCAGCGACGACGACCGACCAGCTGCCGTCACTCAGCCGCGCGCTGCGCACCGCCACGGTGCGCAGCAGCGACTGCGCAACCGCGCTGCCGGACAGGGTCGGCAGATCGACGGAGGGCGCGAGCGCGTGGACGGCTTGCGCAGTCGTGCTGTCGGTCTTGGTGGCGTCGCTGCGCAGCCACAGATCGCAGAACAGCGTCGCCACCCCGGCCGGATCCGGGTTGCGCAATGCGGCCGGTGCGGTGGTGGTGGGTTGCGCAATGGCCGCGACGGTGCGGGGCATTGCGCACACGACGGCCAGCGCCACCGGGCCGGCCGCCAGCGCCGCCCACACCCCGATCCGGGCCAGGCAGACCCGCCGGTGCGCGGCCTTCAAGGTGCCGAGGGACGCGCTCGGAGTGTGCAGCGGCCGGGGGGTGGAGGCGGCCGCGGGGGCTGGCCTTCGTGGGGTCTGGGTGGGCATACAAGGGCTCCTGGGGAAGGGGCGGTCGGGGTGTTGCCCCTATGAAGCCCGGCACTACTCACCGATTCGCTCACCACCAGGACCCCTTTGACATCACGGTTCGGCAACGGCGCCCGTGGTGAGTTTTCCGCCCCCGTGGTGAGTTGGCCCTGCCACTCACCACGCCTGGTCACAGGCCCTTTTCCTGCGCCGGTCCGGCAGGCGGGAGCTGGAGCGGGGCGGGCGGGAATCCGAGGATTTCTGCACTCACCACGGCCTTGCCCCCTACTCACCACGCGCTCGAACCAGAACTCACCACGGCCGCCACCAAAACTCACCACGGCCGCCGGGAAAACTCACCACGGTCCGGGCGCCTGCCAGCAAAACTCACCACGCCGATCGCACGAACTCACCACGCCTGCTCACCGCCCGCAGGCTCCGACCCGCCCCCGCTCACCGACCCACGGCGGCCGCTGGCAGGCTTCCCGGAGCCGGTCTCGCGCGTTGCGCAATGCCTCCCCGCGCCCCTCCGCGGCGCCGATTGCGCAGCCCGATTGCGCAACCCGACGCGGGGATTGCGCAACCCGATTGCGCAACCCGACGCGGGGACTGCGCAACCGGGACGCTGCCCGGGCCCCTGCGGTGCGCGGTGCGCAATCGCGGCGGGAGTACTGCGCAGGCGGTTGCCGACGGGTCCGCGCTGCTGTTGGTGGGGGTCGCCGCCGTCGTTGCGCAGCCTTTCCTGAACCTTTGCGCAACGGCCTCTCCGCGCCTTTCGTCGTCGGCCCGGCAGCGGCGGGGTGGGGTTGCGGCCCCGGTGCGCACTCCCCCGCGTGTCCGCTACTTTCTGTCACGGAGGGTAGGGAACGGCCCGGTGATGCTCGGGCCCCGTCATGTCGTTTCGGCGCTGCCGGGGACCGGGGCCGTGGGCCGCTTCAGGCCTGTTGGGCCGCCACGTCAACTGCAGGGGGGTGCTCGGCGGTCAGGCGGATGACGGTGCTCTCGACCCTCTCTGTCAAAGTGTGATGAGTCGGGTAAAGTGACCGATTCATTCAGTCGAGGGCGGAGAAGGAGGAGTGCCCGAAGTGGCCAGCACCAACGAC
>NZ_RJVR01000142.1 GCF_003999195.1 Streptomyces soli
TCCTGGGCGTGCTGATCGCCAGGGTCTCCGACCGTCCGCTGCCCGAGTTCCTGGCGGAGCGGCTGTTCGAGCCGCTCGGCATGGTCGACACCGGATTCGAGGTGCCGGCCGCCAAACTCGACCGGTTCACCACCTTCTACCGCCCGGGCCCGGCGGGCGGTCTCGAACTGGCCGACACCCCGGACGGACAGTGGAGCACCCTGCCGGCCTTCCCGTCCGGCGCCGGCGGCCTGGTCTCGACCGCCGACGACTGGCTCTCCTTCGGCCGGATGCTGCTCGCCGAAGGCGCCGTCGGCGACCGTCAGTTGCTGTCGCCTGCGTCAGTACGCCACATGACCACCGACCACCTGACCCAGCCCCAGCGCGAGGCCAGCGGCCTGTTCCTGGAAGGCCAGGGCTGGGGTTTCGGCGGCTCGGTCGACATCGCCGCCACCGTCCCCGGAAACGTCCCCGGGCGCTACGGCTGGGTCGGCGGCACCGGCACCGCAGCCCACATCATCCCGTCCACCGGCACGGTCACCATCCTGCTGAGCCAACTGGCCATGACCAGTCCCACCCCGCCCGCCCTGATGCGCGACTTCTGGCGCTACGACAGCGTCAGCTGACGGGGTCGGTGTCCTCGTTGACTTGCCCCAGAAGGAGCGGCTCCGCACGACGCTCGACATTCGCCAGCACATCCACCAGGAGAACGCCCATGCTCTTGGGACGTACCGTCTCCGAAGTGGTCGCCAATTCCTCGATCGTCCACCAGTAATGCCCATAGCGGGCCTCTTCTGTCCCGACCTGCATCGCGCTCGCCTCGTCAGAGGTGACGCGCGCGAGCCGATACTCCTCGTACTGGTCGAAACCCTGCCCATCGACGCTGAAGAGCGTCTGCCGAACCCAGACAACCGGCCCCAGCCGCTGCGGCGGCAGATCCAGCCCCGTCGCGGCCTGAAGGTAGTCCTCAAGTCCTCCCCGCGCAGGCGGGGGTGAGCCGGTCACCCGGCCGCGGGCGTGCTCGAGGCGGGCGTCCTCCCCGCGCAGGCGGGGGTGAGCCAGGGTCCGACGTTCACGGTTTCGTGTCCATGGCGTCCTCCCCTCGCAGGCGGGGGTGAGCCGCACAGGAGGCGATGTTCGCGCGGCTGGCGACCGTCCTTCCCGCGCAGGCGGGGGTGAGCCGGAAAAGGAGATTCTCGTCTGGATCGACGAGGCGTCCTCCCCGCGCAGGCGGGGGTGAGCCGTGGTCGGTAGCGCACGCGAGCACATCGGCCACGTCCTCCCCGCGCAGGCGGGGGTGAGCCGCAGGCCCGGGTGGAAGCCGAGCAGGCCGCCGAGTCCTCCCCGCGCAGGCGGGGGGAGCCGAACAATCCGGCATGCGAGGGGATTTGCGGCATGGGTGAGCCGGCCCACGATCAACCGATACCGAGAGTCTTCAAGGCGGTGGACCAGTCGGTGGCGATGGCCTGCTGGGCTTGCGCGAGGGTGGTGGTACCGGCGCAGACCGCGGTGTGGAGTTTGGTCTCCACGGCGTCCTTGGGGTTGTTGGGGCCGGCACCTGCCTTATGGCCGGGCGAGGGCGGCTCCACCCACAGGTTGCGGGGGTCGTTGGGGTCGCCGCCGAGCTGCAACGAGATCAGATGGTCGTATTCGGCGTCCCGCATGGAGCCGGTGTAGCCGTACGACTTCGCGTTCAGCGCCTTCTCCTTGCCCGTCACGTACGACGACGGGCGGATGCCGGAGGTGTACCCGCCCTTGCGGCAGATCGTCGACGTCAGGTTCGCCTGCGTGACGGCCGGCGATATCGCGCCCGGCGTACACGCCGGGTCCTCCAGCGGCTGACTGTGGTCATAGCGGTAGTGACAGCTGCCCGCAGTCGGCTGCTCCTGCACGGTGTAGTGAGCCTGCGGGCCGGCGCCGACCGCGATCGCCCGGGACGAATTGGCCCCCGCGCCAGTTGGCGCCGCATCCTTCCCGGACGGAGCGTTGGCGCCACTGCCCGCGGTCGGCGTGCACCCTGCCAAGAGAAGCACGGCGAGCAGGGCGGTTGAGGTATGGCGGGCAGCAGCCGGCATGACGTTTCCTCACGGTGCAGGGTCAGGAAGGAACATGTTGCCCCACCACGACCGGAGCCACGCCGCCATCGGCCGACGACGAGCCGTGAGGGTCGCCGGTACACGGGCCGTACTTGGGGTGCGCATCACGGAGACGGACGGGTGCCGGGAGCCGGGCCGGGGTTCCAGTCCGGCCCGGTGCGTGCGCTGAGAGCCACAACCGCGTTCGAGGTTTCGGGCAACCCCGCACCACTCACCAAGTGAGTGCGCGTGCGCCTACGTCTACGCGGGCAGCGCAGGGAACACGACCACCGAGCCGTCCTTGTTGCGGGCAATCTCAATCGCCACGTCTGTCGCGCGGCTGTCGACCATGACTCCGTCGCCCAGCTTGTGAATCCGGTTTGCCGCGCGCATCAGGCTTTCGACTTCACCGGTCGTGAAGACGGGTATAAAACCCTGCGAGGGTGCCAGCTCCAGCGCCGACAGGCGTTCTAGGACACCGGCGATGCCCGACTCCAGTTTGCCCAGGCGCTGCTGGTCGGCCTTGAGTGCGCGGGCGAAGTTCTCGAACAAGTTGCCCGGGTCGCTCTGGGCATGCTCGACGGCCTGCAGGACGATGACCCGCCGCTTCAGCGCAATGGCCAAGGCAGCGAGTTCCAGGTGGGTGCGGAACGTGCCGCCATGGTCGTCGACGCCGGGGAACGACTTGGTCAGCGTGCCGATCTCGACGGCCTTGCCGTCGGGCAGCTTGTCGAGTGCGCTCTGCCACTGGGCAAGGCGGCGGTCAGCGGCGCCCAGCGCCGTGTTGATGGCATGCACTGCCGAGTCCAGTCCTAGCGAGACACCGAGCTTGCCCTGGTCGAGCAGAATGGCGGTGGCTTTGTCAATGGCATCGCGGCAGCCGTCGAGTGCGCTGCGCTCGTCATGGAGCTTCTGTTCGTGCAGTTGCTCCAGCAGTTCTGTGATGTGTTCGATAGCCTGCTGGCGCTTGTAGTCGGCATTCGCGCTCACTCCCACCGCTACGGCCATGAGCACGAGCGGCGCGGCCACGGTGAGTGCCGCGCTCCCGGCGACCGCGACGCCGGCTGTTGCACCGGCTCCACCGACTGCGCCTGCTGCTGCCGCTTTACCGACTGGCACAAACGTCGCCCGGGCGGCGATGCCCGTTGAGTTCACGAGTGCACCGTAGGTGCCACCGGCCGCCACCTTCGACGGCATCAGGCGAACGATGCCCTGACCGAACTGGGCGACAACCTTCGCCGGAACCACCATGCGATACAGGCCTTCGCCGGCAGCGGTCGCCGTAGCCGCCGCAGAGGAACTTCGCGCTGATTGCGTGATGAGCTGCGACAGGTGCTGTGCCAAGGGACTCGCGACATCAAGCGGGATGCCTCGGCTGCGGTCGAGCTTGTCGGGCAGCGGATGTACCTCAAGTGTGGCAATCGGCTCGTCGGCCAGACCGGCCAGCACACTGCGCAGTTCAGCCAAGCGCTCAGCCGTCATCGGCTCGTCTCCGGTCAATGCGGGCACCCGGATGTCACCGGTCGCCAGCGTCCACACCGGAACGATTGCCTTGCGGTCGTCAGTCATCGTCTCCCCCTTTTTTCCAACAACAGCCTACGGCTGACGTCCGACAAATACGGCATGAACCTCGTGTATTCAGCTACGGGCGCTGTCTGCGGTGAACTGACGATCCTTCAAAGGGAGGGTGCCGCTCACCTGCAATGACCTGGATTGTCTAGATCAAGGGCGTCGCAAAGCGGGGGACCCAGAAGGTGAAGGGTAGCGGGTGGGACCGGCGGCTCGTGGTGCGGGCCGACGAGAAGAACCTCGTTGGGCACGCGGGAATCGTGCTGTTGCGGAAGATCGCGGACCGTAGCGGGCTCACAGCCGCCCTAACCACGGCGCTCCCGCAGGACATCGGGGATCCGGGAGGATCGAGCGGCAGGCACGGGACCTCAATGTGATCAGCTGGCGTAGACACCCTGGTGATCACTGGTCTCGTGCCTGTGCCGTTGCCGCACCAACTCCCCCTGAACGCAGGCAATCTTCGCGATCCGGGAACTTGCAACCGCCCTGGGAGCTGTCGATCAATAACTCATCGGTTTGATGTTGGTCTATGGGGGCGAGACCGTGGACTCCGCAACCCCGACGGCGCGGGCAACAACACGGACCCCGCCATGCCCCAACACGGACCCCGCCATGCCCCAACACGCCAGCCGTAGCCCCGAGCACCAGGCGCCGCTGCCGCGCATCCAGATGCGGCAGCAGCCGAGCAATGCCGCCAATGCCGCCTCAGTCCCGTCCGTCACACCCCGATCCACGACCCCAACCACCCATCAAATCAAGAAGGTATTGATCGACAGCTTTCTGCGTCCTGCAGCGGCAGATCGACAGGCCGCGCGTCACTCCCGGCGGACCGCGCTTTCCTGGTCATGCTCCTCCACGGGCTCCCCGCACGGCCCAGCAACCGCTCTGCGACCATCCCGCACTTCTCCCGTGTCGGCTGCCGTCGACGGAGCGGCTCACGGCACCCTGCTGCGCTCCCGCATCCTTGGGATGTCGCCGTGCGATATCGCCTGTGCTTCGAGTCGATCTTGCCTTAGTGGTCGGCTCTCGAAGTCCTTCGGGGGTTGACCTGAGAGCCCGAGCCGTGCCGAGAAGACAGCGGCGATCTGGTGTCATGCGGCGAAGGTCGGCACTCCCGTGCCACCTCAGGAACATCCGTCTTCCGGCCAGACGACAGGTCTCCTGACGTTCACGCCGACATGGCCTGGCCACCGCCGTCGGCATCCTCTGTGCAGGCGGTGGCCAGGTCGTCCAGCGATAGGTCCAGCGCGTGGGCCAGGGCCGCCACGGTGAAGAAGGCCGGGGTCGGGGCCCGACCGGTCTCGATCTTGCGGAGTGTCTCCGCGGACACCCCGGCTGTCGCTGCCACGTCCACCATGCTGCGGTCACCGCGGGCCTCGCGGAGCAGAGCCCCGAAGCGCTCTCCACGCTGCCGCTCCTGCGGACTCAAAGGAACTCCCGCCGTGATCTGCGCCTCCGTCAACGACGCCGTCGTGCACGGAATCCCCGACGACTACCGCCTGCGCGACGGCGACCTGGTCAGCATCGACTGCGGAGCCGAACTCGACGGCTGGACCGGCGACGCCGCGATCAGCTTCACCGTCGGCACCCCCCGTCCCGCCGACCTGGAACTCATCGCCGCCACCCAGCAGGCCCTGGACGCCGGCATCGCCGCCGCCACCGTCGGCCACCGCATCGGAGACATTTCCCATGCCATCAGCACCGTCGCCCGCAAGGCCGCCTGCGGTATGCCGGCCGACTTCGGCGGCCACGGCATCGGCCGCCAGATGCACGAAGACCCCCACGTCCCCAACCACGGACGACCCGGCCGCGGCTTCCCCCTGCGCCACGGCCTCGCCCTCGCCATCGAACCCATGCTCATGGCCGGCGGACGCAACGACTACCGCACCGACCCCGACGGATGGACCCTGCGCACGATCGACGGCAGCCGCGCCGCCCACATCGAACACACCATCGCCATCTCCCAGGACGGCCCCCGCATCCTCACCCTGCCCTGACCTCGAACCCGCTCACACCGGCAGCCAGACGCATCAGCCACTCTCGGGAAGCACCGACCAGCGATCACGGCTCCTATCGGCGCTGAGGTGCCCCGAGGTTCCCGGACAGAGATCCAATAGAATCTCTGTGTAAAGGGAATGAGGTAGAAGTGGCGCCACCCAGCAAGTACTCGCCGG
>NZ_RJVR01000175.1 GCF_003999195.1 Streptomyces soli
AGAGCGGCCCCGCACGACGCTCGCCATTCGCCAGCACATCCGCCAGGAGAACGCCCATGTTCTTGGGACGTACCGTCTCCGAAGATTCCATCCCTCCCAGGCACGGGCCTGCGGGTGGCGCGTCTCGAAGACGAAGTGCGGTCTCCGGGGTGGTGGCCGGGATCCCAGGGGTTCAGCAGGTCGTAGAGCGCGGCGGCGTCAGCGTCTGAGAACACCGCGACAGTATCGACGCAGCGCCGGCCGCGACCAACCGAATTATCGGGCGGCGTTGGTGCGCTTCCAGTGGCTGTCGGTGGTGCAGACGTACCAGTTGGGGTCGCCGGGGGGTGGGGCCCTCGGGAATGGGGAGGGTGCTGCAGGCGGTCAGGGCGTAGGTGCCGCCCAGGACCGCCAGGGCTGCCGCTAAGAGGGCGCCGCGGCCTGCGGTCACGGCCAGACCAGGCAGTAGAGCTGGTGCCCCGACTCGTGGCAGCGTTGGGCGAAGTCCTGCCATTCGTGGAGCATCTGGTAGATGACGAAGGCGTCACGGGGGCCGCGACGGTCGGGGACGGTGGACCAGATGAAGGCGGCGGCGCCGAGGGATTCCTCGTCGGCTTTGCGGAGGGGTTCGACGACGGATATGGGGAGCTTGACGACGGCGTAGTCGGGGTGGAGGACGACGAGCTCGAGGGGAGGGACCTTGGCGGGGGGTATGCCCTCGATGCCGGTGAGGACCATGGCGGCCATGGTTTCCGGCTTGACCTTGGTGTACAGACCCTGGCCCAGCTCGTCGCCGCCGAGTTCCTCGGGGCGCATGGAGATGGGTACGCGGGCCGCGGTGGCTCCGTCCGGCGCACCGAAGTACTTGTAGGTCACCCCCACTCGGCCACCCCTGCTCCCACTCTCTGCGGTTTGTTCGCGATCGGCTGATGACCGGCGGCGGCGTCCGGTGGGGCGGGCAGGTTCGGGCTCGTGGTCATCGCCCGCACCATCGCCCAGCTCGCCACCGCGCTGCATTTCACTACCCGACCATCCACAGGCGCAACCGCGCAACCCGATCATCGTCTCAGATGCACGGTCGAGACCTGACCGCGCAACGCCCGCCACGCTCAGCATTTGAGAGCATGTGCTTGTGAGCTATCCGTACGCATACGAAGCGCCAGTTTCTCAGACCCTGTTCGACCGAGCTTCGGCGGTGACCCCAGGTGGCGTGAACTCGCCGGTCCGGGCCTTCCGGGCGGTGGGCGGTACGCCCCGGTTCATGGTGTCCGGAAAGGGTCCGTACCTGACGGACGCCGACGGCCGCGAATACGTTGATCTTGTGTGCTCGTGGGGACCGATGATCCTCGGCCATGCGCACCCCGAAGTGATCGGCGCGGTGCAGGCGGCGGTCGCGCGCGGTACGTCCTTCGGCACGCCCGGTGAGGGCGAGGTGGAGCTGGCCGAGGAGATCGTGGCCAGGGTGGCGCCGGTGGAGCAGGTGCGGCTGGTGTCGTCGGGGACCGAGGCGACGATGTCGGCGATCCGGCTGGCGCGCGGCTTCACGGGCCGGGCGAAGGTGGTCAAGTTCGCGGGTTGCTACCACGGTCATGTGGACGCGCTGCTGGCGGCGGCGGGTTCCGGCGTTGCCACTTTCGGGTTGCCGGACACGCCTGGGGTGACGGGCGCACAGGCGGGCGACACGATCGTGCTGCCGTACAACGACCTGGAGGCCGTACGGACCGCCTTCGCAGCGCACCCGGGCGAGATCGCGTGCGTGATCACGGAAGCGTCGCCGGGGAACATGGGCGTCGTGCCGCCGCTGCCCGGGTTCAACCAGGGGCTGGCCGACCTTTGCCGGGCGGACGGCGCGCTCTACATCTCCGACGAGGTCATGACCGGCTTCCGGGTCTCCAAGGCCGGCTGGTACGGGATCGACGGCGTGCGCCCGGACCTCATGACCTTCGGCAAGGTGATGGGCGGCGGCTTCCCGGCCGCGGCCTTCGGCGGCCGAGGCGACGTGATGGGGCACCTCGCGCCCGCCGGGCCGGTCTACCAGGCGGGCACGCTGTCCGGTAACCCGGTGGCGACGGCCGCGGGCCTCGCCCAGCTGCGGCTGCTCGACGACGCGGTGTACGAGACCGTGGACCGGGTGGCGGCCGAGGTGTCGGGACTGGTCAGCGAGGCGCTGAGCAAGGAGGGCGTGGCGCACCGGCTGCAGACCGCGGGGAACATGTTCTCCGTGTTCTTCACGGACGAGGCGGTCACCGACTACGACCTGGCCAGGAAGCAGGAGGCCTTCCGCTTCAACGGCTTCTTCCACACGATGCTCGCGCAGGGCGTCTATCTGCCACCCTCCGCCTTCGAGTCATGGTTCGTGTCGTCCGCGCACGACGCCGCCGCCATCGAGCGGATTGCCGCAGCGCTTCCCGCCGCTGCCCGAGCCGCCGCGGAGGCCACGGCATGAGCTCTGACAAGGACATCACCGTCGTCCACCTGATGCGCCACGGCGAGGTCGAGAACCCCACCGGCGTGCTCTACGGGCGGCTGCCCGGCTACCACCTGTCCGACCTGGGCCGGAAGATGGCCGACCGGGTCGCCGAGCATCTGGCCGGCCGCGACATCACGCACGTCGTGGCGTCGCCGCTGGAGCGGGCGGAGGAGACGGCGGCGCCCATCGCGGCGAAGCTGGGCTTGAAGACGGCGACCGACGACCGGCTGGTCGAGGCGGAGAACGTCTTCCAGGGCAAGACCTTCGGCGTCGGCGACGGCGCGCTGAAGAACCCGGCCAACTGGAGGCACCTGGTCAACCCGTTCAAGCCGAGCTGGGGCGAGCCGTACGTCGATCAGGTCGTACGGATGATGGCGGCCCTCGGCGCGGCCCGGGACGCGGCGCGCGGGCACGAGGCGGTGGCGGTGAGCCATCAGCTGCCGATCTGGATCGTACGGAGCTTCGCCGAGCGGCGGCGGCTGTGGCACGACCCGCGCAAGCGGCAGTGCACGCTGGCCTCGCTGACCTCGTTCACGTACGAGGGCGACAAGATCGTGGCGATCGGCTACAGCGAGCCGGCCCGTGATCTGGTGCCGGCGCATCTGCTGGCCGGGGCGAAGCCGGTCAAGGGCGGCTCGAAGGGCTTCGGGGCGTAGATATCGAAGGGCTTCGGGGCGTGAACAGGGCGTAAGCGGGGCGTGCGCCGTACGCGTGAATCCTGCCCTGGGGAATGAACCGCCGTGGTCGTCATGGAATCTGGCTAGTTGTCATTATTGTCAGATTTTGAGCACGGACGGGGTGCGTGCGTATGACTCATATCAGCCGACGGGGGATGGTGGGGCTGGCGGCGGGGGCCGCCGGGGTGGTGGGCGCGGCGACGTTCGGACTGACCAGCGGCTCCGAGCCGCACCCGGAGGCGCACCCCGGCCCCGCCCCGCGCAAGCCGCACAAGCCGCGCAGGCCACAGGAGCCCCCCGCACGGCTGATCGGCGACGGCTCGACCGCCGACACCGGCGAGCAGCCGCACCAGCCGCCCCCGCCGGGGCCGATGGAGCCGGGGCAGAAGCCGCCGCAGTTCGTGATCTTCTCCTGGGACGGGGCCGGGGAACTGGACACCGGGCTGTTCACGCGCTTCCGCAAGGTCGCAGCCGACCACGGCGCGAAGATGACCTTCTTCCTTTCGGGGATCTATCTCCTCCCCGAGTCGAAGCGGCACTTCTACCGCCCGCCCCACAACCCCGTCGGCGCCTCCGCCATCGGATATCTCACCGACGCCCACGTCCGGGCCACCCTCGACCAGGTGCGGCTGGCCTGGCTGGAGGGCCACGAGATCGGCACGCACTTCAACGGGCACTTCTGCACCGGCACCGGCTCGGTCGGCCGCTGGTCGTCCCGCGACTGGTACAGCGAGATCGAGCAGGCGATCGCCTTCGTCGAGAGCTGGCGTACGAACACCGGCTTCCGCGACCTCGACCCGCTGCCCTTCGACTACCGCAAGGAACTGATCGGTGCCCGCACCCCCTGCCTCCTGGGCCAGAAGAGCCTGCTCCCCGTCGCCTCCCGCCTGGGCTGGCGGTACGACGCCAGCTCACCCGGCGGCATGCAGACCTGGCCGTCGAGGACGTACGGGCTGTGGGACCTGCCGCTGCAGGCGATGCCCTTCCCGGGGCACGGCTTCGAGGTGCTGTCGATGGACTACAACATGCTGGCCAACCAGTCCGTCCGCGCCACCCGCAGCGACCCGCGCAACTACCCCGGGTGGGAGCGCCAGGCGCGCGAGGCGTACCTCTCGGGCTTCCGTCGGGCGTACGAGACGAACCGGGCGCCGCTGTTCATCGGCAACCACTTCGAGGAGTGGAACGGCGGGATCTACATGAACGCCGTCGAGGACGCCCTCAAGCGCATCGCCGACCACCAGGACGTGCGGCTGGTTTCCTTCCGGCACTTCGTGGACTGGCTGGACGCCCAGGATCCGGCTGTGCTGGCGAAGCTGCGGACCCTGGCGCCCGGGGAGGCACCGGCTGCGGGGTGGCAGGAGTTCCTGGCGGAGCCGGGTCTGCAGAAACGTTTCGCGTACGACGGCGGGAAGGCGCGCGGCGACCGTTTCGTCCGGTAAAGGGTGGGGAGGCGACCCACATGTCGAACACACTGCAGGGCAAGACCATCGCCTTTCTCGTCGCCCCCGAAGGCGTCGAGCAGATCGAGCTGACCAGCCCCTGGCAGGCCGTGCAGGAAGCGGGCGGCACGCCGAGGCTCATCTCGCTCAAGGAAGGACGGATCCAGGCCTTCAACCACCTCGACAAGGCCGACACCTTTGCGGTCGACGCCGTCGTCCGGGACGTGAGCGCCGGGGACTTCGACGCCCTCGTACTCCCCGGCGGTGTCGCCAACCCCGACTTCCTGCGGACGGACGGGCAGGCCGTGTCCTTCGCCGCGGACTTCTTCAGTCAGGGCAAGCCGGTCGCCGCGATCTGCCACGCGCCGTGGACGCTGGTCGAGGCCGACGTCGTACGCGGCCGTACCCTCACCTCCTGGCCCAGCCTGCGCACCGACATACGCAACGCGGGCGGCACGTGGGTCGACGAGGAGGTCAAGATCTGCGACTCCGGGCCGAACGTGCTGGTGACCAGCCGGAAGCCGGACGACCTCAAGGCCTTCGAGGACACGTTCGTCAACGTCTTCGCGAAGGCGGGCGCGAGCTGACCACCGCCAACGCGGGCTGATCGCCGCCCGGAACGCGGCCTGACGGCCCGTCGATCACCCCGCCCTTACTTGGGGCATTTGCCGCTTTCGGCAAAGGTGTCGGGGGCGCGTAAGATCGCGCGGCACCCCATGCGAAACTTTTCACATGAGTACTGCGCGCGCCCCTCGATGCCGTTCGCTCCGCAGGGCCTCGGCACTTGCCGGGGCCGCCGCGTTCGCGCTGCTGGCGCTGTCCGCCTGCACGTCGGGCTCCGGCTCGTCCTCCTCCGGCAGCGGCACCAACTTCGTCTCCGGCACCGGAGAGATCAGCACGGTTCAGCAGGGGCACCGCGAGGCTGCCCCGGCGCTGAGCGGCAAGACCGTGGACGGTGCCGACCTGAGCGTGTCCGACTACAAGGGCAAGGTCGTCGTCCTCAACATCTGGGGATCGTGGTGCTCGCCCTGCCGGGCCGAGGCCAGTAACCTGGTGGCCGTCGCCAACGCCACCAAGTCCAAGGGCGTCCAGTTCATCGGGATCAACACCCGTGATCTGCAGACCGCGCAGGCCGTGGCGTTCGAGAAGCGGTACGACGTCACCTACCCCAGCTTGTACGACCCCACCGGCAAGCTGATCCTGCGCTTCCCCAAGGGCAGCCTCAACCCGCAGGCCATCCCCACCACCATCATCCTCGACCGACAGGGCAAGATCGCGGTGCGTGCTCTCAAGGCACTCACCGAGAGCGAGCTGAGCAAGGCCCTCGACCCGCTGATCGCGGAGAAGTGACGTGACCCCACTCGTCACCCTGGCCGCGGCCGGCGATGTCAACAAGACCGTGCTCAACGGAGCACTGCTGGCCGCCGTGCCGATCGCGCTGCTCGGTGGCCTGGTCTCCTTCTTCTCGCCCTGCGTCCTGCCGCTCGTGCCGGGCTATCTCTCGTACGTGACCGGGGTCACCGGCACGGACCTCGCCGAGGCCAAGCGGGGCCGGATGATCGCCGGCGCCTCGCTGTTCGTCCTCGGCTTCACGGCGGTCTTCGTCTCCGGCGGCGCGCTGTTCGGCAACTTCGGCTGGACGCTGCAGACACACAAGGACGTCATCACCAAGGTGCTGGGCGCGCTCACCATCGTCATGGGCCTGGCCTTCATGGGCTTCGTCGGCGGGCTCACCCAGCGCGAGTTCCGCTTCCACAAGCGGCCCGCGATGGGTTTGGCCGGGGCGCCGCTGCTCGGCGCGCTGTTCGGGATCGGATGGACGCCCTGCATCGGCCCGACGCTCGGCGCCGTACAAACTCTTGCCTTCAACCAGGCCAGCGCCGCGCGCGGCGCACTGCTCACCGTGTTCTACTGCCTTGGCCTCGGCGTGCCGTTCATCCTCGCCGCGGTCGCCTTCCGCCGTGCGCTGGGCGCTTTCGGCTGGGTCAAGCGCCACTATGTATGGGTCATGCGGGTCGGCGGCGGCATGCTGGTCGCGGTCGGCGTGCTGCTCGTCACCGGCGTGTGGGACCACATCGTCTACCAGATGCAGATCTGGTCTTCCGGCTTCACCCCAGGGATCTGATCCATGAGCACCACCGAAACCGACGAGAGCGAGCTCGGCACCGCCGGCGCGCAGCTGTCCACCGCCCCCCAGGAGGACCTGGGCACGGTCGTTCCCGGCTCCTTCGGCGGCGTACGAGCACCGGGCCTCGGCGGGGGACTTGCCTGGACCGGCCGCGAGGTCTGGGGCTGGGTGCGCTGGATGTGGCGGCAGCTGACCTCGATGCGGGTCGCGCTGATCCTGCTCTTCCTGCTGTCTCTCGCCGCGATCCCCGGCTCACTGATCCCGCAGACCAACACGAACGCGGTCAAGGCACAGGACTTCAAGGACGCGCACACCACCGTCGCGCCCATCTACGAGAAGCTCGGCCTCTTCCACGTCTACAGCTCGCCCTGGTTCTCGGCGATCTACATCCTGCTGTTCATCTCGCTGGCCGGCTGCATCGTCCCGCGCAGCTGGCAGTTCGTCGGCCAGCTCCGCGCCAAGCCCCCGGCCGCGCCGCGCAACCTGACCCGACTGCCCGCGTACGCGACCTGGCGCACCACCGCCGAGCCCGAGCAGGTGCTGGACGGCGCGCAGAAGCTGCTGCGCAAGCGGCGTTTCCGTACGGCGGTGGGGGGCTCGGCGGTCGCCTCGGAGAAGGGCTTCCTGCGCGAGGCGGGCAACCTGATCTTCCACATCGCGCTCTTCGGACTGCTGATCTCCTTCGCGGTCGGGCAGTTGTGGAAGGGCGACGGCAGCAAGCTGATCGTCGAGGGCGACGGCTTCACCAACACCGTCACCTCGTACGACGACTTCACCCCCGGCACCTTCTACGGCGCCGACGACCTGAACCCCTTCGGCTTCACGCTGGACAGCTTCACCGCCACGTACGCCACCAGCGGCCCCGACATCGGCACCGCCCGCACCTTCCGCGCCAACATCCACTACTGGAACGGCGCGGACGGCAAGCAACAGAAGTCGTCGATCGAGGTCAACAAGCCGCTGGAGATCGGCGGTTCGAAGATCTACCTGAACGGGCACGGCTACGCACCGGTCGTCACCGTCAAGGACGGCACGGGCACGGTCGTCTACCAGGGCGCCGTGGCCTTCCTGCCGACGGACACGGACCTCAACTCGACCGGCGTCATCAAGGTGCCCGACGCCCGGGACAAGAGCGGGAAGACGGACCAGCTCGGCTTCAGCGGCTCCTTCCTGCCGACCGCGGTGGTGAGCCAGACGCGAGGGTGGTACTCCTCCTTCCCCGCGCTCGCCAACCCGGCGCTCATCCTCAACGCCTACCACGGTGACCTGGGGGTGGACTCAGGACTGCCGCAGAACGTGTACCAGCTCGACACGAAGAACATGAAGCAGTTCAAGGACGCCAAGGGCAACATCGTCAGCAAGGTGATGCAGGTCGGCGACACCATGACGCTGCCGGACGGCGCGGGGTCGATCACCTTCAACGGCATCAAGACCTTCGCCCAGTTCCAGATCACCCACCAGCCGGCCACCGGCTGGGCGCTCGGCAGCGTCATCTCCATGATCGCGGGCCTCATCGGCTCGCTGTTCATCCAGCGCCGCCGCGTCTGGGTGCGGGCGGTGCGCGGCGCGGACGGCGTCACCGTCGTCGAGCTGGCCGGCCTGGGCCGCAGCGAGTCCGCGAAGATCGCCGACGAACTGGGCACCGTCGTGGACGGCCTGCTGCCCGTGGCGCCCCAGGCGTCGGAAGACCCGCCGGAAGAACCAGAAGACCCCACAGAAGACCCCACAGAAGACCTCTCCGCAGAAACCCGGTCCGAGGACGAAGGAGCCCGCGCGTGATCACCGCTGCTGCGGCTGTCAACGAGAACGTCGCCCACATCAGCAACTACCTGGTCTACTCCGCGATGGCCGTCTACACGCTGGCGTTCCTCGCGCACATCGCGGAGTGGACCTTCGGCAGCCGCAGCAAGGTCGCCGTCCAGTCGGCCGCCCTGGTCGGCGAGCAGTCCGCGAAGCCCGCCGTCACCGTCAGGTCCCAGGGCGGCACCACCGTCCTCGACCGCCCCAAGGTCGTCACCCGCACCACCGCCAGCGACCGCGGCATCCCCGACGGCCCCGGCGCGGCCGGTGAGGACGAGCAGGGCGACCTGTACGGACGGATCGCCATCTCCCTCACCGCCCTGGCCTGGGTGCTGCACGTCGGCGGCGTCGTGGCCCGCGCCGTGTCCGTCGAGCGTGCCCCCTGGGGCAACATGTACGAGTTCTCGATGACCTTCGGCGCCACGGCGGTCACCGCGTACCTCGTCCTGCTGCTCCTGAAGAAGAACGTCCGCTGGATCGGCCTCTTCCTCGTCACCGCCGTCCTGCTCGACCTGGGCCTGGCCGTCTCCGTCCTCTACACCGCCAGCGACCAGTTGGTCCCCGCCCTGCACTCGTACTGGCTGTGGATCCACGTCTCCTGCGCGATCATCTCGGGCGCGGTCTTCTTCCTCGGCGCCACGGCGACCTTCCTCTACCTCTTCCGCGACAACTACGAGGTCGGCCTGACCCAGGGCAAGCCCAACAAGGGCACCTGGGCCGGCATCATGAACCGCCTGCCCGCCGCCGCGAGCCTCGACAAGTTCGCGTACCGCGTCAACGCGGCGGTCTTCCCGCTCTGGACCTTCACCATCATCGCGGGCGCCATCTGGGCCGAGGCCGCCTGGGGCCGCTACTGGGGCTGGGACCCCAAGGAGACCTGGTCCTTCATCACCTGGGTCGTCTACGCCTGCTACCTGCACGCCCGCGCCACCGCCGGCTGGAAGGGCCGCAAGGCCGCCTACCTGGCGCTTCTCGCCTTCGCGTGCTTCATCTTCAACTACTACGGCGTGAACATCTTCATCACCGGCAAGCACTCGTACGCGGGCGTCTGACGGCAGCAGCGCAGGTACGTGGGGCCGCCTCCCGGCACTGGGAGGCGGCCCCACGTCGTCGCAGAGCCGATCAACTCACGCTGATCGAGTCCAGCTTGGCCCGCAGATAGGCGTGCGAGTCGACGGGCTCGTACGCCACCCGGCCGGTCGGCGCGGGGAGCGACTCGACGAGGGTGCGGGGGTCGCACTCGTAGAAGTAGACGAGCGACATCAGCTCCTCGGCCGGGCGCCGTAGTACCGGCACGGAGACAGCGTCGTGACCATCGTCGTACCCCGGTAGGTGCGCTGCCGACCCGCCGCACGAAAAGCGTCGGTCTCGCCGTGCGAGGACGGGTCACCGTCCTGGACCCGGCGGTTGTGGCCACGGCCGAGGACCGTACGCCCGTCCGGGCCGTACAGGGCGGCCCCGATGGGGATCCCGCCCTCGGCGAGCCCGGCCCGGGCCTCCGCCACGGCCGTCGCCAGCATCGCCTGCGGGGCGGTGCCAATGTCATCGAGCGTCATGACCACCACTCTGTCCGGCCGGAAACACCCCGGCAGCGTGCGGAAAGTACTCTCCGGACAGCCTGACTCAGGACGAAGTGTCAGTGCCCAGGGAGGATCGCATGCCCGCTCTCACCCTCCGTGAGATCCTGGCCCTCGATGCCGTCGCCGACGCCGCGCCGCACGTACTGGCCGGCGAGCGGGCGCTCGACCGCCCGGTCCGCTGGGTCCACTCCAGCGAGGTCTACGAGGGGCGGCTGGGTGGGGGTCCTCCCCCTGCCTTCGGCCGGGAGGTACCCCCACCCCCAAGCTCTCGACTTCGCTCGAGCAGGGGGGACCCCCAGCGCCTTGCGATCGCAGGCGCCGCTGCGGACATCAGCCGCTGGCGCGGCGGGCCGTCCTTCTCCCACGGAGATCGGCCGGACAGGCCCTAGAGCCCGACAACCTCCGGAACCGCCCCGAATGTCAGCGGCGTTGTCTACCGTGGACGGAGCATGACCGAAGGGGGATTCGGTGGCGTACGAACCTGTCGTGGGCGACGCGGACGACGCGGGCGGCCCCGCGAGCCGACGGGCGCGGGAGTGGGCGGCCCTCAGGCCCGGCGACCGGGTGAAGGCCGCCGCCGGACTGATGCTCGCCTGGGTGGGCGTGCTGTGGCTGGTGGAGGCGCTGGACGTCCTGTCCGGCCATGCGCTGGACACCTTCGGCATAGTGCCCCGCCAGCTCGGCGAGCTGCGCGACATCGTTCCGGCCGCCTTCATCCACTTCGGCTTCGACCATGTCGCCGCAAACAGCGTGCCGTTGTTCGTGCTCGGCTTCCTCGCGGCGCTGCGCGACCTGGGGCGCTTCCTGGGTGTGGTCCTCGTGATCGTCGTCACCAGCGGCCTGGGGGTGTGGCTGGTCGCCCCCGCGCACACCAACACGGCCGGTGCCTCCGGCGTCGTCTTCGGCCTCTTCGGCTATCTGCTGGTCCGGGGCTTCGTCGACCGCCGCCTGCTGGACATCGGCGTCGGCCTGGGCATCGCCGTCGTCTACGGCTCCATACTCTGGGGCGTGCTGCCGACCGCCCAGGGCGTGTCCTGGCAGGGGCACTTGTTCGGTCTGGTGGGGGGCGTGGCTTCGGCCTTCCTGTTCCGTGACGTACGATCCGGGATCATTCGCTGACCGGTCGAAGGGTGGTCAGCACTCCTCGGGGGAACCTATGACCAGTTTCGAAAAGCGCGACGACGCGGCGGCGGATGCGACGGACGCGACGGATGCCGCAGAGACCGTCGACGCCGTGCCGCCCGCGCCATCCGTGCCGCCGCAACCCGGGCCGCAGCCGGGTGCCCAGGGCGCCGGACCGCAGCCGCCGTATCCGGGTGTGCCCGGCCAGCCGCCCCACCCGGGGTGGCAGGGGCAGCCGGGGTATCCGGGCCAGCCGCCGTATCCGGGGCAGCCGGGGTGGCAGCCGTATCCGCCCCAGAAGTCGCCCACGAGCGTCGCGATGTGGGCGCACCTGGGCGCGCTGCTCACGCTCACCGTGGGCGGCACCGTGTGCTGCATTGGCCCGCTACTCTGCTGGATCGCACCCGTCGTGGTCCGTAACGATTCGCAGAACCGGCACGACCCCTTCATCCGCCATCACGCGACCCAGGCCCTCAACCACGCCATCACCCAGGCGATCGCGATGGTGCTGGCCGTCCTGCTCTACATCGGCGTGATCGCGTCGTCCGCCTTCGTGGATTCCTCGCAGTCCGGGTCCTGGGCCGTCCCGGTAGTCGTGGGCAGCCTGCTCCTGGCGCTCATCGGGTACGGCATCGCCGGGTTCGTGTTCGCCATCATCGGCACGACGAAGGCCAACGGCGGCCAGTGGTGGTCGTATCCGAAGATGTTCGCGATCCCGTTCGTGAAGCCGTAGCGCTGCCGGGCGCGGCCTCCGCTACCAGCTGAGGCCGCGCACCGCGAGGTCCAGCAGCGCGCAGACGAACAGGGCGATCCCGATGAAGCCGTTGACGCTGAAGAAGGCCCGGTTGAGGCGGCTGAGGTCGTGCGGCCGGACGATGGAGTGCTCGTAGAGGAAGGCGCCGACGACGATCACCAGGCCGAGCCAGAAGAAGGCGCCGGCGCCGGTCGCGAGGGCGTACCAGACGAAGAGCGCGGTGGTGAGCGCGTGGCAGACCCGGGCGCCCCAAATCGCAGCCGGGATGCCGAAGCGGGCCGGCACCGACATCACGCCGATCTCGCGGTCCGTCTCGACGTCCTGGCAGGCGTAGATGAGGTCGAAGCCGCCGATCCAGACGCCCACGGCGAGGCCGAGGATCACCGCGTCCCAGGACCACTCCCCGGTGATCGCGAGCCAGGCTCCGATCGGGCCCATCGCCTGGGCGAGGCCGAGGATGGCCTGCGGGAAGTTCGTGAACCGCTTGCCGTACGGATAGAGCACCATCGGGAAGACCGCGATGGGAGCGAGCGCCAGGCACAGCGGATTGAGCAGGGCGGCCGCGCCGAGGAACACCACGAGGGCGACCAGCGCGCCGGTCCAGGCGGACTTCACCGTGACCGCGCCGGTGACCAGTTCGCGGTGTGCGGTGCGCGGGTTACGGGCGTCGATCTCGCGGTCGATGATCCGGTTGGCGGCCATCGCGAAGGTGCGCAGGCCGACCATGGCGACGGTGACCAGGAGCAACCGCTCCCAGTGGACGTTCTGGTCGAGCTGGAACATCGCGGTGAGGGAGGCGATGTACGCGAAGGGCAGCGCGAAGACCGAGTGCTCGATCATCACCAGGCGCAAGAACGCCTTGGTGCGGCCCGGCTGCGGGATCGCGGCAGAGGCGGTGCTCACAGGCCGTACTCCTTCCAGCGGCGGTCGACCTTCGTGGCCGTTTCGGGGTCCGGCAGGACCATGTCCGGCCAGCCCCCGTCCCGCGTGTAGCCCTCTTCGGGCAGCTTCCTGGTCGCGTCGATCCCGGCCTTGCCGCCCCAGAACTGCTGGTACGAGGCGTGGTCGAGGTGGTCGACCGGTCCTTCGACGACGGTCAGGTCACGGCCGTAGTCGGTGTTGCCGAGCGCCCGCCAGGCGACCTCGTGCAGGTCGTGCACATCGCAGTCCGCGTCGACCACGATGATCAGCTTGGTCAGCGACATCATGTGCGCGCCCCAGACGGCGTGCATGACCTTCTGGGCGTGCTTGGGGTACTTCTTGTCGATAGAGACGATCGCGCAGTTGTGGAAGCCGCCCGCCTCGGGCAGGTGGTAGTCCACGATGTCCGGCACGATGACCTTCAGCAGCGGCAGGAAGAAGCGCTCCGTCGCCCGGCCCAGCGGCCCGTCCTCCATCGGCGGCCGGCCGACCACCGTGGACTGCAGCAGCGGACGCTTCCGCATCGTCACGCAGTCGATGGTCAGGGCCGGGAAGGGCTCCTGCGGGGTGTAGAAGCCGGTGTGGTCGCCGAACGGGCCCTCGGGGAGCATCTTGCCCGGCTCCAGCCAGCCCTCGATGACGACCTCGGCCTGCGCGGGGACCTGGAGCGGGACGGTCTTGCAGTCCACCAACTCCACCCGCCTGCCCTGGATGAAGCCCGCGAAGAGGTACTCGTCGATGTCGCCGGGCAGCGGCGCCGTGGCCGCGTACGTCACGGCTGGCGGGCAGCCGAAGGCGATCGCCACGGGCAGCCGCTCGCCGCGCCGTTCAGCGGCCTTGTAGTGGTTGCGGCTGTCCTTGTGGATCTGCCAGTGCATGCCGATGGTGCGGCGGTCGTGCCGCTGCAGCCGGTACAGGCCAAGATTGCGGATGCCGGAGTCCGGGTCCTTGGTGTGCGTCAGGCCCAGGTTGAAGAAGGACCCGCCGTCCTTGGGCCAGGTGAAGAGGGCCGGCAACTGCTCCAGGTCCACGTCGTCGCCGGTGAGGACGACTTCCTGGACGGGCGCGTCCTTGACCTTCCTGGGCG
The DNA here is from genome assembly GCF_003999195.1 of Streptomyces soli. Taxonomy (GTDB): domain Bacteria; phylum Actinomycetota; class Actinomycetes; order Streptomycetales; family Streptomycetaceae; genus Actinacidiphila; species Actinacidiphila soli. The sequence goes on from NZ_RJVR01000175.1 coordinate 13,958, forward strand.
GCACATGCGTCATCCCGGCCAGCTTGCCGAAGGCCTCGCGGACGCCGACGAAGCCGTGCGGCAACTCCGGCTTCAGCAGGCCGCCGATCCGGTCGCTGATCTCGCCGTACGACTTCAGGCCGAGCGCCTTCAGCAGGCGGCGGTCGGTGCCGTAGACGTTCATCGCGAGGGGCATTGAGGTCCCGCGCACGTTCTCGAAGAGCAGGGCCGGGCCGCCTGCCTTGTTCACGCGGTCGACGATCTCGCCGACCTCCAGATAGGGGTCGACCTCGGCCTTGATGCGCTTGAGGTCGCCGTCCTTCTCCAGAGCTCTGAGGAACGAGCGAAGATCGTCGTAAGCCATGCATTCCAGTATCCGGTACGCACTACTCTGGACCCGTCACCGGGCCCCTCGTGCGGCCCTTCACCGCGTTCTGGGGGACCTTCCGCGATGTCCGGGTATCTGCCGTACCTGTTGGTGCTGGCGCTGTGGATCTACGCCTTCATCGACTGTCTGAACACCCCGGAGCCGGAGGTGCGCGGGCTGCCCAAGGTGATCTGGGTCATCATCATTCTGCTCTTCGGTGAGGTGCTGGTCGGTCCGATCGCCTGGCTCGTCGCGGGGAAGCAGCGCGGAGTCCCGGCGGGCGGCAGCACACCGTCGGAGTGGCACCGCAACCACCGCACCGGGGCGGAGACCGGGCCGTGGATCGCGCCGGACGACAACCCCGAGTTCCTCAGGTCGCTGCGCGAGGAGCGCAAGAAGGACGAGTCGCTCCTCAAGGACTGGGAGGCCGACCTGCGCCGCCGCGAGGACGAGTTGCGGCGGCGGGAGCAGGGCGGCGCCGGGCCCGAGGACGACCCCAGGGCCTGAGGCATACATCCTGGGCACGCGCCTGAAGTCCTGATGCCCTGACACTCTGACCGATCCAGAGGCTGCGCGGCGAGCGGGATAGGCTCGCAGGCATGGACGACAGCAAGCCGCGCAAGCCCTGGGTCGTCGGCGTGTCCGGGGCTTCCGGGACGCCGTACGCGGCGGCTGTGCTGCGCGGGCTGCTGCAGGCGGGCGAGGCGGTGGACCTGGTGGTCAGCCGGGCCGCGCGGCTCACCGTCCTGGACGAGACGGGGGCCCCCTTCCGCGACGCGCACTGGCGGGAGGACCTGGCCCGGTGGCTGGCCCGCGGCGCCGACGGGACGGCCGAGCGCTTCGCGGGGGCCGACCTGGCGGACGTACGGTACTGGGCCGCCGGGGACCTGGCGGCGGGGCCGAGCTCGGGGTCGTACGGCGTGAAGGGGATGCTGATCGTCCCGGCGAGCACGGCGTGTGTGGCGGGGGTCGCGCTCGGGCTGTCCAAGGATCTGCTGCAGCGTGCGGCGAGCGTGACGCTCAAGGAGCGGCGCCCCCTGGTGGTGGCGGTGCGCGAGACCCCGCTGAGCGGGCAGACCCTCCGCCACCTGGTCACCCTGGACGACGCGGGCGCCGTGGTGCTGCCTGCCTCGCCCGCTTTCTACGCCGGTGCGACCGACATCCAGGACCTGGTGGACTTCGTCGCGGGACGGGTACTGGATGCGGCAAGGGTGCCGCACAAGCTCTACCGCAGGTGGGAAGGCGAGCTCGGTGGAGGCAGAGCCGAGTAGATGCGCAGGGCGCACCGCCACTTATGCCTTAGATTCTTGTCCAGACAGCGCAGTCACGGCACGAATGAAGGGGTCCATTCTGATGGACGCGGTGGACAGGCAGCTCATCCAGGCGCTACGTGAGAACGGCCGCGCCTCTTACGCCGAGCTGGGCCGGTTGGTAGGCCTGTCGGGCCCCAGTGTCACCGACCGGATCAACCGCCTGGAGCAGGCCGGCGTCATCACCGGCTACCGGGCCACAGTGGCGCCCACGGCGCTCGGCCTCGGTGTCACCGCCCTGGTCGGCCTGCAGCTCAGCGACGCCGCCGACCACGAGGACGTGGCCATGCGGCTGCGCGACCTGGACGAGATCGAGGACTGCTGGTTCATCGCCGGCGAGGACTCGTACATGCTCAAGGTCCGGGTCCCGGACGTGGACGGCCTGGAGCGCACCATCCGCCGGCTGTCGGGAACCACGGGCGTGGCAAGGACCCGTACGACGATCGTGCTCAGCACGAAGTGGGAGAACAGGGTCGGCGCACTGCCCGACGAGTGAGGGGGCCTGGGGTCATGCCCCCGGAAATACGCAGTGGCGTAGGCTCGATCGGGTCGAATCGGACTGGCGGACTGACTGGAGGACGCGGCATGGACGCTGGGCTCAAGCGTGAGCTGGAGGAGAAGGTTCACTCGGGCGAGCGGCTCACCCGGGAGGACGGAATCGCCCTCTACGAGTCCGACGACCTGGCATGGCTCGGGGGCCTCGCGCACCACGTGCGGGAGAAGAAGAACGGCGACGTCGTCCACTTCAATGTCAATCGGCATCTGAACATGACGAACGTGTGCACCGCCTCCTGCGCCTACTGCTCCTTCCAGCGCAAGCCGGGCGAGAAGGACGCGTACACGATGCGCATCGAGGAGGCCGTCCGCCTCGCCACGGCGATGGAGGGCGAGAACCTCACCGAGCTGCACATCGTCAACGGCCTTCACCCGACGCTCCCTTGGCGCTACTACCCGCGCTCGCTGAAGGCCCTCAAGGAAGCGCTGCCCTCCGTCTCGCTGAAGGCATTCACCGCCACCGAGATCCACCACTTCGAGACCATTTCCGGGCTCTCCGCCTCCGAGATCCTCGACGAGCTGATCGAGGCCGGTCTCGAGTCCCTGACCGGTGGCGGCGCCGAGATCTTCGACTGGGAGGTCCGGCAGCACATCGTCGACCACCGCACCCACTGGGAAGACTGGTCGCGCATCCACCGCCTGGCGCATGAGAAGGGTCTCAAGACCCCCTGCACCATGCTCTACGGCCACATCGAGGAGCCCCGCCACCGCGTGGACCACGTCCTGCGTCTGCGTGAGCTCCAGGACGAGACCGGCGGCTTCCAGGTCTTCATCCCGCTGCGCTACCAGCACGACTTCGTCGACCTCAAGGACGGTAAGGTCCGCAACACCCTCCAGGCCCGCACCACCATGGCCTCCGGCGCGGACGCGCTCAAGACCTTCGCCGTCTCGCGGCTGCTCTTCGACAACGTGCCGCACGTGAAGGTCTTCTGGGTCATGCACGGCGTCCAGACCGCCCAACTCGCCCTCCAGCACGGCGCCGACGACATGGACGGCTCCGTCGTCGAGTACAAGATCACCCACGACGCCGACAACTACGGCACCCCCAACAAGCTCACCCGCGACGATCTCCTCGAGCTCATCCGCGACGCCGGCTTCCGCCCCGTCGAGCGCAACACCCGCTACGAGATCATCCGCGAGTACCCGGGCCCCGATGCCGGCCGCCGCGAGGCCCCGCAGCCCATGCGCCTCTGACTTCCTTTCTGACGCGGCCCTCGCGCGGGGGCCGCGTTCAGCGCACGTAGCCCCATGCCGCTGCCATCGGGCGCAGGCCGGCCGGGATCTCGTCTGCCATCGGCAACGGCCGGCCCGGCTGCACCGTGCCGGAGCGGATCTTTCACTCATGGGGCGTTCGTCGGGGCTGCCTTCGTGCCAGGAGCGGGCGATGGAATACGGGTGGCGGCTCTGAAATGCCGGAGCCGCCCCGGGAAAGGCAGGCGCAGCGCCCCCACGCGCAACACGCCTGCCCTCCCGGGGCGGCTCCGTACTTTTCCCCTGCCCTGGCCCCTAGTGCCGTACCGCGTTCAGCTGGTGGCGGGTGCGGGCGGTGGAGATGACCTCCTCGAGGAAGGCGGCGGCACGGTCGGAGGTGCCTGGGACGAGCCAGGACTGGATGGAGTCGTGGACGACGATCTGGACGCCGGTGCCCTCGAGGACGGTCGGGAGGGTGTGGACGACGGTCGAGGGGAAGCTGACGACCGTACGGGCCACGGGCCCGGATCGCAGGGCGAGTTCGAGGGGGACCTCGGGCGAGATGATCTCGACGCCGGCGACCTCGGCGATGCGGGCGAGCTTGCTGGGATCCTCGCGGCGGTGGGCCAGATAGCGGTCGACGCCGTACTCGTGGGCGAGGGTGGTGACCTCGGCGATGTAACGGTTGACGGAGACCAGGCCGGTCTCGGCCAGTGAGGTGCCGACCAGGTCGACGCCCGGCAGTATCCGAGGCGGCCCGTAGCGGCGGCGGGTCCAGCTGTAGCCGTTGACGGAGACGATGCCGCCCGGGGGCAGCCGCAGATCTGTGGCGAGGGAGGAGAAGACCTCCAGCCGCTTGCCGTGGCCGGGGGTGAGCCGGCGCCCGGCGCGGACGGAGGAAGCCGGGGCGGACTTGCCGTCACGGTGCCACCGTACGAGCGGCTGCCCGGCCAGCAGTTGGGTGGACAGCTCCAGGGTCGCCGTGCCGTCGTCGACGAGCACCACGTCCTGGGCGCGGGTCAGCGGCAGCAGGCGCTGGATGAGGCCGGAGAAGGGGTCGCCGATCACCAGCCGGCCGGCCCCGGCCAGCTTCGGCGCCAGGGCGGCGACGCAGCGGGCCAGGGCGGCCGGGTTACGGCGGATGTCGTGCACGCTCACGCCGACGCCCTCGGCACGAGCCACTGACACCATGGCGTCGAGCTGCCGCCGGGTGGTGCCGTCGAGGGGGAGAAGGACCGCGGCGTCGAGACGGCCAAGGTCAACCGCGCCACGGCGCTCTCCCAGCGCCCACTCCAGCAGGTTGAGCAACTGGGCGGGGCTCTCCACCAACGCGAGCGTGCGGCTCATCAGGCGGTGGCCAGTTCAGCTGCCGCGGCCTCCTGCTCGGCGATGACGCCGGGCACGCGGCGGAGCTTCTTCATCGGGCCGAGCTCGCCCTCGTAGACCTTCTTCACGCCGTCGCCGAGCGC
>NZ_RJVR01000146.1 GCF_003999195.1 Streptomyces soli
ACGTCTACGCGGGAACCGTCGTCTACCGCGCTTCGCTAAGCCGAGAACCACTGGACGACGTGGTGATCGACCAGATCGTCAACCTCCTCCTGCACGGGGCATCCCGACCCAGCCCCCGCCCCGCGACCAGAAGGTCACTTCATGACGACGCACCACGACCGGAGCCACGACGAACCCACTGTGCGGACACGGCCCAGCGTCGACCACGACCCCATGCCGCTCGGGCCCGAAGGCCAATTCAACACGTGGAGAGTGCGCGTTCCGCCCGGTCCTGGGGCGCGCTGGCCGGGAAGCCCCGGCATCTAGAGCGACTCCTAGCCGCGGGACTGCAAAAACGAACGGAATAACCCCCGATCATGGAAGATGCATCGATGACGAGCGAGAACGTGAACGAGTCCGTGGCGGTCGAAGTGGCTGAGCCACAGGGTTCAGCGGCCGTGGACAATCAGCTGATCGATGAGTTGGTGGGCCGGGCCCCGGCTGAGGGTCTGCAGCTCACCGGCGAGGGCGGACGGCTTCAGCAGCTCACCAAGCGGCTACGGGAGTCCGCCCTCGAAGGGCGGGTTGGATCACGTGGGACCCGCTGCCTGTAGAGCTGCGGGCTCAGGCGGCCTGTTGGCGGCGGAGGCCGCGCAGTGCGCGGCTGCGGGTCCAGCCGTGTCCGCAGGCGGAGCCCCTGTCCTGCTCCGCGTTGACCAGGGACACCGCTTGGTTCTCCTGCGCACCGACGTGCAAGAACCTGAAGAGCTGCTCGTAGGCCGCGTCGACCAGTCCGGCCGACTGGTCAAGCAGGGCGATCTCGTCCATGGTCTTGATCTGGCGGGCGCACATCATCAGCGCCTGCGCGTCGACGACGTGCAATCCCTCGTTCTCAAGCGCCCGGAGCGCGGGGAGCTCGACCACGTCCACGCCGAGCGGTTCACCGTCGAGACCGTGCTCTCGCAGGACATCGGCGACCTTCCGTGCATTGCTGGCTTCCACACCGACTTCGAGGTCGATGGCGCCGCGCCAGGTCGACAGTCCCGCCTGCCAGCTTTCCCCGGGCAGCCACGTCAGGTATTCGCGGTGAAGCTTCGCCGCCGAGCCGATGTCCCACAGGATCGGCGCATGCCCCCGGATCACCAAGGCCGCCCGGAACAGCTTGTCCCTGGCCCAGTCGCCGATGTGGGTTCTGGTCGTGTAGCGGATGTTGTTCATGTCGTAGAGCAACACCGCGCCCAATTCGCTGGCCTCCAGCTCCGCCTGGGCGCGAGCGAGCCGCTGTTCCGTAGCCGGGCGTAGTTCACCCGGCTCTCCCAGTCCGTGCTCAGAAAGGTATCGGGCGAAGCGATGGGAGTCTGGTCACGACTGGCCGGCCCTGGCGACCAGGGTTGCGCCTTGAGCACTGGCATGTTGTCCTCCTCAGTTTTCTGCGAAATGTGCGCGCGCCGCGTGATGTCCCGTACGTACAGCTGACCTGGAGCGGTGGCGCTCAGGGCACGTACACGTACCTGAGTGTGCAGTCCGACCTGGCGACGAAGAAGATCTCGGACATCAAGCGGATCCCCCGCCCGTCCGCCGGGACGGGGACGACGCCCCAGCCGAAGCCGGGGGACAAGTCCTGGGAGAGGCCGGACGAGGGGTCGGGGAACAGGCCCGAGAGCAAGCCCGGGAACACGCCGGGGAACAGGCCCGAGGACATGCGGCACAGCGGGCCGATGAGGGGCTGACGCAGGCCCACGCTCCGGGGGATACGACGGTGCTCACCGCCGTACCCCTTAGGGCGACAGCATGTTCACCTGGTCGGTAACACCCCATGGCAGTCGCCCGAGCTGGATCTCATCCCATGTCAGCAGCACGGCCACCTCAGCGACCAGGACAAACACGGGTACTCGACGGCCGGATTACCGTTCGGGCCGAGCGTTCGCGGGGGCGGCCGGCCCCGTCTGGGTCTGGGTCTGGGTCATAACGTCTCTCCGCCTCTCGGTGTGCGGAGGCGTTGTGCGCATCGCGGTTACAGGTGCGAGGCGATGGCCGGCATCAGGTCCTGGAAGGTGCGGCCGGAGGCCGGGGCGCCGATGGCCGCCATCTGCCAGCCGCCGCCCGCCCGGTACACCTTGGCCATGACCTGGGCGGTGTAGGAGCCGCCGCCGGTGAGGGTGTAGCGGGCCAACTCTTGGCCGGTGGTCTCGTCCAGCAGACGGCAGAAGGCGTTCTGCACCTCGGCGAAGGTCTGCCCGGTGAAGGAGTTCACGGTGAAGACGATCTGGTCGATGTGGACCGGGACGCGCTGCAGGTCGACCAGGATCGACTCGTCGTCGCCGCCCTGGCCGGCGCCGCCGGTCAGGTTGTCGCCGGTGTGGCGTACGGACCCGTCATTGCTGACCAGGTGCTGGAAGAAGACGACGTCCGCCGCTTCCTGGCCGGCAAAGAGGACCGCGGAGGCGTCGAGGTCGATCTCGCGGGCGGTCAGCTTGGCGAGAAATCCCTTACGGGGCGCGGCCTGCCAGCCCAGGCCCATCCGTACCACGCTGAGTGCACCTCCGTCGGACTTGCTCAGGCTGATCTGCTGGCCCTTGGCCAGGTTCACGGTCATGTGCTGCCTCTCCGATGGGCGTCGTGTGAAGTGCTTGCCGGGCTGGGGCAGCGAGCCCGGGCTGGTGGTGAGGTCCGGGCCGGCGAAATCGGGGCTGGTGGAGCCCAGGCGTGGTGCCGCTCAGGACTCGTACCGACACCAGGCTGTGTTCGCAGTCGGATGTTGGAGTAAGACGGGATGCCGCGCTCCAGGAGCACCTGGTGCCACGCTTCGCGGGCCCGCTCCCCGTCCGAGGCGTTGCCCGGCCGGTCCTCCCGTCGGGCGGCGGGGAACAGTGGCGTGCGACGGTGACCAACAGCGCGGTGACGCCGACGGCCGAGCGGGGAGGGCTGGTCACGTCTGTCTCCCTACGGGTTCGAAACCGATGGTTGTGCAGGTCCGGGCCTGGACTGGCAGGGACACCCGGCCGATGCCCGCACCACCCCCGGCCAGGCCGCCGCTGACGTCCGCCTGCGCGGCGTCGCCTTGGTCACGGACGGCGCAGCGGGCTTCGGCAGGGCCGAGATCCGTTGAGTGCCTGTGCCGCCCGCGATGACGCAGGCGGGGACGTGGACGGCAGAGTCCGCCGGGTCCGTCTGGGAGTGCCGGGCCCGGCGGGTGACCGAGGGCGTCAGGCGTTGACGCCATAGTCGGAGGCGATCCCGGTAAGCCCCGAGGCGTAGCCCTGGCCCACGGCGCGGAACTTCCACTCCGCCTCGTTGCGGTACAGCTCGCCGAAGACCATGGCAGTCTCGGTTGCCGCGTCCTCGCTCAGGTCGTAACGGGCGATCTCCGCGCCGCCGGTCTGGTTGACGATGCGGATGTATGCGTTCCGCACCTGGCCAAAGTTCTGGCTGCGGGTCTCGCCGTCGTAGATCGAGACCGGGAATACGATCTTGTCGACGCCGGCCGGCAGGGCCGCCAAGCTGACGTTGATCTGCTCGTCGTCGCCGCCGCCTTCGCCGGTGCGGTTGTCGCCGGTGTGAACGATGGTCTGGTCGGGGGTCGCCTTGTTGTTGAAGAAGACGAAATGGCCGTCGGAGTAGACCTTGCCGCTCGGATTGACCGCGATCGCGCTCGCGTCGAGGTCGAAGTCGGTACCGGTGGTGGTACGGACGTCCCAGCCGAGACCGACCGTGACGGCCGTCAGGCCCGGCGCCTCCTTCGTGAGAGAGACGTTGCCACCCTTGGACAGTGAGACTGCCACGATCTCCTCCTGTATTTCCCCATGCCTGGCTCGGAACGCCCGGCGTGCTGCAGCCGGGAACCGAAATCTACGGCAATGTAGGGAAAACGAGGGCGCGACCGGCCCAGCCCTCACCCGCATTGACGCCACCACTGGAACCCAGGGCACATCAAGCCCTCCAATTCCAGGCGACGTGCACACTGTCGCCGGTGCGGAACGCTCCGGCGTAGGCCCCGAGGTAGGAACGCAGGTGCGTGATGCGGCGGGCGAAGCCGTCGGGCTCGTCCACGCTGGCGGACAGGATCGTGGTGACCTCCACCCCATACAGCGCGGGCGTGGCCAGGCCCTGGGCGTGGTCGGTGATCCGCGCCAGCAGGGTGACGTTTCTATGGCCGTCACGCCGGGGACGGTCGCGGTTCCGGCCGCTCCCGTTCACTCGCCCGGGCGAGTCCTGCCGTGCTCTGGCCCCGGCCGCCTTCTGAACCGATGCGCACCGGCGGCGGTCGCTGCGGGCGGTCAGGCGCTGGTGTCGGCGCGAGGGGCGTCGTCCAGCGGGCTGCGGGTGGAGACGTATCGGCCGCACATACCCACCACCCTGCCACGCGGGCCAGTAGGACCTCGGGGAGCGCGGCCGCTAACTCACGGCGGAACCGGGATAACCCGGACAGGGACTCGACGCGCGCAGCGCCGTCCTGCAGACTGTCCATCACGGCCTTTGGGTAGATCGACTGTCGACTTCAGCGAGAAGACACGATCACGCAAAGGCCGTCCAACTGTCAGGCGAACGACGAACCTCACCAAGACATGATCTTGGTGAGGTTTAAAGCCAAGCTAAGAGGGTGTTCGGTACCGGGTCCCCCTGCCTGCCAGGGAGACGCCGATGATGGCGTTGACGCCGAGGCGGGACTTGATGTCGGTGCCGTCCAGGGCGCTCAGTGCGGCGTCCACCTCGGCGGCGGAGGCGAAGGGGCGGCCGACCAGGGCCCGGGCGATCTCACCATTGAAATGGCCGACGACCTGGCGGACGCCCTCGCCGGCGTAACGCTGCTGGTCGCCGTCGCGCAGTTGTACGGCCTCGCGGGTGCCGGTGGAGGCCCCGGCACGGAATTGTGTGCCGTCGGGGGTGGACAGCGTGACGGCGAGGATGGAGCGGCGGCATCCCGCCATACATCGTGGATTGCATGGAAGTGACGGCAGCCGCAGCCGTCTCGTGATGGACCAGCACAGCGAGCGCGGCACACAGGGCGATCAGGGCGCCGCGCGCCCAGCGGACGGAGCCACTGCGGGCTGTCCGTGTCGCCATTGCTTCCGCCCTGCGCTCTCGGCTTGCCGGGCTCCCGCGCGAGAGGAGTGAAATACCCGGGCGGCGACTCAATACATCCCTCTGGGGTGTCGTGATCCCGGGGCAGCAGGTAGACGGCGGCGAACCGGAGTGAGCTGAAGACGTCGAAGAAGCTGTGCCTCGCAGTGATAGTCGTCACCGCTGACGGCGGACGACGTGGGGTGTCGCACCGGCCTCTCAGCCCGATTTGTCCAATCTTTCACCAGATGCACGACCCATTGTCACCAACAGGGCGTTCCAGTCGAGTTGTCACCACGCCAACGGAGGTACGAGTCGCTGACCTGGAACGTCGTACGGACGTCGCCCCTTGTGACGAAGCACGCCACCTATCACTCAGTGAATTCGCAGCCTTGATGTCACCACCCTGCGCCGCCACTCAGTCCAAGCGCGGTCGCGCGTTACCCGAGCCACTTCGGGGTGAGGCTCGCCACAACCGGGACCACCGGAGTGTGTTGACGGAGCAAGATGAAGGCTCCGGCCAGTGAGTTCACATCTAGTTGTCACCTGGCGGCGCGGCTAAACGAGAACTGGCCTGCCCTCGGGCCCCGATGAGCCACCCGGGTCGCGCTTGCCACGATCAACATGATTACAGTTCCGCAAATCGGATAATCCCGGACAAGTCACACAGGAGCAAATAAAGTTCCACCGCACTTGCCCTACGGATGGCCTCGGACCGAGATCGCCGCAACCGCCGAACCCGGTCTCACTCCATAAGAGGAGCAACTATGCGCAGAGTTCGTCCGCGGCAGCGTGCCGCGGTCGCCGCTGGGGTCATCGCTCTGGCTACTTTCATAATGATATCAACCTCTTTGTCCGGTTCCGCTATCGCCGCATCCGCGCGTTCGGCGCCAGCGGTCAAGGCCGTGCCGGCGGTAGCCGGACAGCAATCGGCGAGCGCGGGCCGCAGCCCGCTGACCACCCGGCAGTGCCAGGTGAAGTGGCGGATCTCCTGTTACACCCCGACGCAGTATCGCCAGGCGTACGACCTGAACCCGCTGTACCGGGCAGGAGTCACCGGCA
>NZ_RJVR01000099.1 GCF_003999195.1 Streptomyces soli
GCCAACTCCGACCACACCGGCTGGGCCGGGGAGACCACCCTTGACGTGGAGATGGCGCATGCCGTCGCCCCGGACGCGCACATCGTCCTGGTGGAGACCGGGGTCGCCCAGAACGGGGGCGGCACCACCGGCCTGCCGGAGATGATGGACGCCGAGAAGTCGCTGATCGACCGCGGTGTGGGCGATGTGATCAGCCAGAGCTTCGGCGCGACCGAAAACACCTTCCCCGGCTTCCGCAGCGGTGACTTCTCCAGCATCCAGAACCTGCGCTACGCCTTCAAGGACGCGGCCAGGCACGGTGTGACCGTCCTCGCCGCCTCCGGCGACAGCGGAGCCACCAACACCACCGCGGACGGCAGCGGCACCTACCCGTACAAGGTCAACGCCTGGCCGTCCTCCGACCCTCTGGTGACCTCGGTCGGCGGCACCCAACTGCACCTGGACGACAAGGGCAACCGCATGGCGCCGGAGAGCGTCTACGACGACGACGGCGCGGGCGGCGGGGGCCCGTCCCACGTCTTCGCCCGTCCCTCGTACCAGAACGGGGTCAAGCAGGTGGTCGGCGACCACCGCGGCACCCCGGACGTCTCGATGGCCGCCGCGATGAACGGCGGCGCATGGGTGTACTCCAGCTACAACCCGAAGGCGGTCGGCTGGGACGTCTACGTCGGCACCAGCGAGGCCAGCCCGCTCTTCGCGGGCATCGTGGCCCTCGCCGACCAGGTCGCCGGCCACCGGCTGGGCGACATCCACCAGGCGCTGTACTCGCTGTACGCGCAGTCCTCGCGGAACCCGTCCACCGGGATCGTGGATGTGAAGGACGGCACGAACAACAGCTACGCCGGAGTCACCGGCTACACCGCGGTGAAGGGCTACGACATGGCGACCGGCGTCGGCACGATCGACGCCGCCCGCTTCGTCCCGGCCCTCGCCAAGGAGGGCTGAACACATCCCGTCCCCGAGGGCGGGCACCTGCCGCAGACCGCCGGGCCCCGCGCCGGGACGGCGGCTTCTGCGCCTTCTTCGACGCCCTCTCGCTTTGGCCTCCTCTCGGCCACTGTCACCCTCTCCGGACATGCCGGGCACCAGGAGCAGTAGCACCAGCGCGGTGCGCCCGGGGTCAGTGGGTGTGCCACCCGCCACAGAAGAACCGCAGGGCACGCCTCGTAGATCCGGGCCGGCAAGAGCGTCACCGTGCGGGCCGAAGGCGGGACACTGTCCTCCGTGCAGGTCAGTTCCCCCGGTCCGGGCAAGGTCCGCGGATCCTGGTCCAAGGACAAGTCGACCTGGACTTCGACCACTACCCTGGCCCCCGGTGCGACCTACACCGTGAACGCTGGAGGCACGGGCTCCGACGGCAAGAAGCTGTTCAAGGCCGTCACGTTCACCACCGAGGCGGCGAAGAACAGCTTCGTCGGCGAGTACTACCCCGACAAGGGCACCACCGTCGGGGTCGCAACGCCGATGTCCATCACCTTCAACAAGCCGATCCACAACAAGCCCGCGGTCGAGAAGAAACGGTCGGTGACCGCCTCCCCGGCCGTCCAGGGCGCGTGGAGTTGGATGAAGGACCGCAATGGCAAGGACCGGATCGACTACCGCCCCCCAGGCCTACTGGAAGACCGGCACCAAGGTCACTCTGCGCATGAACCTGGCCGACGATCAGGAACACCGCCGGTCCTGGTTGCTTTCCTTCTCTTGACTCCCCCATGACCGCTTTGCCCGGACTTATTTACCGGGGACTTAGGGCGCCCGAACAATCCTGTTCCGGGGCGCCTTGGCGGGCGTCCGGGGACAAGTGACATCATTTAGGAGAAGCCGCATGCGCAAGTTGTCGCTCCGTAGGCGTGGCACGGTGGTCGCCGCCGGCGTGGTCCTCGCCGGGTTGGCCGTGGGTGGAACCTCGGCGTTCGCTGCGTCCTCGGCCGCGCCGCCCCACAGCGGGACGAGCAAGCACCAGGGCAATCATCAATTCAAGCGGCACGCGCTACGCGGAGTCCACGGCGAGGCAACCGTCACCCGCAAGAACGGCAAGGTGATCCAAGGGGAGTGGCAGCGCGGCCAGGTGACCGGGATCAGCGGCACGGCCCTGACGGTGAAGAGCAAGGACGGGACCACCTGGACCTGGACGGTGTCCGGCAGCACGCCGGTGAAGCGGAACGGCAAGAAGATCGCCGAGTCCGCGCTCAAGACGGGCGACAAGGTTCTGGTCGTCGGTACGAAGAACGGCTCCGCGAATAACGCCAAGCGGGTCCTCGCGCCGGTGAAGTCAGCCGCGAAGGCCGCGAACGCGGCGTAGCCGAGTCGAGGAGTGTGGGGGTGGTGGCCCTGTGCTCCCGAAGCTACGGCGAAATGACAGGTGGCTAAGAGTGATGCCAAGGGCTGGGTTCTACCCGTACCCCTGACGGTCGCACGTGTGGCGGCGGGTCGAGGCCGCGGCAGACCCCCTTCGCCGCGGCCTCGACCCGCCGAACTCCCAGTGATCTACCAGTTGATCCCAGATTAGTAGTTGGCCCCCCACCGCCTCCGGGCGGTGGGGGGCCATTCTGCTCGCCCGGGCCTATCCGACGATGCTGCCGATGAACTCGGGTGACGCCATGCTGTTACCGCGCTGCACGATGATGAGGATCTTCCGGCCGTACTTCCGGTCGATCACACCATCGTCGGTCTTCGTCGCGGTCACACCGGGCGCGAGGCGACCCTCAAGCGGCGCGGCCCCGTTCTGGAAGGCGCTGGACGCGGCCTTACCGTCATTGGTGGCACCCATGATGATGGTCGAGATGTCACTCAGGTCGGCCGCCGCCTTGCCGACATTGGTGAACCACAGCTTCGCCCGGAACTCGTAGCTCTTCGGATCGGCCGGATCCTCGTCGGCGGTGAAGTCGGTGAAGATCCGCGCCTCTGTCACCGGGACCTTCAGGCCGTCCGGCCAGGTGTACGTCTTCCCGAAGGCAATGTCTTCGGCGGGGTCAGCCGTGTAGCTCTGGCTCTTGCTGGCCGCCGGCTTGGCCCCGTCGTTCGTCGCTGCTGCTGCATGCGGTGAGTGCCAGTGCGGCGGCGAGCAGGATGGCCGCGATGGTGCGAGTACGCATGTGGACTCCTTCCAGGTGCTGGTCCGCTGGAAGGAGATCTTCGCCTCGCGCAGAATCTGCCGGAGCCGTTCCCTGCCGACCGTCACCGGGCAGGGATAGAGGCCGTTCAGGTAGTCGGCCAGTTTCCGGATCGACCAGCAGGTGAAGGGACGCCCGAGTTTCTCCGGGCGGGTCTTGGCCGTCGCGACGATGACCTTGATGTCGTCGCTGGTGATCAGGCGGGAACGGCCTCCCGCCCAGTTAGGGTCCAGAGCGCGGCCAGTCCCCGCTGATTGAAAGCGTGGATCACGTCCCGGACCGTGACCTCATCCGCAGCGAGCAGGCTCGCCAACGCCGCGGCCGGGGTCCCTGACGCCGACCCCATGATGATCACCGCCCGGCGGAACCGGACCGCGTGCGGCTTGCCTCGCCGGACGATCTGCTGCAACCGGCGGCCCCCATCATCAGAAAGCCGCCGAGCCCGAACCGGCTCTGCCACCCGCCACCACCCCCCACACGACCAATGCCGCTATGAGCCGGCGAACGTTCGTGGTCACCGCACTGGCTCTGACGGGTGTTGATCAGCGTCGTTGTTTGACATCCATTCGGCGCGCTCTCTACGGTCGGAGTATGACCGCGCACGCGGAAGGCTTCCACCCCGATCTTCCCGACGCCGACGGGGACAGCCCGGCGCCCCTGCGGACGCGGGTGCATCACATCCGCGCCGACGCGCTGGACGCGGACACCGCACAGAGCGGGGGCATGCGCCGGTTCGCCGCGATCAGCGGGCGTACCGTCGGCTCCGAGCGGATCTGGATGGGCCAGACCCATGTCGCCCCCGCCACCGCTTCCTCCGACCACCATCACGGCGCCTCGGAGACCGCGATCCACGTCGTGAGCGGCCATCCGGAGTTCGTCTTCCTCGAAGACACGGACGGCACCCCCCAGGAGGTCCGGCTCCGCACCTCCCCCGGCGACTACATCTTCGTCCCGCCGTACGTCCCGCACCGCGAGGAGAATCCGAGCCCGGACGAAGAGGCCGTCGTCGTGATCGCCCGCAGCACCCAGGAGGCCGTCGTGGTCAACCTCCCCAGGCTGTACGTCCTGGGCCGGGGCGACGCGGGAGAGTAGACGCGGGAGCGTGGAGGTAGCGCCGCGTCGATGACGCTGCCGCTCTATCCGTGTGCCGTCGCGAGCGTGAGGGCGATGATGTTCCGGGCTGGCGCCCCGTGCCGTACAACGAGCCGCAGCGCCACCCGGCCGTCGCCGCGCGGACCAGTGGCACCAGGTGGGCGCCATTAACCGCTTGCCAGCGGACCTGGGCGGACTCGACCAGCTTGAACACCATCGCTAGTCCGGCGGCGCGTGAGCCGTGAGCCCGATTCGCGAGTGGCCTACGTTCGCCCAGTTCGTACTGGCTGTGCGGCTGCAGTCAGGCGGTGCCGCTCCCGCCGACCGGTGAGCCGAGCTGGTCCAATTCCTGCTCGACCTCATCGAGGAAGGTCCCCGTCCGCATCGCGCCCAGCCGGGTAGGCGAACCCGCGCGCCAGCGACCGGGGCACCTTGTACGAGGCGCCGAGAGACCCCACCACCAGCCACGACGCCGGATGCGGGGTCTTCGCGTATGCGCAGGTGGATGCAGGCGCCCGGTTTCCAACGCCTCAATATCGGGAACCGCTCATCACCCTGGATCCCCGTCACCTACCGGCCACTGCCGACAACGAACTCTCGAAAGGATCACCGAAATGACTGCGCTCACCTTGCAGGACGCCATCGTTCGAGCTGAGGCCGGCCGCGCCCGGGCCACCGAACTCGGAGTGGCCATGAACATCGCGATCGTCGATGCCAGCGGGTATCTGCTGCACTTCTCCCGGATGGACGACGCGGAGCTCGGCCCCGTCGACATCGCTATCAAAAAGGCAGCGACCGCAGCTCTGTTCAGGAGGCCGTCCGCAGCGATCGGCGAGGACTCCCAACCGGGAGGCCCCCTCTACAACATCGAGATTACCAACGGCGGGCTGGTGTCATTCGGCGGTGGTCTACCGATCGCTGACGAGCGAGGCCGCACCATCGGCGCTGTCGGCGTATCCGGGGGCACCGTCCCGCAGGACGTCACAGTCGCGGAAGCCTGCCTCATGTGACGGTCCGCGATTGCCGTGGTGGACGGCCGACCGCTGACCGGGTGGACGGTGCTGGACATCAATTGCCGGGCAGCCAACTGACACCTTGTTGGTGAGAAGCTGTGTGAACAGCCCCGCGCTTGGGTGAAACGGCCACGCCGGACGGGCGTCAGATCTCACAAGTTCAGCGCAGCTGGCGCGTGGGATTCGGCCGCTGCTGGCCGCGGGGGTGACCCGAAACCGCTATCGCCGAACTTGACGCTACTCCAGGCGGCTCGCATGTCCCGCCGTGGCGGCGGTACCAGCCGGCCCCACCGGGCAGCACAACCCGGCACGTGAACACCCAAGCTGCCCACTGACAACGTGCTTGGCGTACACCTTGACCTGCGGTTCAGGCCGTACGCCCCAACTGTCGCGGAGCGCTGCTGACACGGCCGGCGCGTTCGTCGGCCAGGCACTTGAGGGCGCGGGCCCGGCTGACGTCGACCGAGGACGCCGCCTCGGTACGGGCGGCACGCTCGGAGCGCCTCCGTCCGTGCGGACGCATGCACGGCTTGACGGGTGGGGCTGGAGACGGAGCCCTCACAGACTACCGAGCCAGTCCCCGGCCCTTCTCAGGCGCACTTTTCGCTTACTGCTGACATCCCGGACGGCCAGCTCCCCGAAAGCGCGAGGTTAGCTGTCGAAGAACTGGCCGTTGTCGAGGTCGTCGATGAGCCCGGGGTGGGTCGGCTGCCAGCCCAGCAGTTCGCGGGTCAGCGCGTTCGAGGTCGGGTTGTCGAGCCCGAGGAAGCGGGCCGCGAAGCCGAAGTGGGCGCCGGCGTCCTCGGCGGCGACGGCGGTCACTGGCACGTCCAGATGGCGGCCGATGACCTCGGCGATGGCGCGGATGGTCACACCCTCCTCGCCGACGCCGTGCAGCACCGATCCCGCCGGTGCCTTCTCCAGCGCCAGGCGGAACAGGCGCGCGGCATCGAGCTGGTGGACCGTGGGCCAGCGGTTGGACCCGTCGCCGAGGTAGCCCGAGACGCCCTTCTCGCGGGCGATGTCGACCAGCTGTCCGACGAGGCCTCGCTTGCTCTGGTCGTGGACCGTCGGCGCGAGCCGCACGACGGACGAGCGCACGCCGCGCTCCGCGAGCGCGAGCGCTGCCCGCGTGCCAACGTTCCAGGGGCTCGCCGAGGGATCGGACGCATCCTGCTCGGTCGCCACACGCCCCAGTGACGCGAGTCCCAGCGTCCCGGCGCCGGCGCGCAGGCTGTCGAGGTCCTCCACCGTGCCGCGGCGCACCTCGGCGCTGGCGGCGGTCAGGGCAGCGGCCGAGGCATTCGAGCGAGCGAGCCCGACGACCTGATGCCCGGCGGCGATGAGATCGGACACGAGAGCGGAACCGATGAACCCGGACGCGCCGGTGCCGATCACACGCATGGCGGTCAGGGCGCGAGGATCCGTGCAGACCCAGCTTCTGGAGTCCGTCGACGGGCTGCACGAAGTCCGGCCCGCACAGGGCGTGCAGGGCCCGTACGCCCGCGCCACCGAGCACCGCGCGCTCCTCAGGCAGGACCTGTTCCAGAGCTCCGACCACGTCTTGGCACCGGAGCGGCGCGAAAGCGCTGGGCTAGCGGGCCAGCCGTCCGAGCAGCGACGAGGCCGCGGCGATGGCGAGCGCGGCGGCAAGCACCAGGACGCCGAAGTCCGTGGCGAGGTGGTCCGAGGTGCCCAGCAGCAACCCGCGCAGGGCGTCGACCTGGTAGCTGAGCGGGTTGACGGTGCTGATGGCCTTGAGCCAGCCCGGCATCAGGGCGACCGGGTAGAGGGCGTTGGAGGCGAAGAACAGCGGCATGGTGATGGCCTGGCCGATGCCCATCAGCCGGTCGCGGGTGAGCACGATCCCGGCGATGGTCACGGACAGGCAGGAGAAGAACGCCGAGCCGAGGACCACCGCCACGGCGACCCCGAGCAGCCGGAGCGGATTCCAGGTCAGGGCGACTCCGAGGAGTGCGGCGATGATGATCACCACCACGGCCTGGATGACCGCCTTCACTCCGGAGGCGAAGGCCTTTCCCATGACCAGCGCGGCCCGAGGTGTCGGGGTGACCAGCAGCTTGGTGAGGACGCCGGAGTCCCGCTCCCAGATGATCTGGATGCCGTAGAAGATCGCGATGAACATCGCGGACTGGGCGATGATCCCCGGTGCCATGTAGTCCAGGTACGGGATGTTCCCGGTCGGGATCGCCCGCAGCCGGGTGAAGGTCTCCCCGAAGATAAGCAGCCACAGTGCCGGCTGGATGGCCCGGGTGTACAGCTCGGTGCGGTCGTGGCGCAGCTTCTGCAACTCCACCACGCACATCGCGACCACCCGGGCGGGCACGATCCGCCAGCCGGTACGGGCGGCCGGCGGCGTGAGCAGCAGACGCAGTCCGTCAACCTCAGCCGACACGGGAGGCGGTACGGCGGGTACGGCGGACATCGCGGAACCTTTCTGTCTGGTCGTCGGGGGCCCCGGCCATGCCGTCACCGGAGAAGTGCCGAAAGACGTCCTCCAGTGTCGGCGGCGCCGGCTCGGACTCACCGGAGGCGGAGGCGGCGGCCCGGCGCTCGGCGTCCACTTCGGCCTTGAGCTGCTCCGGTGTGCCGAGCCCGCGGATCCTGCCCCGGTGCATCAGCGCCACGCGGTCGCAGTACTGGTCGGCCTCGTCCATGTAGTGCGTGGTGACCAGCACCGTCATGCCGGTGGCGGCGCGTATCTCGCCTATCCGTTCCCACACGCTGGTCCGTGCGATCGGGTCGAGACCGATGGTCGGCTCGTCCAGTACGAGCAGCCGCGGCGCGCTCACGAGCGCCTGTGCCAGCTCCAGCCGCCGCACCATCCCCCCGGAGTACGTCCCCGCCAGCCGGTCGGCCGCGTCACCGAGCCCGACCGCTTCCAGGGCCGCGGCAACCCGCGCGGCCCGTTCGCGCCTGGACACGTCGAAGACCCGGGCGAACAGCGCCACGTTCTCCCGGCCCGTCAGCCCCGCGTCGGCGGACAGCGCCTGGGGTACGTAGCCGAGCAGGCGCCGTACCGCCATCTTCTGCCGGGCGACGTCCTGCCCGAACACCCGCACCATGCCGGACGGCACCGGAAGCAGCGTCGTCATGGCCCGGATCGCCGTGGTCTTCCCCGCCCCGTTCGGGCCCAGCAGCCCGAACACCTCACCGGCACCGACAGACAGGTCCAGCCCGTCCACCGCCCGTGTGCCGCCGAACGCGTACTCAAGGCCCGTGCACCCCACGGCCTCTTCGGCACTCTTCATGCGCCTCCTCCTGGTCCTGCCTCGTCCTGCAGGCCCTGAGCGAGCCTGCGCAGCGCCGGAAGCGCCGCGGCCAGTGCCGTACGGTCCTCCTCGCCGAGCAGCTCGACCCGCTCCCTGAGCAGTGCGCTGCGGCGTGCCTCCCAGTCGCTCAGCCTGCGCACCGCCTCCGGGGTGGGGTGCAGCAGCGCGACGCGGCGGTCGTCGGCAGCGGTCTCCCGGTGCAGCAATCCCGCCGTCACCAGCTGGTTGACCAGCGTCGATACGGTGTTACCCGCCAGATAGAGCTCCTTGGCCGCCGCTGAGACCCCGATCCCCGGGCGGTCCCGCACCAGCCTCAGCAGCTCGACCTGCGCACCGCGCAACCGCGGACCGGACAGCCCGCCGCGCAGCCTGCGACGCACCAGTCGCTGGATACCGGCCAGCGCGTCGCCGAGGTCATGGGGGAACCCGGGATCGTTCACGCCGCCAATTTACCTCTGAGTCAGAGGTAACTACCAGAGGGCGTCCTTGGACAAGCGGAGAGGCACCCCGGGACGACCACGGTCAGCCGCCATCCCCACGGACAGCACCCGGGCCCGCTCGCCAGCGCTCTGATCACCGGAGCCAGTTCCGGCCTCAAGCTCCCGCACTGGAGATGGCCCGATAGAGGCGGAGCGCCGCCGCCCGCATAAAGGGGGCAGCGCCGTGGCCCTGCTGGCGACCTCATTCTGTCGAACGCGCCCGTAACGAACTTGTTCGTAGCGAACGCGTTCGTTATGCTTCGTGTATGACAGCGCGCCCCAGAACCCCCATCAGCCGCCGTGAGCGGCCCGCCAAGCCGGCCCTGAGCCGCGAAGGCATCACGGCGGCCGCGGTCGCTGTGATGCAGGCCGAGGGTCTGGAGAAATTGACCATGCGCCGCCTGGCGCAGGAGCTCGACACCGGTCCCGCCTCGCTGTACGTGTACGTCCGCAACACCGCTGAGCTGCACGCGAACGTCCTCGACGAGCTGCTCGGCTCGGTCGATCTGGGCCCGGTCCAGGCCGTCGGCGACTGGCGTGAGCGACTCGTCCGGGTCCTGTCCTCCTACACCGCGGTCCTGTTCGAGCACCCGGGGCTGGCCCGCTCGGCCCTGGTGTCCCGCCCCTCGGGGAAGCACTACCTGGAGCTGCTGGAGGCGCTGCTGGCCCTACTGTCCGAGGGCGGGGTTCCCGATGGCCGGGCGGCGTGGGGGGTGGACGTGCTGCTGCAGTTCGCCACCGCGACCGCGGCCGAGCAGGCCAGCCGGGATGCCGCCCCCGACGCCCAGGACGAGCAGGACGCACTCGTTGCAGCGGTGCGGGGCGTCTCCCCGCAGACGCACCCGCGCCTGGCCGCGCTCAGCGACGAACTGTTCTCGGGAATGGCGGAGGACCGCCTGAACTGGGGCTTTCACGTGCTGGTCAACGGAATCCGGCAGACCGGCCGCCCGGACGCACCGGAAGATCACTGACTGGGGCATCTCCGCCACGCGCTACGCAAGGAGTACCACATGACCACTCACCACCCCATCGCGATCGTCGGCGCCGGCCTGGGCGGCCTGACCCTGGCCCGTGTCCTGCACGTGCACGGCATCGAGGCGGCCGTCTTCGACCTCGAGTCGTCGGCCGCGGCCCGCACCCAGGGCGGCATGCTCGACATCCACCACGACTCCGGCCAGATCGCCTTGCGCGCCGCCGGTCTGTACGACGACTTCCGCGCCCTCGTCCACCCCGGCGGCCAGGCCATGCGCATCGTCGACCCGCAGGGCGTGGTTCGTATGGAGGAGGCCGACGAGGGCGACGGCACCCGGCCCGAGGCCGACCGCGGCCAACTGCGCGACCTGCTGCTGAACTTCCTGCCCGCAAGCACCGTCCACTGGGGGAAGAAGGCGACCGATGCCCGCCCGGTGGGCGATGGCCGACACGAGGTGACCTTCGCCGACGGCACCGCCTTCACCACCGACTTGCTCATCGGCGCCGACGGCGCCTGGTCCAGGATCCGCCCGCTGGTCTCCGGCGCCTCCCCCGCCTACACCGGCATCTCCTTCGTCGAGACCGACCTGCTCGACATCGACACCCGCCACCCCGCGAGCGCCGCCCTCGTCGGCGGCGGCTTCTTCATCTCCCCCGGTGACGGTACGGGCTTCCTCGCCCACCGCGAGACCGACGGCAGTCTGCACGTCTACACCGCACTCAAGGCCGACGAGAACTGGCTCGACACCATCGACTTCACCGACACCGACGCGGCCAGGAAAGCCGTCCTGGCGCACTTCACCGACTGGGACGAAAGCCTGCAGAACCTGGTCGCCGACGCCGACGGCGCACTGATCCCGCGCCGCATCCACGCCCTGCCCGTCGGCCACCGCTGGGACCGCACCCCCGGCGTCACCCTGCTCGGCGACGCCGCCCATCTGATGTCCCCCTTCGCCGGCGAGGGCGCCAACCTCGCCATGCTCGACGGCGCCGAACTCGGCCAAGCTCTCGCCGCCCACCCCGGCGGCACCGAGGCTGCCCTGGCCGCCTACGAGCAGCAGTTGTTCCCCCGTAGCGAGGCATCCGCCGCGGACTCCGCCGCCAACCTGACGATGATGTTCGGCGACCGCGCGCTGGAGCGCCTGCTCGACCAGTTCGCCGCCCACCAGCAGCAGACCGACTGACCCCACCCGCGTACACACCCGTCCCTTCCCGCGTCCACCCGAAACACTCCCAGGAGAGCCGCACCCATGCCCCCAGCCATATCCCAGCGCACCCTGGAGCTGGGCGACGGGCTGAGCGTGTGCCGCTGCGCGAGACCGGGACGGGCAGCACCGTCCTGTTCCTGCACGGCGCGGCCGGCCCGGACAGCGTCACCGCGATCACCGAGCACCTCGCCGACCGCCACCGAGTCCTCACCCCCACCCACCCCGGCTGGAACGACACCCTCCTGTCCGAGGACTACGGCGGTGTGGGGGACCTTGCCGACGCCTACCTCCGCCTACCTCCGCCTGCTCGACCGGCTCGAAGTCACGGCCGCGGCGGTGCTGACCAGCTCCTTCGGTGGCTGGATCGCCGCCGAGATGTGCGCACGCGACCGGGAACGCCGCCTGACGCGCCTCCTCCTGCTCGAAGTCCCACAGAATCAGGCCTCG
Organism: Streptomyces soli; assembly: GCF_003999195.1. GTDB lineage: Bacteria > Actinomycetota > Actinomycetes > Streptomycetales > Streptomycetaceae > Actinacidiphila > Actinacidiphila soli. The sequence goes on from NZ_RJVR01000099.1 coordinate 11,615, forward strand.
GCCGCGCTCGCGAGATGGGCGAGCAGCGCTGTGCGGAACTGCTCGGGGTGGTCCAGGTGCGGTGCGTGGCCTGAGTCCGGGATCACCATCTCGGTGTAGCGGCCGCCGGACTTGTCGTACCCGTCTAGGACGGTGCGTGTCTGGGTGACCATCGGCTGTGGCGGGCAGACTTCCTGGCCCGGCCAGTCCGGTATGGCGCCGATCGATCCCAGGTAGGCCAAGTCGTACAGCGACGTGTCGGAAACGATCGCGTCGTCGGCTCCGCGGATCCAGAGCAGAGGCGGCTTGGGATTTACGTCGCCGAGGTCGGCGATGCGGAAATGTGTAGGTGCCATCGTGTTGAGCACGCCGCGGTCTCCGGGGGCGAAGCCAGGCCAGTTCTGGCTGGGCGCCGCCGTTCCGGGGTAATGGTCGTCGCCGGTGACCGTGGAGAGCATGCTCTGCACCATTGCCTCCAGCGGTTCCGGTACGTACCCCTCTTTTACGTAGTGCGCGAGCAGGACCCGGCGGGGTGAGAGCGGGGATTCGTCGCCGATGTCGCCTGCGGCGAGCCTGGAAACGAAACCCGGGTTCGCGGAGCCGCCTCCGGACCCGGCGGCGTCGGGCGTGCAGAGCTCACCGTGTGCCCCCTTGGTGCCGCCGAAGCCGAAGGGCGAGACCGGATTCACGAGGGTGAGGGAGGCTATCCGGCCGGGGGCGTCGAGCAGGTACTGCAGCAGCACACCGCCGCCCATGCTCCAACCGACCAGATGGGCCTCCGGTAGTTCGAGCGCGTCGAGAAGCGCGCCGAGGTCGTCGGCGAAGTCCCGTAGGCCACGGGTGGCATCGACCGGCGCGGCGTCGGTGGCGCCGAAGCCGCGCAGGTCGGGGGCGAGAGCCCGGAATGGAGCCGGTAGCGCGAGCATGGTCGGCTGCCAAAACAGGCTGGACGAGACGTTGCCGTGTATGAAGACCACCGGTACGCCGTCCGGTTCCCCGACCTCCAGCACATTGGTGACTACCCGAGCGGTCGACACCCGCCGTGCGGTGATCCCCGCCATGAGTTCGGTCATCGTTGATCTCCTCATCACGTCGGCGCAAGCCACGCCGCGGCCTGGGCTCCCGGGGTGGGGTCCCAGCCCAGTTCGAGTTGGTTGGCGAGTTCCCGAGTGCTGTACCGGGAGGTGCACGGCAGGCGCCACGGTATGCCGCGAGTATGGCCAGGGCTACGTGGCGCAACGCCATAGCCGATCGGTCCAGCCTGTGGGCGCTCCACCCTGTGAGCGCTCCACGCATGTCCCTAACGGGTGAAAAGTGATTCCCAATGAAGTTGTCAAGCGGCGTTGGTGACGCAGCGAGACCGTGGGGGCCGGCGGCTTGGGAAAGTCCTCGCGCTCGCCGTAGTCGCCGCCACCGAGCGCGCCCACTGCCCGACAGCAGCGGGCCTCATCACACTGACCTGCAACGAGATCCAGCGCCTGTTCGCCGCCTTGCTCGCCCCACCCGTCCGCGACACCGCCCACCGATTCCGCTGGTCGGTCTGGCGACGCCGACACCAAGTCCGTGCGCGCACCAGCCACTATCAGCGACAAGCCGCCCAGACACCATGAAGATCACGATCTACAGCCGGAGTACTACCAGCCCACAGAACTCGCAGTGGGCTTTGGAGATCAGCGTGCTTCCTCTTCAGCTCCTCGAACGCGCCAACGGACCGGACGTTGCCTATCGGTTACTACTGACGCACGTCCACGACTTCGTAGACCTGGGCAGTGCCCCCGCCTGGTGGCAGCAACCGTGTTTTGGCACAAAGGTGTGGCCACCCAGAAAATCGGCCACACGTTATCCGCTTGGAGGTAAGTTACGGGACATCCCTTGGGTCGCGATCCCCTCCGCGACCCGCAATCCACTCGGAATCGCCGTGCCCATGTTGATGTAGATAATGCTTGGCCTGCGCACCCGGGTACTCGCGCAGGACGACGGTGCCCGGCCGGTGGTGCAACTCGCTGAGCGCCCACTTGGTCTCGATGGACCGTGTCCACGCGGTGGTCGCTGCGGGCTCGTTGACGACCATCGCCGGTTGGGCCAGCAGGGGCTCCGGTAGATAGGTCGGCTGAAGCCGTATCCCTCGCCACTGCAGCGCTCCGGGTTCGCCGAGGAAGTCGTCGAGTGCCGACGTGACGATCACCGGCTGACCGCCGCGCGTTATTGCCGGCGGGTCGTCCACGGTGACCGTGCAGCCAAGGTGCACGATCGCTGGGCCAAGGAGCGCCTCGACGAGTTGCCCGTAACCCCGTCGAGGCCATCCCCGGCGATGAACACCGACAGATCCACCTCCTTGACCAGGCCCAGCACCTTCCAACACAGATGCCCTGACGGCAGCCAGTCCCGGACGTCCTGCGAGAGCACGAAGACGCTGTCACGGTCGCAAGAACGCCCGGCCCACCCCACGCCATGACGTGCACACAGTCGGCAAACCGGGCCCCGCAAAGCGACGAACGAAGAAGTCAACGACCCTACGTCCGCGCCATACAGGTCAAAGATCAAGTTAGACAGGCGCTGACTTCTGGGCAGTGTCGCTGTTCTCCAAACCTGCTGTTGAGCGTCGCGCCAGTAGGTCGGTGGCAGCGTGGACCGCACGCAACGTGGGCGCCTCGGCGCCGGAGATGTCGGCCATCTCCACCACCGCTGTCACGATGGCGTCGAGTTCCATCTGCTTGCCGGCCTCGAGGTCCTGAAGCATCGAGGTCTTGTGGTGTCCCACCCCCTCCGCACCTCGCAGCCGCTTCTCGATCGAGATGTCCGGAGTGCTGCCGACCCTGGCCGCGATGTCGAGGGTTTCCTCCATGAGTTGGGTGACCAGCCGCCGGGTGGGGAGGTGTTGGCAGATTTCGACCATCGTCGCCCTGGTGAGTGCGCTGAGCGGATTGAATGCGACGTTGCCCATCAGCTTGATCCAGATGTCATCGCGCAGATTCGGCTCCACCGGGCACTTCAACCCACCCGCGATCATGGCCTCACTCAATGCCGTGCACCGGTCGGAGATTCCGCCCGCCGGCTCGCCGATGGAAAACCGGGTGCCCTCCAGATGCCGGATGACACCGGGGGCCTCGATGACCGTGGCGGGGTAGACCACACAGCCGATCGCCCGTTCCGGTGGCAGCACCGCGCTGGTGGCGCCCCCTGGGTCGACCGCCTCGATCCGCTGTCCCTCATAGGGCCCGGCCAGTTTGTGGAAGTACCACCATGGAATGCCGTTCTGACCCGCCACCACCGCGGTCTGGTCACCGAGCAACGGGGCGACCATCGACCCGGCGGACGGGTAGGCATGTGCCTTCAGGCCCAGGAAGACGTAGTCCACGGGACCGATCTCGGTCGGGTCGTCCGTGGCGTGGGGTCGCGCCACGAAGTCACCTCGCGGACTGTTGACCCGGACCCCATGAGCACGTATCGCCCGCAGATGCTCACCTCGGGCGATCAGGTGGACGTCAGCGCCACCACGGTGCAGTGCCGCTCCGACGTAGGCGCCGATCGCACCGGCTCCGAGGACTGCAATTTTCACGGCGGCTCCTCTCGAGTGAAGGTGCATACTGTATGCAATACTTTCCTTGATGTACAGTCTCATCGCAGAAATGTGCGCTCGAGTAGTGGGCTCAACCCAGACTGATGCCTAGCCATGCTGGCTCCATGCCTCACGAAGGCAGCTGAAGCAGAACCTTGCATACAATATGCAATTGAGTATCCTCGCCAGTGTTGGCAAACGGTTCGTTGGCCGGTTAACAGCTCACGCTCCGGACCGGTTGCCCGCCAGTCGCACGCACCAGCGGTCGGGAGGCCTTTGATGGACTTGCTCGAGCACCAAGCACGGGAACGCTTCGCCGCACATGCTGGTGCCGGTACTGCCGGCATCGTGGCCAGTACGCAGTCAGGAGGCACGCGCCGCTGAGCACCGCGGCCGGTGGGTCGCGATGAAGGCCCAGGTCAAAACGGGTGGTCGGGACAATCACATTGCAGGCGATGGCTCAACTGACAACGGCGCCGTGATTTCAGCCGGAAAGAAAGGAAAAGGAGAGCAATGTCGGAATCACCACCACAGCAGATCGGTGTCGTCACCGAGTCCACCGCCGGGGAGACCCGGGTGGCTGCCACACCGGCCAGTGTCCGCCAACTCCTGGGACTCGGCTACGAGGTCGTCGTAGCATCGGAGGCCGGAGCGGCCTCGGGGTTCTCCGACGACGCCTACGCCGAGGCGGGCGCGCGGATCGGCGACGCATGGCAGGCGGACGTCGTCCTGAAGGTCAACGCGCCCTCGCACGAGGAAATAGGGAAGCTGCGTGACGGGGCGACCCTGGTCGGGCTGATCGCCCCTGGGTTGAACCCGGACCTGCTGGACGAGCTCGCGCGGCGCCCGGTCACCGTCCTGTCCATGGACGCCGTGCCGCGCATCTCCCGGGCCCAGTCGATGGACGTACTCAGCTCGATGGCCAACATCGCCGGGTACCGGGCGGTGATCGAGGCAGCGCATGCCTTCGGACGGTTCTTCGCCGGCCAGGTCACCGCGGCAGGCAAGGTGCCGCCCGCGAAGGTCCTGGTGGCCGGTGCGGGTGTGGCCGGTCTTGCGGCGATCGGCGCGGCGGGCAGCCTGGGCGCGGTGGTGCGGGCCACCGATCCGCGGGCCGAGGTCGCCGACCAGGTCCGCTCACTGGGCGGTGAGTTCCTCGCCGTCGAGGTGGAGCAGGAATCCAGCACCGACGGGTACGCCAAGGCGACGTCCGAGGCGTACGACCGGCGCGCCGCGGAGATCTACAGCGAGCAGGCCGCGGACGTCGACATCATCGTCACCACCGCGCTGATCCCAGGCCGCCCGGCACCCCGGCTGATCACGGCGGCGGACGTGGCTTCCATGAAGCCCGGCAGCGTCATTGTGGACATGGCCGCAGCGCAGGGCGGCAATGTCGAGGGCACCGTCAGCGGGAAGGCGATCGTCACCGACAACGACGTGACGATCATCGGCTACACCGACCTCGTCGGCCGGCTGCCCGCCCAGGCATCGCAGCTGTACGGGACCAACCTCGTCAACCTGCTGAAGCTGCTCACGCCCGGCGAGGACGGGCAGTTGACGCTGGACTTCGATGACATCGTGCAGCGGTCCGTGACAGTGGTGCGGGACGGCGAGAAGACCTGGCCGCCACCGCCCGCCCAGGTGTCGGCCGCACCCGCGCAGCCGGCTGCCGCGCCGGCAGCGGCCCCGCAGGCGAAGGAACCCCGCCTCTCGCCGGCCGCCCGCTACGGCCTGATCGGCCTCGGCATGATCATGATGTTCCTTCTCATCGCCATCTCCCCCACCCAACTCGCTGCGAACTTCACGGTGTTCGCGCTGGCCGTCGTCATCGGCTACTACGTGATCGGCAAGGTCCACCACGCCCTGCACACCCCGCTGATGTCGGTCACCAACGCGATCTCCGGGATCGTGGTGGTCGGTGCGCTGCTGCAGATAGGCCACGACGGGGCGGCCGTTACCGTGCTGTCGTTCGTGGCGATCATGCTGACCACCGTGAACATCTTCGGAGGATTCGCCGTCACCCGCCGCATGCTCGGCATGTTCTCGAAAGGCTGAGGATCGATGAACGCAACCACGGCCGCCCAGGCCGCCGACATCGTCGCCGCGCTGTTGTTCATCTTCAGCCTGGCCGGGCTCTCCCAACACCGCACCGCCCGCGTCGGGGTGGCGTACGGCATCGGCGGCATGGCGCTGGCGCTTGTCGCCACCGTCATCGTCGCCGGGCGGGACATCTCGGCCGGCGCCGTCACGCTGATCATCGTCGCCACAGTGATCGGCGGCGCCGTGGGCGTGTGGCGGGCCCGCAAGGTGGAAATGACCCAGATGCCGGAGCTCATCGCCGTCCTGCACAGCCTCGTCGGCCTGGCCGCGGTGCTGATCGGCTGGAACAGCTACTACGAAGTCGAGGCGCACGGCTCCGGGCAGACCCTGATCGCCCACGACCTGCTGCGGATCCACCACGCCGAGGTGTTCATCGGCATCTTCATCGGCGCGGTCACCTTCACCGGTTCGATCGTCGCCTTCCTGAAGTTGTCGGCGCGCATCAAGTCCAGGCCGCTGACGCTGCCGGGCAAGAACGCCCTCAACCTCGGTGCGCTGGCCGCCTTCGTGGCTCTGACGATCTGGTTCGCGGTGAGCCCGAGCCTCGGCCTGATGATCGCCGTCACCGTCCTGGCGCTCGCGCTGGGCTGGCACCTGGTCGCCTCCATCGGCGGCGGTGACATGCCCGTCGTGGTCTCGATGCTCAACAGCTACTCGGGGTGGGCGGCAGCGGCAGCGGGCTTCCTGCTGAACAACAACCTGCTCATCGTCACCGGCGCGCTGGTCGGCTCCTCCGGCGCGTATCTGTCGTACATCATGTGCAAGGCGATGAACCGGTCCTTCATCTCGGTGATCGCCGGCGGATTCGGCATCGAGGCGGTGGCAGGCGGCGACACCGAGCAGGGGGAGCACCGTGAGACCAGCGCCGAGGAGACCGCGGAGCTGCTGGAGAACGCCACGTCGGTGATCATCACCCCGGGGTACGGCATGGCGGTGGCCCAGGCCCAGCACCCGGTCGCCGCGCTGACCCAGGCCCTGCGCGAGCGTGGGGTGCAGGTGCGGTTCGGCGTGCACCCGGTGGCCGGACGGCTCCCCGGGCACATGAACGTGCTGCTGGCCGAGGCCAAGGTGCCCTACGACGTCGTGCTGGAGATGGACGAGATCAACGACGACTTCGGCGACACCACGGTGGTGCTGGTCATCGGTGCCAACGACACCGTCAACCCGGCCGCGACCGACGACCCGTCCAGCCCCATCGCCGGCATGCCGGTGCTGCGGGTCTGGGAGGCCGAGAACGTCATCGTCTTCAAACGGTCCATGGCCTCGGGCTACGCGGGCGTGCAGAACCCGCTGTTCTTCCGCGAGAACAGCCGCATGCTCTTCGGTGACGCCAAGCAGAGTGTGGAGGACATCCTGCGCGCGCTGAGCTCACCGGACTCTGGGTCCGCGGCGCCGCGGTCGGGCCCCCGTACGACCCAGCAGCCCACGCCCGTCTGACGCAAGCGGCCGCCAGACCCAGTCTGCGCCAGCAGATGATGCCGCAGGCCAGGCCGAGGAAGGCTTCGCTCTGTCCGGCCACCCATCGGTGCACGCCCAGCTTTGAGCCGATGTGCCGTATGAGCAGTTGATCGACAACGAGCTGTACGACCCGAAGTCCGCGGTGCTCTTCGGTGACGCGAAAACCTCCGTCGCCGAGATCACCGAGGAAGCTCAAGGCCCTGCGTTGTGGTGGGGAGGGGAAGCCGCGGCTTCCCCTCCCCACCACAAGGCCACCCCGAGGGAAAGGCGAACCCGTGTTGATCGATACCTATGGTCGGATCGCCACCGATCTGCGGGTTTCGCTGACCGACCGGTGCAATCTGCGGTGCACGTACTGCATGCCGGAAGAGGGCTTGCAGTGGCTGGCCAAGCCCGAGTTGCTCACCGATGACGAGATCGTGCGACTGGTCTCGATCGCGACGACGGATCTGGGCGTCACCGAGGTGCGCTTCACCGGCGGGGAGCCGTTGCTCCGCCCGGGCCTGGTCCGCATCGTCGAGCTCTGCGCCGCCCTCGACCCGCGCCCCAAGCTCTCCTTGACCACCAACGGTATCGGCCTGGCCCGCACCGCCGAGGCTCTGCGCACCGCGGGGCTGGACCGGGTCAACGTCTCCCTCGACACCCTGCGTCCCGAGGTCTTCCACACCCTCACCCGCCGCAACCGGCACCACGACGTCATCGACGGCCTGACCGCGGCCCGCGACGCCGGCCTCACCCCGGTCAAGGTCAATTCTGTACTCATGCGCAACATCAACGACGATGAGGCCTCCGACCTGCTCGGCTGGGCCCTTCAGCACGACTACGAACTGCGCTTCATCGAACAGATGCCGCTGGACGCCCAGCACGGCTGGGAGCGCAGCGACATGGTCACCGCCGCCGAGATCCTCGAGAAACTCTCCGCCCGCTTCACCCTCACCCCTGAGGTCTCCTCCATACGCGGCTCCGCGCCCGCCGAGCGCTGGCTGGTCGACGGCGGACCCGCCCGGGTCGGGCTGATCGCCTCAGTCACCCGGCCGTTCTGCCGCGCCTGCGACCGCACCCGGCTCACCGCCGACGGCCAGGTTCGCAACTGCCTGTTCGCTCGCGAGGAATCCGACCTGCGCACGGCCCTGCGCTCCGGTGCGCCCGATCAAGACATCGCCGAACAGTGGCGCGCCGCGATGTGGGGCAAAAACGCCGGCTCCGGGCTCGACGCCCCGACCTTCCGTCAGCCCCAACGCCCCATGTCCGCGATCGGCGGCTGACGACCCGGTTGCGCGATTGCCGTCCGGTGTTCGGCGCCCCGACCAGGGCTGGGGACAGTTCGGCGCCCCCGCCGCCGGCTAGGATGCGCCCTCCACGACCTCCCGTTCGGCGCCCCTGGCCGTCGCGGTCGGGCGACGTCCCGTGCGGCGATGGCGGCCGTCCCACTGGTCACGCGGAACGCGGGAGAACATCCCGGAGGCGCCGGTTTCCTGGAATGCGCCAGACGGCGGGACGCTGACAGCCCGGCACCGTGACACCGATCACGAGCGCAGCAGATTGCATACGAAAACCTGTATCTTGTCTTTGTGACCACCAGTAGTCTGATGAGGGGGAGGGGTCCCATGCGCGACACGCCCACGGTGGCAGCCAGAGGCCCGATAACCCGCCCCGCCCCGCTGCGCCAGGCCGTCTACGAGGCCCTGGTCGAGCTCATCATCAACGGCTCCCTCAAACCCGGCCAACACCTGGTCGAGGCCGAGCTCGCCGAACACCTCGGAGTGAGCCGCCAGCCGGTACGCGAAGCCCTGCAGCGACTGCAGACCGATGGCTGGGTCGACCTGCGCCCGGCCCAGGGCGCCTTCGTCCACTCCCCCACCGAAGAAGAGGCCACCCAACTCCTCAGCGTCCGCGCCGTACTGGAAACCCACTCGGCACGCGGCGCCGCGTTGCACGCCACCGAGCAGGACGTGGCCCGGCTGTGGGAGCTACAGGAGGCCGGGATCGCGGCCCTGGCAGCGGACGACGCACGGGGCATCGTCGAAGCCAACGCCGCCCTGCACGGCTTCATCACCGAACTGTCCCGCAACAAAGTCCTCGCCGAGCTGATCCCCCAGGTCGACCGACGGGTGCGCTGGTACTACATGCCCATCGCCAAGCCCCGCGGCAAGGACGCCTGGAACGAGCACGCCCAGCTCATCGAGGCCATCGCCGAAGGCGACGCCGACCGTTCCGAGGAACTGATGCGCTGCCACACCCAGCACACCACCGACTTCTACAGCCGGCAAATCGCCGCCGCAACCGCCCAGCGTTCGTGACGGCCCGCCGCCACGACGTCGTACGGTCCGGGTGCGCCGGCACCCGGACCGTACGGCAAGAGAACCTTGCGGGTCTTGCCCAATGTTTGCGTGTTCGTACGGAGGCGGGGCGGGGCCGGGCGGAGCAGGGAGCGCACCCCACCGGCCGGCCCCGTCCCCGTGACGCGGACGACCCGGCGCGGAACTGCCGCTGAACCGAGCCGGACTCCGTTCGCCCGCGCACGTTTTATGGCGGCGCTGAGACAGGTGTCCCGAAGCGGGACCGCTCAGCTGCTCGCGTCGGCATGGGTCGGACCAGCGAGGCCGCCGACCTTTTGCTCAACGCTCTCCCCCGGCTTCCGTTTGGGCTGTCGCAGGAACAACGCGGTCGCCGCCGAGAGGAAGGCAATACCTCCGGCCAGGGTGTAACCGCCGGTGTAGCCCCAGGCGCTGATCACCGAGGCGGCCACACCACCACCGCCTACACCGCCGACCAGTTTGGCGCTGTAGACCAGCCCGTAGTTCTGCGCGTTGTTGTTCTCCCCGAAGTAGTCCGGTACGAGCGCGGCGAACAGCGGGTAGAAAGCACCGCCGCCGAACCCGTTCAGGAACGCGAAGAACAGGAAGAGGGGTTCGTTGTGCGCCTGGCCCGACCAGAGGACGCCGAACTGCGCCACGCCTGCCACTACCAGCACCAGCACCAGCGTCAGTCGGCGGCCCAGGCTGTCGGACAGCCAGCCCACGGCCGCCCGGCCGACACCGTTGACCACGGCGAGCACGCCCGCCGAGGACGCGGCCACCAGCGGCCCGAAGCCCAGGCTCTTGGCGAACGGCACCTGGAAGTTGATGCCGAACAGCGACACCCCGCCGATGAGCACCAGGGCGAACCACATCAGCGGCAACTGCCCGGTCCTGATCGCCTGCATCGGGGTGAACTGGCCCACCGCCGGCGGGTTCTTCGCCAGCCGCTTGGCGACCCGCGCGGCATCCTCCGTCTTGGCCCGGTTCAGCGGGTCCACGTCGTGCGGCCACCAGCTCTTCGGCGGGTCCTTGAAGAACATGCCGCAGACGCCCACGACGACCACCATGAACAGCGCGATCAGGTCGAGAACCAGCTTGTAGTTCCCGGGGTGGAACCAGTAACTGAAGACAAAGATGAACGGAAGGGTTCCATAGGCGAAGCCTCCGTTGACGAAGCCGGTGCGGGCACCCTTGTTGTCCGGATACCACTTGCCGACCATGTTGACGCAGGTCGCGTACACCAGACCCGCACCGGTGCCGCCCAGCACCGAATAGCCGAGGATCACGATGACGGGGTTCCCGAAATGTCCGACGGACGCGAGGCCCAGGCCGGAAAGGAGCGCACCGGCGAGCATGGCAGGCTTGGCCGGCAGGACCCCCTTCTCCCTCAGCCGTCCTGCGGGAAAGGCCACCCCCGCCTGGAAGACCGCCCAGATACTGGCGATCCAGAACGCCTCCGTGAGCGTCCACCCGTGGGCGCTCTCAAGCGTCGACTCCGCGGAGCTGTAGCCGTATTCGAAGACGCTGACACCCATCATCGCGAACCATGGGAGCCAGACCATCCAAGCCCGGGGCCTCCCCAGGATGGACCGATCGCTCTCACCGATCCGGTACACGCGGCCGTTCACGTCGGTGACTTCCTGATAAGGAACAGGAGTCACCTGGGGTACTGCTGACATGTGGTGCCTTCCCTTGCGTGAAAAGAGCTTGGGGTGCGCCCCCTGGACCTTTCTCTTCAAGCGGTGGGGTGGAACTTCCCATCCCTGTGGTGCGGCCCGGCAGTTGGCCGCGCCCGGTGGTACGCCGTCCGAGCGGCTGGGGTCCGGGGCGGCATCCCGGACCGTGACAGCGCATGGGCGGTGAAGCGGTAGTGCGGCCCTGCGCGCGACAGGTCCTGCCGCGCGCAGGGGGTGAGATGGCTGATCAGGTTGGTCGGTGCTTAAGGATCTCCATATTGCAGATTGCATACGGTATGGATCAGCCAAAGCATATGTCCAGAGGATGTCAGCAAGATTGACTCCGGCATTACCAACCACCGCTTCCCCGGCTTCCGTAACCGGGCTCTGGAAGCTGGGCGAATGCCTCCGAACCACCGCATTGCACCTGCGGGCGCCGCCTTGCTGCCGGCCGCGCCCGCCCGCAACACCACGGCGCCGTGGCGCCGACCGCCAGGTGCCAAGGTGATGAGCGAGCCGGCGCTGGCCGAGGCCCACGGCCGCGTACAGCACGCGACCACGCCGCCGCGGAGGGGCCTCCCGGGGAAGGTATTGGCGCACCGTGCCGGGCAGTTGGCGTCCGCCCCAGGACAGCAGCGGCATCCCAGCCGAACACGGCAGCCAGGACGGGAACACGGCACCGCTGACCTGGCCGAACGCCGACGGCGCACGCTCCGGGCGCCACCGGACGGCGGTGGCGATGCCGGGGTCGTATACGAATCCAGTGCCCGCGCCGCCGACCTCCGAGTAACTGGGCGGCAACGGCAGCACCCCGCCCCCGGCCCGGGCCACCACGGCGGCGACGCCCACCGGCGGCGCTCGCGGCTCCCCGGCGTTGCGGCCTTTGTAAGTGGCCGCCGCCGGTTCCTTCTCCGAGTGGCGGGTGATCAGGGTGGCGTCTAGGTGTAACCCGCCATCAGGTTGGTGACAGTCTGCTGGCGGGTGGCTGGTTCCGGATGGCCGTGTGCGCCGCCAAGGCCATACGCACCATTGCGCGCACCGCTGGATCGCCCGCTACTGCGCGACGGGCCAGCCGTCGAGCCGGACACGGCGGACCAGGACCACACGCCCGTGGATGGTGAACCTCCCCGGCCTGAAGGGCCGGGGCTTCTGTCTTGCGCTGACTGGTTAGGTGGCGTGGACGGGTGTCCGGCCAGCACCCGTGGGGGTGGTGGTGCCGTCTGTCTGGTCGGTGCTGTCTCCTCGTGGTGAGGGGACGACAGCTACG
>NZ_RJVR01000239.1 GCF_003999195.1 Streptomyces soli
ATGCTGCGGGTGGCCCGGTTCACGCCGCGGCCGGGCTGTGGAACCAGACGGCCCGCATCGACGCCAGACGCGCAGCAACAGCCGGCGGAACAACCCGGGCCTCAGCCCGGACGACACCCTCGACATCCTCCGACACTGCCACACACCCCCTCACCCATCCCGCCCCGACAGTCCAGGAAAAGCTACAACCCGCAACCGACAACACCCACCCCAACGGCCAAAGTGACCGCACGTCAACGCGCCACCGGAAGACTACGACCCCCCACTGACAAACCGACACCGCGACAGGGACCGGCCAGACGGCGAAGGAACCTCCGCCGCTACGCGGCTCCCGCGCCGAGAATGAGCAACCCGGACGTGAAAGACCCGGCTTGCCCTCAAGAATTCCGGTCAACGCACCGAGCACCGTCGTGAACGCGGCACCGTACATGCTCACGGCCGTCAGGACCCGGCCCGGTGGCCCGTCGGCTGAGACAACAAGCAGGGGACGCGACCGGGTCATAGGCACGCAGAAAGTGCCTTCCTGCTGGGACGGCAGAGACTTCTGACAGCCTCGTCATCCCAACTCAGAAGGCACGTCTGCGTTTCCGCTCGTGATCCGGACCCGAGACCGGGCGAAACCCGTGGGTCAGCGCATGAGCTTCACCGCGGCGACCACCAAGGGGTCCAGCCCGTCCGCTCCGGCGTCGACGAACTCGAACAGCCGGGTGCGCATGCGCGGGTCCCAGAACCTGCCTATGTGTCCTGCGACCGCCTCGGCGGCCCGTTCACCCGGCAGGTGTCCGAGGTTCGCGGCGATGTCGTTTGCCATCCTGCGTTCCGGTGGCGCGCCGACTGCCATCTCAGTCCACCACCGTGAGCAACTCGTTCTCGGCGGGTTGCGTGTCGCTGTGCTGGAGCGGGTGCGCGAGGCCGACTTGGACCGCGGTCACCTTGTATTCCGGGCAGTTGGTCGCCCAGTCCGAGTTCTCCGTGGTCACCACGTTGGCGCCGGTCACGGGGTGGTGGAACGTGGTGTACACGACGCCGGTCGGCATCCGGTCGGAGATCTCCGCGCGCAGCGTCGTCTGCCCGACACGGCTGGCCAGCGTCACCATGTCACCGTCGGTGATGCCGCGCACCTCTGCGTCGTGGGGGTGCAGCTCCAGGATGTCCTCGGGATGCCAGGCGACGTTGCCGGTACGGCGGGTCTGCGCCCCGACGTTGTACTGGCTGAGGATCCGCCCCGTGGTCAGGACCAGCGGGAAGCGCCGGGTGCTGCGCTCGTTCGTCGGCACGAAGGAGGTGACCACGAACTTGCCCTTGCCGCGGACGAACTCGTCCACGTGCATGACGGGCGTCCCCTCCGGAGCCGACTCATTGCACGGCCACTGGACGCTACCGAGCTTGTCCAGCACCTCGAAGGACACGCCGGTGAAGGTCGGCGTGACCGAGGCGATCTCGTCCATGATCTGACTCGGGTGGTCGTAGGCCATGGGGTAACCCATGGCGGTGGCGATCTCGCTGACGATCTGCCACTCGTGCTTGCCCGTCTTCGGCTTCATCACCGCGCGCACCCGGTTGATCCGGCGTTCGGCGTTGGTGAACGTGCCGTCCTTCTCCAGGAAGGATGCACCGGGCAGGAAGACGTGCGCGAACTTGGCCGTCTCGTTGAGGAACAGGTCCTGCACGACGACCAGTTCCATGGCCTCGAGCGCGGCGGTGACGTGCTTGAGGTTCGGGTCGGACTGTGCGATGTCCTCGCCGTGGACGAACAGGCCCCGGAAGGTCCCGTCGATCGCCGCGTCGAACATGTTCGGGATCCGCAAGCCGGGCTCGGCCAGGATGGTGCCGCCCCAGAGCTTCTCGAACACATCGCGTACCGCGTCGTCGGAGACATGCCGGTAGCCGGGCAGCTCGTGCGGGAAGGAGCCCATGTCGCACGAGCCCTGCACGTTGTTCTGACCGCGCAGCGGGTTCACTCCGACACCGTCACGGCCGATGTTGCCGCACGCCATCGCGAGATTGGCCATTCCCATGACCATGGTCGAGCCCTGGCTGTGCTCGGTGACGCCGAGGCCGTAGTAGATGGCCCCGTTGGGTGCCGCCGCGTACAGCCGGGCGGCGGCCCGCAGTTCCTCGGCCGGTACGCCACTGATCTCCTCGGTGGCCTCCGGGCTGTTCTCCGGGCGGGCGACGAACTCCGCCCACTCGTCGAACCCTTCGCACCGTTGCGCCACGAAGCCCAGATCGGCCAGGCCCTCGGTGACCACCACGTGCGCCATGGCGTTGACGACGGCGACGTTCGTGCTCGGCTTGAGCTGGAGGTGGTGCGCGGCCTCGATGTGCGGCGAGCGCACCAGGTCGATACGGCGCGGGTCGACCACGATGAGCTCCGCGCCCTCACGCAGCCGGCGCTTCATCCGGGAGGCGAACACCGGGTGCCCGTCCGTGGGGTTCGCCCCGATCACCATGATCACGTCGGCCTCGGCGACCGAGCGGAAGTCCTGGGTGCCGGCCGACTCGCCGAAGGTCTGCTTGAGCCCGTATCCCGTCGGGGAGTGGCAGACCCGGGCGCAGGTGTCGATGTTGTTGTTGCCGAAGGCCGCGCGCACCATCTTCTGTACGACGTAGACCTCTTCGTTGGTGCAGCGCGACGAGGAGATGGCGCCGATCGAACTCGGTCCGTACCGCCCCTGGAGCTCGCGCATCCGCGTGGCGACGGTGCCGATGGCCTCGTCCCACTCGACCTCGCGCCATGGATCGGTGATCTTGTCGCGGACCATGGGCTTGAGCACCCGGTCGGGGTGCGAGGCATAGCCGAAAGCGAAGCGGCCCTTCACGCAGGAGTGGCCCTCGTTCGCGCCGCCGTCCTTGTGGGGCACCATCCGCACCAGTTCGTCGCCGCGCAGCTCGGCCTTGAACGAGCAGCCGACACCGCAGTACGCGCAGGTGGTGATCACCGACCGGGTCGGCATGCCGAGTTCGACCACCGACTTCTCCTGGAGCGTCGAGGTCGGGCAGGCCTGTACGCAGGCCCCGCAGGAGACGCACTCGGAGTCCATAAAGCTCTCGCCGGCGCCCGCCGAGACCTTGGAGTCGAAGCCGCGCCCCTCGATGGTCAGCGCGAACGTGCCCTGCACCTCGCCGCAGGCCCGCACGCAGCGGGAGCAGGCGATGCACTTGGACGCGTCGAAGTCGAAGTACGGGTTGGACGTGTCCTTCTCGGCGTCGAGGTGGTTCTCGCCCTCGTAGCCGTACCGGACCTGCCGCAGCCCGACCACGCCGGCCATGTCCTGCAGCTCGCAGTCGCCGTTGGCCGGGCAGGTGAGGCAGTCCAGCGGATGGTCCGATATGTAGAGCTCCATGACGCCCTGGCGGAGCTTCTCCACCTTCGGCGTCTGGGTACTCACCCGCATCCCGTCCGCCACCGGCGTGGTGCAGGACGCCGGGGTGCCCCGCCGGCCGTCGATCTCCACCACGCACAGCCGGCAGGAGCCGAACGGCTCGAGGCTGTCGGTGGCGCACAGTTTGGGGATGTCGATGCCGGCGAGCGCGGCGGCGCGCATCACCGACGTGCCCTCCGGCACGCTCACCGGCAGCCCGTCCACTTCCACCGAGACCGTTGCCTCGCCGGACCTCTCCGGGGTGCCGAAGTCGGGTTCCTTGAGGAGTGTCATGCCGTGCCCTCCGTCCTTGCGCCACTCGCTTGCGTGGGTTGGATCTCCTGGCCTCGGTCGCGAGCGAGGAAATCGTCAGGGAAATGAGTGATGGCGCTGCGTACGGGCATCGGCGTCAGGCCGCCCATCGCACACAGCGAGCCATCGGTCATCAGGTCGCACAGATCCTCGAGCAGGGCAAGATTCTCGTCCCGTTGCTGACCGGCCACGATCTTGTCGATCACCTCGACGCCACGCACGGAACCGACCCGGCACGGTGTGCACTTGCCGCAGGATTCCTCGGCGCAGAACTCCATCGCGAAACGAGCCTGGGCGGCCATGTCGACGGAGTCGTCGAACACGACGATGCCGCCGTGGCCGACCATCGCGCCGACGGCCGCGAATGCTTCGTAGTCCATCGGGAGGTCGAACATCGACGTCGGCAGGTAGGCGCCGAGCGGCCCGCCGACCTGCACCGTACGCACCGGGCGTCCGGAGAAGGTCCCGCCGCCGTAGTCCTCGACGAGTTCGCGCAGGGTGACGCCGAACGCCGTCTCCACGATTCCGCCGTGCGCGATGTTGCCACCGAGTTGGAACACCTGGGTGCCGCGCGACCGCTCGACGCCGAGTTCCTGGTACGCCTTCGCCCCATTGGCGAGGACGGTTGGCACGGTGGCCAGTGTGAGGACGTTGTTCACCACGGTCGGTTTGCCGAACAGGCCCTCGATCGCCGGGATCGGCGGCTTCGCGCGGACTGTGCCCCGCTTGCCCTCCAGGCTCTCCAGCATGGAGGTTTCCTCGCCGCAGATGTACGCACCGGCGCCGACGCGGATGTGCAGATCGAAGTCGAGCGCGGAGCCCAGGATGTGTGTCCCGAGCCATCCGTGCTCACGCGCGATTTCGATCGCCGAGCGCATCGTGGCCACCGCATCGGGGTACTCCGAGCGGATGTAGATGTAGCCCTCGCTCGCACCGACCGCGTGTGCGGCGATCGTCATGCCCTCGATGAGCATGAAGGGGTCGCCTTCCATGACCATGCGGTCGGCGAAGGTCCCGCTGTCCCCCTCGTCGGCGTTGCAGCAGACGAATTTCAGCTCGTCGGTGCACTCGAGCACGGTCTTCCACTTGATGCCCGCCGGGAATCCCGCGCCGCCACGGCCGCGCAGTCCGGATTCGGTGACCTCCGTGACCACGTCCGCAGGTGCGCGCTCCAGCGCCGCACGCAGCCCGACCAGGCCGCCGTGCCGCAGATAGTCCTGTGTCGACAGGGGGTCGGTCACGCCGACCCTGGCGAAGGTGACCCGCGTCTGGCGTGCCAGCCAGGGCAGTTCGTCCACGACGCCGAGCCGCAGCGGATGGTCCGCTCCGTCAAGCATGCCCGCGGCCAGGAGGCCCTCCACGTCCGAGGGGGCCACCGGTCCGTAGCCGACGCGGCCGTTCGGCGTCGCCACCTCGACCAGCGGCTCCAGCCACAGCATGCCGCGTGATCCGTTGCGCACCACGTCGATGGCGAACTCTCCGCTAGCGGCTGCACGTTGCAGGGCGTCCGCGACCTTGTCCGCGCCGACGGACCTGGCCGCCGAGTCGCGGGGGACGTAGACCGTCACTGCGGAGTCCGAAGAGACCTTCATCATGAGACCGTCCCATTGAGGATCGAGCCCAGCTGGGCCGTGTCCACTCGTCCGTACAGCCGACCGTTCGCCTCTACCGACGGTCCGAGAGCGCAGTTGCCGAGGCAGAAGACCTGCTCGACGGTCACCGAGCCGTCCGCGGCCGTTTCCCCCAGGGACAGTCCGGCCTCGCGGACGTAGCCCACCAGGTTGTTGGCACCCAGGGCCTGGCATGCCTCGGCACGGCATATCCGCACCGTGGTGTGCCCCGCCGGCTCGCGGCGGAAGTCATGGTAGAAGGTCACCACTCCGTGGACGTCCGCCCGGGAGAGGTTGAGTTCGTCGGCGAGCACCGGAATCGCCTCTTGGGGCACATAGCCCAACTCGGCCTGAATGGCGTGCAATATAGGAAGCAGCGAGCCGCGCTGACCGCGGTGACCAGCCACGACCGCCTGGACCACGTTCTCGACCGTCACGTCACTCCTGCTGATCGTCATGATCGCTCCGCCTTCCGTCATGCGCGGGAGTATGAGCGCGAGATTCTGACTACCGTCCGACAAGATCGATTCACGCACATATAGGCCCCTTGACCTCTTCTGCGGATGCGCGGGGTCCGTGACCGACGAACAGAGCCGCTTCGCTCCCAGCGATGCTGGCGGTAGATAGACTGAGACAATACCGCATACAAGCTTCTGTATACAGAATCCCGTACGACTTTTACGAGACCAGCGCCGACGCATCCGATCTCGACAAGCGGCCAGGGTCCTGATTCAGCCACGGCCATCACGGTGGCGGCGAGGTCTTGGCACATGCCACCAGCACACGGCATCCTGCATACCAAAACCTGTACGTTGGGGCCTGCCGCCGGACTCGGCGGCCACCACTGGCAGAGCTGTCGGCCCCACGGGCTCGGTGGCAGAACGGGGGAACCATGGACGAGGCCCTGACGGCCGCGGCATCCCGCCGCGTCGCTCGCCCGGCTCCGCTGCGCCAGGCTGTGTACGACGCCCTGATCGAACTGATCATCAACGGCTCCCTCAAACCCGGCCAACACCTGGTCGAGGCCGAGCTCGCCGAACACCTCGGAGTGAGCCGCCAGCCGGTACGCGAAGCCCTGCAGCGACTGCAGACCGACGGCTGGGTCGACCTGCGCCCGGCCCAGGGCGCCTTCGTCCACTCCCCCACCGAGGAAGAGGCCACCCAACTCCTCAGCGTCCGCGCCGTACTGGAAACCCACTCGGCACGCGGCGCCGCCCAGAATGCGAAACCCGAAGACGTCGAACAGCTCTGGGCGCTGCAGCAGGAAGGCGTCGACGCGCTCGCCGACGGCGACGTCGAACGCCTGGTCGCGGCCAACACCGCTCTGCACGCCTTCATCACCTCCGTAGCCGGCAACGCCGTACTGGCTGAGCTGATCTCGCAGGTGACCCGGAGGGTGCGCTGGTACTACATGCCCATCGCCAAGCCCCGCGGCAAGGACGCCTGGAACGAGCACGCCCAGCTCATCGAGGCCATCGCCAAGGGCGACGCCGACCGCGCGAGCGAGATCATGCGCAAGCACACCGAACGCACCGGCGAGTACCGGAAAGCGATCGCCGCAGCGGCAGGCCAGGACTGACCGGACCGGGCCACCGCGGACGGCACCGCCGGTCTTCCGGCGATGCCGTCCCTTCGGCGTCAGCCCTCGATTCGTGGCCCTGCCACCCGCCGACCGGATTCAAGACGATGCAAGGGAATCAGTAGGGCGGCGAGCCGGCGCAGGGGAGGCGGCGGCCACCGCGGGGTGGATGGCGGCGGCGCCGACGGCGGCCTGCAGTTCGAGCAGCCACGGCAGGACGGTGCGCAGCACGATGTCTAGCCCTCCGCCGTCCGGTCCGAGCATCGCGTCGGCGGGGACAAGGACCGGGTCGGCGAAGACAGTGGAGGTCGCGCTGCCGGACGGCCCTCCCCCGTCGGGTCGGGCTGGGACGAACAGGTCGGAGGCGTGTGCGGGGACCATCCAGAGAGTCAGGCCGTCCTGTACGGCAAGCGACCGGGAGGACCAGACGTAGCTGTCGGCCTCTCCAGCCGCGACCACCTCGTGTTTGCGGGCGCGCAGGGCGACCACGTCACCGGAGCGGGCAGCGGTGGAGCGGGGTGCCCAGGCCTGGGCCTGCCCGCCCCGCTCGCCGGGGACACCCTCGGCCAGAGCGAGGCTGCTGAGGTGGCGTCCGGCGGCGATCTCGCCGCGGACCCAGGGGCTGCCGTATGACTCGAGGACGGCGACCGCCGCATAGTGGGACTGGAGCACGGCCCCGGTTGCCGGGCAGGCGCGGGCGACCCGCGCCACCACCTCGGCGGCGTCAGGCAGACCCAGCCCGCCGCCGCCGAGGTCTGCGGAGGCGGTGAGTCCGAGCAGCCCGGCGTGGCCGAGGGCCGTCACCGAGCTACGCGGAAACCTCCCCTCCCTGCCGATCTTTTCGGCCGAGGGCGCGATGACGCTGCTCAGGACGTGAGAGAAAGCGGTGCGATACGACACTGGTGACCCCCTCGGGAGTGGTTTCTGGTCTGACGTCAGGCGTGGGGCGGCGGGCGGGTAGAGCGCATATGAGGGGAAGTTGCCGTGCAGGCGCACACCAGCAGGATGATTGCATACAGTATGCCGACCCTCTTTCGAATGCGCCAGGGGCCAATTTCGATCCAGGTGGTCTGGACCAGCTGATACTTGCCGTCCAGGCGTCCGTTCTTGGAGGTCCTCAACCACCGTTTGAGGGTGGGGTGTTCGATCAGTGCGCATGTCCCGCGCTGGGCCCGGCCGCCGAGGCCGCTGCGCCGCCTCAGCTCAGCCTCGTGCGGGGATTGGATGCCGTCCCGGGCGCGGCGGGTGGTGCCGACGCGTCGGCGATGCGCTTGCCCTCGAGCTCGGGCGAGGTGAGAACGTTGCGATCCTCCGCCCGTACGGCGGCGAGCACCGCCGCCACGTGTCACGCTCGGTCGTCTCATGGTTTACGGTCATCGGTCAGATCACTCCCTGCGCCTTGAGCAGCGGCAACTCCTCGTGGGAGAGGCCGAGTTCGCCAAGGTAAATCTCTTCGTTGTGTTCGCCGAGCAGCGGGGAACGTTCCACCTCGACAGGGGAATCGGACAGTTTCAGCGGGCTGCCGACCGTGACGTACGATCCGCGCTCCGGGTGCTCGACCTTGACAACGATCTCGTTGGCAGCTAGTGAGGCGTCCTCGATGATCTCCTTGGTGGACAGGATCGGCCCGCACGGGATGTTGTGGTTGTTGAGCGCCTCCAGCACCTGCCACTTGGGGAGGGTGCGGGTCCACTCCTCGATCATCTGGAACATTTTGCCGAGCTTCGGCAGACGGGCCTCGGGGGTGGCCCACTCGGGGTCATCGGCCAGCTCGGGCCGGCCGAGGAGCTCGGCGATCGGCTGCCAGCCAACGGGCTGCACAATGACGTACACGTAGTCGTTCGGCCCGCCCGGCGCGCACTTGACCGCCCAGCCCGGCTGGCCGCCGCCACTCGCGTTGCCCGAGCGCGGCACCTCGTCGCCGAAATCCTCGTTCGGGTACTCGGCCAGCGGCCCGTGTGCGAGCCGCTGTTGGTCGCGCAGCTTCACCCGGCACAGGTTGAGCACGGCGTGCTGCATCGCGACATTCACGCGCTGGCCGCGGCCGGTGTGGGTGCGCTGGTACAGGGCGGCGAGGATGCCGGCGACAGCGTGCATGCCGGTGCCCGAGTCGCCGATCTGCGCGCCGGTCGCCAGCGGCGGCCCGTCCTCGAAGCCGGTGGTCGACATGGACCCACCCATGGCCTGGGCGACGACCTCGTACGCCTTGAAGTTGGTGTACGGGCCGTCACCGAAGCCCTTGATAGAGGCGTAGACGATGCGCGGGTTGATCTCGCGGATGCGGTCCCAGGTGAAGCCCATACGGTCGACCGCGCCCGGGGCGAAGTTTTCCACCATGATGTCGGAGCGGCGGATCAGCTCGGTGAGGATCTCCTTGCCGCGCTCGGTCTTGGCGTTGAGGGTGACGCTGCGCTTGTTGCTGTTGAGCATCGTGAAGTACAGGCTGTCGGCGTCCGGAAGGTCGCGCAGCTGCTTGCGGGTGATGTCCCCGGTCGGGGCCTCGACCTTGACCACATCGGCGCCGAGCCACGCGAGGATCTGCGTCGCGGACGGGCCGGACTGCACGTGAGTCATATCGAGGACGCGCACACCTTCTAGAGCCTTCGTCATGATCGCCACCTCACTTGTACATGGTCTGGTTCATGGTTCCGGGGACGTAGGCGTCCGGTGGATGCTGCCGGACGTGCCAGGAGTGGTGCTCGCGGTCGACTGCGCCCCACCGCCTGCAGCGGGGTCGCTCTCGGATCGCGCCAGCTGTCCTCAACTCCTCGCGGTTACGCACGGGGTCGCCCAGCTCCGTGCGTGGTGGCAACCATCGCGCCCCCAGACCCCATATCGTAGACTGTATATCGTATGCAGTCCCACTCCCCTTATGGTTGCGGCAGACGCAATGGATGTCCAGGGGGATGCCGGGAAGATTTCACTTCAGGGACCTCATGTCCTCCGACTCCGTGGAGCGGCTACGCGGTGCGGCGCCCCCACTTGGGGCCAGCCTCGGCCCACTCCTGTTCCCACTTCGCTTCGCGGCGCCGGTCCAGCCGGAACTGTACGGCCCGGCGGCCGCCCACCACGAGCAGGCAGACGCCGGTCGCGGCGAGCGACCCGATCACGACACCCAACCCCGCGGCCTGACCGGAGTTGGCCGGGGGATCGTGGAGGGCACCGCGTCCACCCAGCCACACAGTGGTCCGGGTCCCGGCCGGGCGGTCCGCCGGCACCAGGGCCTTGCCCGTACGGGAGGAGCGGTCGGAGGCTGTCCAGCGCACGGTCGCGCGCACCCGGTCACCCTTCGAAGCGATGTACAGGTCGCTGTTCGAATCCATGGAGACGTTCCGCGCCGCGGCGGGGGCGTTCTCGGTCAGCACGGCGGAGATAGCGCGCAACTCCTGGCTCTGCCGCACTGCGGCCCCCTCGACGCCTACCGCAGTGACCACTCCGACCACCGGCGCACCGACGGCCAGCAGCAGGCTGGCGGCCAGGACCGCCCACGCCTCCGCCACATCCGAGCTTCGCTTGAGCGGATTGCGCCGCCAGCGCCAGAGCCTCAGCTTGGTGCCCTTGGTGCCCTTGGTGCCCTTGGTGCCCTCGGTGCCCTTGGTGCCCTTGGTGTCCATCACCGCACCCCCTTCGCTTTAGTAAGAGTTTGGCTGGTCGAAAAGGGTTCCGAAGTTGCCGGTCAGCGCCTCGACCAGGGCAGGGATCTTGGGCCGCATGCGGGCCATGGCCATCTGGGCCAGGGCGTGGATGTCGCGTTCGCCGTCGATGAACGCGGTCAGCATCGCCCGCCCGGAGACGCCGAGGATGTCGGTGGCCACCGCGGAGAGCTTGATGCCGGCGTCCTCCAGCTCCTTCTCCAGCCTCTGGCCCTCGCGGCCGAGTTCCGCCGCGAGGGTGGAGCGGTCTCAGTCAGGGCGAGGGCGGCTTCCCCGCGGACTCACGGACCTGGGTCCGAGCACCTCGGCGGCGGCCGCCCCCCGGGGCCAGGTCTGTCGAAGTTGACATCCTCCCCCGCCTATGGGCGGGGGATTCCAGCGGTCGCCCGCTGGGTTTCCTGCTTCACCGACGACTGCCCCGTCCGGGAGGACTCCCGTTGAGGTCTTACACCGTCTCCACAGGCAGACACGGCCAGCCCGGCCGCGAGAATGTTCTTCGCCGCGTTCACGTCGCGGTCATGCACCGCGCCGCAGTCGCACGTCCACTCCCGGACGTTCAGCGGCAGCTTCGCCCGAAGCGTCCCGCATGCCCCGCACAGTTTCGAGCCGGGGAACCACCGGTCGACCACCACCAGGTCACGCCCGTACCAGGCGCACTTGTACTCCAGCATCGACCGCATGTCGCTCCACGCCGCGTCGGAGATGGCACGGGCCAGCTTGTGGTTCGTGACCATGGTGCGGACGGTCAGGTCCTCGATCACGACCGTTTGGTTCTCACGGACGAGTCGAGTGGTCAGCTTGTGCAGGTAATCGCGGCGCCGGTCGGTGATCCGGGCATGGACCTTGGCGACCTTCAGACGGGCCTTGGCCCGGTTCGCGGAGCCCTTCTCCTTGCGCGACACCTCCCGCTGCGCCTTCGCGAGACGGGCCCGGTCGCGGCGCTCGTGACGCGGGTTGGTGATCTTCTCCCCGGTGGACAGGGTCATCAGGGAGGCGATCCCGGCGTCGATACCGACCGCCGCCGTGGTGGCCGGGCCGGGGGTGATCATGTCGTCGCACAGCAGCGACACGAACCAGCGCCCTGCCGCGTCCTGGGACACGGTCACCGTGGACGGTGCCGCGTCTTCGGG
>NZ_RJVR01000311.1 GCF_003999195.1 Streptomyces soli
CGCGCCGCACGGCGCCGTGCCGAGCAGCGCGGCGGCGGCAGACCGTCGCGCGGTTCCCGCCGGGCGCGGGGGCGCAGCAGGTCGCGGCTGGTCGTCGGCTCGGTGGTCGGCGCCGGGATCGCGCTCCTCGTCGGCGTGAGCGTCACCGAACTGCCCATCGTCAGCTACGTCAGCGGTGCCACCGGCACGAACTCCTCGGCGGACACCGGTGCCGCCAAGGGCAAGGACAGCGCCAGCGCTTCGCCGGGGGCCTCCGGCAGCGCGGGCAGCAAGACGTCGGCCGATCCCCTGTCCGACGTGTCGGCCTCCGCCTCCGCCAGTGCCAAGAAGAAGGCCAAGGCATCTGCCAGCGCCTCCGCGTCCGCCACCGGCACGGCCACCGCCTCCGGCGACATCACCACCGCCCCCGCGACGACCTCCTCCGCCACGTCCGGCCCCTCTGCCACGTCCGACCCCACTTCGGCGGATCCGTCGCCCACCACGGAGTCCCCGTCGCCCTCGGCGACGTGCAAGCGTGTGCTGTGGTGGTGCGGCTGAGGGGTGTCCCCTCAGCTGGGGGGCGTCCCCATCGATAGGTCCCGCAGGGCCGCTCCATCGTCCGCGCTCGACGCGCGATCCCGGGGCATGCACCGGTGGGTTCCGATTTATTTGACATCATGAAACATCAAGGGCACCGTTTGTTAAGAACCTCAACCTTTCGAAAGGCGTCATCCCCTCATGCCGAAGAGCCGTGAATGGCACCTGGTCTCCCGCCCCCACGGGTGGCCCAAGCCGGAGGACTTCGCCCTGCGCGAGACCGAGGTCGGCGAGCCCGGCCCGGGTCAGCTCCTGGTGCGCAACGAGTACGTCTCCGTTGACCCGTACATGCGCGGCCGGATGAATGCCGGCAAGTCCTACGCGGCGCCGTTCGAGCTGGACCGGCCCATGCAGGGCGGCGCGGTCGGCGAGATCGTCGCCTCGAACGCGGAGGGCTTCGCGCCCGGCGACCATGTGCTGCACTTCGACGGGTGGCGCGAGTACGCCCTCGTCAACGCGAAGTCCGCGGTCAAGGTCGACCCGTCGGTGGCGCCGCTCAGCACGTACCTCGGCGTACTCGGCATGACCGGCCTGACGGCGTACGCGGGTCTGCTGCGGGTCGCGGCCTTCAAGGAGGGCGACGCGGTCTTCGTCTCCGGCGCGGCCGGCGCGGTGGGCAGTCAGGTGGGCCAGATCGCCAAGCTCGAGGGCGCGTCGCGGGTCATCGGCAGCGCGGGCTCCGACGAGAAGGTCAAGCTGCTCGTCGAGGAGTACGGCTTCGACGCGGCCTTCAACTACAAGAACGGCCCCGTCGCCGAGCAGCTCGCGGCGGCCGCGCCCGACGGCATCGACGTCTACTTCGACAATGTCGGCGGCGAGCACCTCGAAGCGGCCATCGGCGCGCTCAACATGCGCGGCCGCATCGCCATCTGCGGCCTGATCGCCCAGTACAACGACACCGAGCCCAGCTGCGGCCCGCGCAACATGGCCAAGGTCCTCCAGAACCGGCTGCGCATCGAGGGCTTCCTGGTCGGCGACCACTACGACCTCCAGCCGCAGTTCGTCCAGGAGGTCGGCGGCTGGCTCGCCGAGGGCAAGCTGCACTACCGCGAGACGGTGGTCGAGGGCATCGAGAACAACCTGGAGGCCTTCTTCGGCCTGCTGCGTGGCGAGAACACCGGCAAGATGATCGTCAAGCTTTGACGTCCGTCTGACCAAGAGGTAAGGACCGCCCTCCCAAGAGGGCGGTCCTTACCTCCTTTTACGCCTTGTTACGCCTTGTTACGTCTTCGGCAGGTCATCCGGCGTCAGCAGCTTGACGAAGTCGCGGAAGGACGCCGGCATGTCCACCGCTTCCGGGTCGTGCAGCCACTGGACCTGGAGGCCGTCCATGATAGCGATCAGCAGGGGCGCGGCCTGCTCGGGGGTGAGGCCGCCGGGGAGTTCGTCGCCGTATTCGTTGCGGAGGGACTCGACCGCGTTGTGGCGGACCCAGCGGTAGCGGTCCTTGAAGTACTCGCGGGCTGGGTGGTCCTCGGTGACGCTGTCGCCGGCGAGGACGGTGAAGACCTGGACGATGCCGGGGCGGGTGGCGTTGTACTCGACGAGGCTGGCCATCATCTCCATCGGCCAGGCACTGCCGGCCAGGGCAGCGGAGGCCATGTCCCACTGGTCCCGGATCTCCAGCACGGCGATGAGCAGCGCTTCCTTGGTGGGGAAGTAGTGCAGCAGACCCTGCTGGGTGAGGCCCACGCGTTCGGCGACCGCCGCGAGGGAGGCCCCCCGGTAGCCGCGCTCGGCGATGACCTCCAGGGCGGCCTGGATGATCTCCGCCTTGCGGTCCTCGTTGCGCGTCGCGCGCCCGAGTCTGCGGCCGCTGTCGTGTGCTGTCACGTTCGTGAGCCTAGCTTGCGCGTTCGGGCTGCGGAGATTTAATTATAACGAAATTATAACAACCCCTACCGATCAATAGGTCGCCCGGTTCAGGATGTCCACCAAGTAAGAGGCCGCGCGAATAGGTGGGGCGGGTGAAGGAGCGGGGCGAGGGGCAAGTCTGGCAAGGCGGAGGAGGGAGGCGACGCGGTGGGGGCACCTCCCAGCCGCCAGGCTGGGGGACGTCATCGACCGACGACAACGCCGCCAGGCGCCGCTCATCGGCACGCGACGCCGCCCCACCTATTCGCGCGGCCTCTAACACGGGCGTTTCTCCGCTCGGCCCTGCTTTCGCCCACCCTCATATAGGGAGTTGGCTCCATGACCACCAGTCCTGACATCGAGCGCGCGAACGCCGTAGAGGCCGCGCTCGGCAAGCTCGACCTCGACACCAAGGCAGGACTGCTGGCCGGGCAGGACATGTGGTCGCTGCCCGCGGTGCCCGAGATCGGACTGGGCTCGCTGGTGATGTCGGACGGTCCGATCGGCGTGCGCGGTGTGCGCTGGACGGCGGACGACCCCTCGGTTGCGCTGCCCAGCCCCACCGCCCTCGCCGCCACCTGGGACCCCGAGCTGGCCCGCCGGGCCGGCCACCTGCTCGCCCAGGAGGCCCGCCGCAAGGGGGTCCACGTCCTGCTCGCGCCGACCGTCAACCTGCACCGGTCGCCGCTGGGCGGACGGCACTTCGAGGCGTACTCCGAGGACCCGTATCTCACCGGCGAGATCGGCGGCGGATATGTCGCCGGCGTCCAGGACGGCGGAGTCGGCACCACCGTCAAGCACTTCGTCGCCAACGACGCCGAGACCGACCGCTTCACGGTCGACAATGTCGTCGGCGCGCGGGCTCTGCGCGAGCTCTACCTCGCCCCCTTCGAGGCCATCGTCAAGAACGCCCACCCCTGGGGCATCATGGCCGCCTACAACTCGGTCAACGGCTACACCATGACCGAGCACCGCTACCTCCAGAACGAGGTCCTGCGCGGCGAATGGGGCTTCGACGGCTACATCGTCTCCGACTGGATGGCCGCGCGGGACACCGTCGGTGCCATCGTGGGTGGGCTCGACGTCGCCATGCCGGGCCCGATGACCGTCTATGGCGAGGCGCTCGCCGCGGCCGTACGGGACGGGCTGGTCGAGGAGGCGGTCGTCGACGACGCCGTGCGGAATGTGCTGCGGCTGGCGGCGAGGGTCGGGATCCTCGACAGCGCCCCTGCCGCCGTCGCCGAGGCCGACCGCCCCGCGGGCATCGACGGCGACGCCCTCGCCCGGGAGATCGCCCGCCGCTCCTTCGTCCTCGTACGCAACGAGGACGCGGCTCTGCCGCTGGACGCCGCCCGGACCCGCAAGGTCGCCCTCATCGGCGCGGCCGCGCGCGACGCCCGTGTGCTCGGCGGCGGCTCCGCGCAGGTCTTCCCCGATCACGTCGTGTCGCCGCTCGACGGCCTCACCGCGGCGCTGCCCGAGGGCGCGCTGACGTACGCCGTCGGCGCCGACCCCAGCGAGGAACTCGGCACGGCCGGGCAGGGCTTCGAGCTGCGGGCCGTCTGCCGGGACGCCGACGGCCAGGTCCTCGGCACGTCGAGCCTGCCGGGCGGCCAGGTGCAGTGGATGGGCAACGACCTGCCGGCTGGTGTGACGTACGAAGCGCTGTACAGCGTCGAGATCAGCGGCACCTTCACCCCGCGCGAGTCCGGCGCCCACCACTTCGGGACCCGGGGGCTGGGTGGGTTCAAGCTCGTTGTCGATGGTCAAGTCGTCTTTGACGGCGTCCAGGAACTCGGCCCTGAGACGGATCCTTTCGAGGCGTTCTTCGGTGCCCCGCTGGACCGGGGTGAGGTCACGCTCGAAGCCGGAAAGACGGTCGAGGTGTCGCTTCACTACGTCGTCTTCAAGATCGAGGACATGCCGATCCGCGCCGTCGCCTTCTCCCTCGTCCACGGCAATCCGCCGCGGGACGGGGACGAGCTGATCGCCGAGGCCGTGGAGGCCGCGCGCGCCGCGGACACCGCGATCGTCGTGGTCGCCACCACCGAGCGGGTCGAGTCCGAGGGGTTCGACCGCAAGGACCTGCGGCTGCCGGGCCGTCAGGACGAGCTGGTCGCGGCGGTCGCCGCGGTCAACCCGCGGACGGTGGTGATCGTCAACTCCGGCTCGCCGGTGGAGCTTCCGTGGCGGGAGGAGGTGGCGGCGGTGCTGCTCAGCTGGTTCGCCGGGCAGGAGGCGGGTGCGGCGCTGGCGGATGTGCTGCTGGGGGAGGAGGAGCCCGGGGGACGGCTGCCCAGTACGTGGCCGGTGCGGTTCGAGGACGTGCCGGTGAGTGAGGTCGTCCCGACGAAGGGTGAGCTGTCGTACGACGAGGGCGTCTTCATCGGCTACCGCGCGTGGGAGCGGGCCGGTGTCGTTCCTGCGTACGCCTTCGGGCATGGGCTCGGGTACACGGACTGGGCCTACGAGTCCATCGAGCTCACCGGGACCACGGTGCGGGTGCGGGTGCGCAACGCGGGGGCGCGGGCCGGTCGTGAGGTCGTCCAGATCTACGTCGCGCCGGCGGGTGCGTCTGCTGAAGCGGTGGAGCGGCCGGCCCGCTGGCTCGCCGGTTTCGCCTCCGTCCAGGCCGCGCCCGGCGAGACCGTCGAGGCGGAGGTCGTCCTCCCCGAGCGCGCCTTCCAGGTCTGGGACGAGGCCGCCTCCGCCTGGGCCACCGTCCTGGGTACGTACGCCGTCGAGGCCGGGCGCAGCGTCGCCGACCGGCGCGTCGGCGTTCCGCTGACCATCTGACACCCCGGGGTTCCGCCGGTCCGGGGCCTGCGGGGCTGGGGGTCCTGGACCGACATATTTACGTGCGTGACGGGCCGTCCGTTGCCTTGCCCGGCACGCCGCACACAAATATGCGGAGCGTCCAGAACCCCCACCCCTCCGACCCCGGACCTCCCAACGTCGTTGCCTGCCTGACTGCCTGACTGCCTGACTGCCTGACTGCCTGACTGCCTCCTGGAGTTGGGGTGGGGCAGGGGCGGTGCGGGTGCGGGTGCGGCATTGTCAGCCGTGATGACCTTGGTTTGATGTGTGCGCGACAACAAGACCTGAAGGGGAAAGCAAACCGCTGCTTAGCCGCGTCAAGACCCTTGCGAGGGGCTTCGATTGCCCCTCCGTGGCGCAACTCACAGAAATGTCAGAGGCCTTTGGATTCCCTTTGGGTGCCAATGCGACGCCCTGCGGCTGCCGCTGCGGCCGTCCTGCGGGTGCGACCAGTCCTGCCGGCTCGACGGGCCGCCGCTCGCCCGGCCGCTACGCTTCCGCCCATGCGAGATCTTGCGGCAGGCATACGACACCTGGCGGGCGGCCAGCGCTGGGTCCTCCGGCACGGCCGGTGGTTCGGCTTCGGACTGCTGCCCGCCCTGATCACCCTCGTCGGCTACGCGGCGGCTCTGGTCGCCCTCGCCTTCTGGGCCGACGACGCCACCATCTGGGCCACGCCCTTCGCCGACGGCTGGAGCTCACCCTGGCAGGGCCTCTTCCGCGGCCTGCTCACCGCCGTGGTCTTCGGCGGCGGGCTGCTGATCGCGGTGATCTCCTTCACCGCCGTGACCCTGCTGGTCGGCCAGCCCTTCTACGAGTCCCTCGCCGAGCGCGTCGACGAGACGGAGGGCAGGGCCCCGGACGTCCCCGAACTGCCGTGGTGGCGCGAGCTGTGGCTCTCCGCGCGCGACAGCGTCCGCGTACTGCTGCGCGTCGCCGCCTTCGGCATCGTCCTCTTCGCCCTGGGCTTCATCCCGTTCGTCGGCCAGACCGTCGTCCCCGTCGTCGGCTTCTGCGTCTCGGGCTTCTTCCTCGCCCTGGAGCTGACGGCGGTCGCCTTCCAGCGCCGGGCCGTGCCGCTGCGGGAGCGGCTGCGGCTGCTGCGCGGGCGGCTGATGCTGACGCTGGGCTTCGGCGTACCGCTGGTGCTGCTCTTCCTGGTGCCGCTGGTGGCCGTCTTCGCGATGCCGGGGGCGGTCGCGGGCGCCACGCTTCTCGTACGGGACCTGCTGCCGGAACCGCAGGTGGCCCCGGAGCCAGAACCGGCTCCGGGGCCACCCAGCCTGCGTAAGGACTGATCAGGCGTCGACGCCCAGGGTGAGCGTGCCGGTGTAGCCGACGGTGGCCGAGCCGCTGAGGGTCGGCAGTCCGTCCTGGGCGCTGCCGCCGCCGTAGATCGAGTCCTGGCTGAGGGTGGTGCGGGTGGCGGTGCTGGTCGGGTACGGCGAGACCTTCGTCGTGGCGGTCTCGTCGGTGGCCGCCACCTCCCAGGACAGCAGCCGTCGGTAGAAGTCCGCGAGGGCATGGGCGTCCGGGCCGTCCAGGACCACCGACGTGAGCGAGAACCGAGGAGCCCGGGCCACGCCGCTTCCAGGCGTGAGGGTGCCGGTTCAGCGTATGCGGCCTATGCGTCCTGCCATTGAAGTGCTCTCCCGGCTGAAGCCGGGAGATTCCTGCTTACCTTGCAGCAGCGGGCTTGACGCGCTTCGCGCGCCTGACGACTGCCCTCCCGGCAGCCGGGATGAGCGCGGGGCCCATCCGGTACAGGTGCAAGACGTTCCGGGCTGCGTTGTGGTCGGCATTGCCCGACCAGCCGCAGTCGGGGTTCTTGCACACGAACACGGCCTGGCTCTCCCGGTTGCCGGGCGTGGTGAAGCCGCACGCTGAGCAGCGCCTGGAGGTGCCGGGGGCGGGGACCTTGTGCAGGGCGCCGCCGAGCTGGGCGGTCTTGTACGTCAGCATGGTGACCGTCCGGCCCCATGCCTCCCCGCTGATGGAGCGGTTCAGCCCGGACTTCTGGGCAACGTTCTTCCCCGGCTCCTCGATGGTTCCCCTGGCCGACTTGACCATGTTCGTGATGGTGAGTGCTTCCACCACCACGACGCTGTACGTGCAGGCGATGTCGGTGGTGGTCTTGTGCTGCCAGTCCAAGGCCCGGCGCTTGGCTTTCGCGCGGAGTCCTGCGATCTGGTCGTAGGTGCGGTGCAGACGGCGGCTGGTGCGCTCGCCGGGCTTGCGGTGCTGCTTACGCTGCGCGGCGCGCTGCTCCAGGTGCCAAAGCCTGGCCTTCTCCTTGCCGGTCAGCCATTCGCCGTGCTCGTACGTTTCGCCGTCCGAGAGGGCGATGGGAACGGTGACGCCGACGTCGATGCCGACCTCAGGGCCGGTGTGCGGCTGCGGCGCGGGCTCCAGGCTCTGGACGCGGAATGCGATGTGCCAGCCGAGCGAGTCCTTGATCAGTCGTGCCCCGGTGATCCGGTTCTCCGCGCCTGCACGCTTGCCGACCGGAAGGTCTTTGGTCCACCGGAAGCGGACCCGGCCCACCTTGGGAATGTTGACCATGCCCCAGCGTCGGTGCACGCGGGTGATGTTCAGGTCGCGGCCCTGCGGGATGTCCACGGACATCACCGTGCGGAACCGGCCCTTGAAGTTCGGGGCGTCGGCGCGGCCCTCCCAGCAGTTCTTCCATGCCTGGAAGTACGTCTTGAGTACCGCTTGCGCGGCCTGGGCGGGGAGGACGGCCAGGAAGTCGATGTCCTGGCGGGCTTGCCGGATCGCGGCGTCCGCGTTCGGATGAGTCCGCATGTGCTTCGGCATCATCCGCCACCACGCGTGGAGAAGATTCCACATCGTGCGGGCCGCGTGCGCCTGATCATCCGCCGTGCGAACCCCGGCAGGAGACAGCGAAAGCCGGGCACGGTGCCCGAACTGCCGCTTGACCAGGGTGTCTTGACTCACAACCGAGAGCATAACAATTGGTTTATGTCACCGCGCTGGAATCCTGATCCCGACGTACGCACCGGACGTCACGTCGTCTGCAACCTGCATGTTCACTTGGTTTTTGTCACGAAGTACCGGCGGAAGGCGTTCACCGACGCCATGCTGACCCGCACCGAAGAGATCATGCGAGAGGTCTGCGCCGACTTCGAGGCCGAGCTGAAACAGTTCAACGGCGAACAGGACCACGTCCACCTGCTCGTGCACTACCCGCCCAAGGTCCAGCTCTCCAAGCTGGTCAACTCCCTCAAGGGCGTCAGCTCCCGCAGGCTCCGCCTGGGGGCACCTCCCGGCCGAAGGCTGGGGGAGAGTACGACAGCCACGTCCGCCGGTACCTGTGGGGCGGACACTTCTGGTCCGGCTCCTACTTCGCAGGATCATGCGGCGGGGCACCCCTGACCGTCGTCAAGCAGTACATCGAAAACCAGCCGCGTCCCGTCTGACCGTCACCCCGAAGACGCAGAGCACTCCGGCGCTTCGCGCCTCCGGGCCAAGGATGGCCTTCACCCCCGCCCTGAAGGGCGGAGCACTGGCCAAGATCAGAGGTAGAGGGCGGGCTTGACGCCGCTGGTGGTGCGCTGGGCTGGGAAGAAGGCCGGGGGCACGTCGGCGGCCTGGTCGGGATAGAAGACGGCGGTCTCCTGGACGGGCTGGGTGGCGGGCTGCGCCCGGGGCGGCTGCTCCATGCCCTGGGTCATGTACGCCGCCTGGGCCGGGTACGCCTGGGGCGGGGATTGGGGCTGCTGCGGCTGGGCTTGGGCCTGGGGCTGGTACTGCGGCTGCTCCGGTGGGGCCTGGAACTGCGGCTGCTGCTGGCGCTGTTGCTGCGGCTCGGGCTGGTACTGGGGTGGTTGCAGCTGTTGTTGCTGCTGCAGTTCCTCGGGGGCGGGCTGCTGCTGGGCGGCGTATGGCTGGGCGTACTGGACCTGGGGCTGCTGCTGCGCCGGCTGGGCGATGTAGATGGGCGCGGCGGGCTGTTCCTGCGCGGGCTGGGGTGCGTAGAGGGGGGCGGCGGGCTCCGGTTGGGCCGGCTGGGCGGCGTACAGGGCGGGAGGCTCGGGGGCAGGCGGGGCGGCTGGGTAGGCCGGGGACTCCTGGCCGACGACCTGGGCGTGGTACTGGGGGCCGACCGGCGGTGGCGGTGCGGCCGCGGCGGCGGGCGGGGCGGCGTACCAGGTGCTGCCGTAGATGACGGTGCTGAGGCCGGTGAGGAGGCGCTGGACGTCGGGCTGGGAGCGGACGACCAGCCGCATGAAGCGGCTGCTGCTGCCCAGTTTGTTGCCGCATTCGCGGACGAGGACGCCGTGTTCGGCCAGCAGGCGGTCGCGCAGGATGCCGCCTTCGACGCCGTCGGGCAGCTTGACGAAGACGAAGTTGCCCTGAGAGGGGAAGACGGTCATGCCCGGGAGGGCAGCGAGCTGCCAGGTCATCTCCTGGCGGTCGCGGCTGAGCATGCGCAGGCTCTGGGCGTACTCCTGGCGATACTCCTTGATCATGAAGACGACGACTTCGGCGAAGGAGTTGAGGTTCCACTTGGGGAGCGCTCTGCGGACCTTCCCGGCGATGGCGGGGTTGGCGACCATGTAGCCGAAGCGGATGCCGTGGAGGCCGAAGTTCTTGCCGAGGCTTCGCAGGACGACGACGTTGGGGCGCAGGGCGGCCTCGTCGGCGACGCTGGGGTTGGCCTCGGTGTCGACGAAGTCCATGAAGGACTCGTCAACGATCACGAGGTCCAGGTCGGAGAGGGCGTCGAGCATGCCGATGACAGCGTGCCGGGGGAGGTAGCCGCCGTCGGGGTTGTTGGGGTTGCAGATCACGGCCGTACGTGAGCCCCGGGCCCGTATGAAGGAGACGAAGGCGGCCGGGTCCAGGGCGAAGCCCCCGGCCTCCGGCAACAGGAACATGTCAACCCGCTTGCCGGTTTCCATGGGCTGGTCCGTCCAGCGGCCGAAGGTGGGGATCGGGACTGCCAGGCTGTCGCGGACCAGCAGGTGGTCGATCCAGGTGATGAGTTCGGTGGAACCGTTGCCCATCGCCACCGTCTGCGGATTGAGCCCGAGCGTGCTGCTGAGCTCGGCGATGACGGTCTCCGCGCTGCTCGGGTAGTACGTGAGGATGTCGCGGAGCATGCCCGTGAGGCGGTCGAACATCTCCGGGGTGGGGAAGTACGGGTTGCAGGGGATGCAGAAGTCCACGATGTCGCTGTTGCCGCCGCCCGCGCGGCCGAGCGCGAAGCAGGACGGGGTGTGCGCGGCGCTGGAGCGGAAGAGCTCCAGAGCACTCGCGGCACCAACGGCGTTGCCGACTGCGACAGTCACGGCGGGACCTCCTCGGTCACGTGGGCCGTGCTGCTGTGAACACACGACCCGTTGCTTCCCCCGCCCTCGAAAGAGGGTGCACCATGGTCACCCACACGTGGGGCCTAAGTTGCGTTTGGGAGACAGGGGAAGCACGGACCGGCTACAGTCCCGCCTCTAGATCTCCTCCTTATTCCATCTTTACGCGGAGGCGGAGGCGGAGTCCGATGCGGACGCGCTCGCGCTGGGTGTGTCGGTGGGGGCGCCGGACGGCGGCTCGCCGGTGGGCGCGACGACCTCGGACTGTGTGACCCACACCGCGCCGTTTCCATGGCAGGGCAGGCGACGAGGTCGACAAGATCGGCTTCATCTACACCCAGCGGTAGGAAACAACGCCCTGGGCCTGTTGGACCGTTGCGGCCGTTGGACCGGGCGGGCCGGTGAGGGGGGAATGTTCACCGGGCCGCCCGGGGTCAGGGCTCTTACTTCGCGTCCAGCGTGACCTTGGTGACCTGGCTCTTGGAGGCCGGGGCGACGACCTTCACATCGCCGGTGGGGAGGTTGTCGATGATCCAGGTCTTCGACTTGTCCTTGTCCGTGTAGGACTTGGCGGAGAACTTCTTGCCGTCCACATAGAGGGTCCAGGTGTGCTTGGCGGTGCTGGTGCCGGTGGCGTCGACGGTCACGGCCAGATCGCCGCGCTTGGAGTGGGTCAGCTGGGCCGAGACGCTCTGGCCCTTCTTCGAGGTCTCGGTGACGTGCGTGGCGCTGCGGGGGGTGGCCGACGCTGACGCGGCACCCGCCACGAGCGTGGAGGCGGCGACGGCGGCTATGGCAGCGGCTTTGAGTGAAACGGAACGCATTGTGAGCTCCCTTGGATGGGGAAGGATTCAAGGACGTTCACATATTAGGAGTCGGCAGGGGCTCCGTAAATGCGCGAAGGTTTTGACGGCGAGATATCAAGACGGTCTTCCTTGGAATTCTCAGTGGATCATTTGAATTTCTCAGAGGCGCCTCATCTGCGGTGAGGGAGGGCGAGAATCTCCCGGTCCAATTCGGACAGGCCGGAGCGGGCGGGAGGCCTGGATAAAATCCTCATGATTTTCTCTCAGCCTCCCGCCGGCATTCCGGATACTAGCGGCCCGCCGTCACGCGACAGCGGGTTCCGCTCCGCCGCCTCGGCCGAGGCTGAATTCCCCTACGGGCGGGCCGCATTGGGGAGCCAGAAGTTGATCAGGAAGGCCGCCGCGATCATCCCGACCGTGCACAAGGCGGTGATCCTCGCCCCATCGAGGGCGGCGGCGACATGGGTGGCCGTGCCGGGCGCCGCGTCGCCGAGGATGCCGAAGAAGAGGGTGCCGAAGAAGAGGGTGCCGAGGATGGCGATGCCCAGGGTGAAGCCGAGCTGCTGCAGGGCCGGCCTGGAGGGCGCCGGAGGCGGAGCCCATCTCGTGGCCGTCGACACCGCTGAGGATGATGTCGAAGAGCGGTACGAAGATCATGCCCATCCCGGCGCCGCCGACCAGCAGCGGCGCGGTGAAGTCCCACTGCGTGATCCCCGCGCCGGCCCACTGGAAGACCCCGTACAGGGCGAGCATGCCGCCGCCCATCAGCAGCAGGCCGAGGTGCAGGACGCGGCGGCCGAGCTGCTGCATCCGCATCCCGCCGAAGGCCGAGCCGAAGAGCGCGCCCAGCGCCCAGGGCGCGGTGGTGAGGCTGGAGTGCAGCGCCGAGTAGCCCAGGCCGACCTGCAGGAAGAGGCCGAGGGTGAGGATCGTGCCGCCCATCGCGGCGGCGAAGGCGATGGCGAAGACCACCCCGGAGACGTACGCCCGCTTGGTGAAGACGCTCGGCTCGATCAGCGGTGTACGCCCCGAGCGCTTGCGCAGCACCTGGTAACGGGCGAAGCCGGCCAGGACCGGTAGCGAGGCGCGAGCATCGCCTTGACCCACAGCGGCCAGCCCAGTTCACGCCCCTGCACCAGCGGGAAGACCAGCAGGAAGGCACCGACGGCCGCCAACAGCACGCCCGGCAGGTCGAGTCGGGTCGTGCGGGCGGAGGGTGCGACGTCGGGGAGGTAGCGGCGGCCCATGACGAAGGCGAAGATCCCGATCGGCAGATTGATACCGAAGATCATGCGCCAGCCGGTGCCGAAGACGTCCGCACTGATCAGCAGCCCCGCCACGATCGGCCCGAGCACCGCCGAAAGCCCCATCAGCGGCCCGAAGATGCCCCAGGCCTTCTTGATCTCCTCCCCGGGGAAGAGATCCTTGGTCAGCCCGAAGCCCTGCGGGATCATCACCGCGCCGGACGCGCCCTGCAGCAGCCGCGCCACGATCAGCATCTCCGGCGACACCGCCGTCGCGCAGGCCAACGAGGTCAGCGTGAAGCCCGCGATCCCGGCCAGCAGCACCCGCTTGCGGCCGAACATGTCGCCCAGCCGCCCACCGGTCAGCAGCGCGATCGCCATCGCGAGGGCCTTGCGGTCAGCTTCTGTCCGCTGTCGCGGGCGGGTTTCGCGGGCCGTCGCAGCAGGTCGGAGGGCCCTCAACTCCCCTACGAGATCCCGTACGGCGGTGCTCCGGGCCAGCCCCGCCGTGGTCACGTAGCCGACCGTGCGGGTCGGTGGCGGCTCGCTGCCGGTCAGGTCCGCGGCGACCTGGGGTGGGGCGTCGGCCGCTGTGAGGCGTGGGACGACGGCCATGCCCATGCCATGGGCGACCATCGACAGGACGACGCTGTCGTCAGCGAAGGCGAGGCGTTGGCCGTCCTCATCCAGCGGCTCACCGCCCGGCACCTGCTGCGGACGTCGGCCCGGCTGCGCGAGGGCGAGTCGGTGGTCGTCAACGCGGCTGCGGGCGGGGTGGGTTCGCTCGCGCTCCAGCTCGCCCGTGAGTTCGGCGTCGGTGGGCAAGGTCGTACTGCGGCCTTAGGCGCGGCGCTCAGTGCGGGATGCCATCGATCAGCTCGCGCGCGCCCTGCCGCAGCAGGGCCACCGCCACCGAGGTGCCGAGGGTCGCCGGGTCCAGGGGGCCGGCCCATTCGTGGGCGTCGAGGACGGTCTTGCCGTCGGGGGTGAAGACGCGGGCGCGTAGGGAGAGGCGGCCGTCGCGCTCGGCGCGGGCGTAGCCGGCGATGGGGGAGTTGCAGTGGCCCTGGAGGACGTGGAGGAGCATTCGCTCGGCGGTGATCTCGCGCCAGGTGTTCGGGTCGCCCAGCGCGGAGACAGTCTCGATGACGGCGTCGTCGTCCTCCCGGCACTGCAGTGCGAGCACACCGGCGCCGATGGGCGGGCACATCGTCTCCACCGAGAGGATCTCGGTGATCCGCCCGGCCTCCCCGATCCGCTCCAGGCCCGACGCGGCCAGCAGCAGCGCGTCGGCCTCGCCCGCCTCGAGCTTGGCCAGGCGGCGGTTGGCGTTGCCGCGCATCGGTACGCACTGCAGCTCCGGGTGCGAGATCGCCAGCTGGGCGACCCGCCGCACCGAGGACGTGCCGATCCGCGAACCCGCCGGCAGCTCGTCCAGGGTGAGGCCGCCGGGGTGGACCAGGGCGTCGCGGATGTCGTCGCGCCGCAGGAAGGCGGCGAAGACGGTGCCGGCCGGCAACGGGCGGTCGGCGGGCACGTCCTTGACGCAGTGCACGGCCAGGTCGGCCTCGCCGGCCAGCAGTGCCGCGTCGACCTCCTTGGTGAACGCGCCCTTGCCGCCGAGCCGGGCCAGGTCGCCCATCCAGCGGTCGCCGGAGGTGGTGACGGGCACGACCTCCGTACGGATCTCCGGCCGCAGCGCGGCCAGTTCGGCGCGAACCCGCTCCACCTGGGCCAGGGCCATGGGCGAGGAACGGGAGACGATACGGATCAGCTCAGGGGAAGCCATGCGTACACGATAGGGCCTCCAACTCGTGCGGTGCCGCAGCCCCGGCAGCGCACCTAGAAGCTCCCGTACGACGGCCGCCCGTCCGGCCGGTAGACGTGCACGGCGACCCCCGTGCTGGTGACCCGGTGGTCCACCAGTTTCAGCGCCGTCGGCACCGCGCCCTCGGCGAACAGCCGCCGGCCCTTGCCCAGCACGACCGGGTAGATCCACAGCCGGTACTCGTCGATCAGGTCGTGCGCCATCAGGCTCTGCGCCAGCCGCCCGCTGCCGTGGATCTGCAAGTCCCGGCCGGGCTGCTTCTTCAGCTCCGCCACCGCTGCGGGCACGTCCCCCTGGATCAGGGTGGAGTTGTTCCACTCCGCCTTGTCCAGCGTCGTGGACGCCACGTACTTCGGCAGCGAGTTCAACCCCGACGCCACCGGGTTGTCCTCGTCGGTGACCTTCGGCCAGTACGAAGATCTCGTACGTCCGCCGCCCCAACAGGAAGCCGTCACCATTCGGACACGTACCGCCCCATGTCCTCGTCGCTGTACGGCACCAGCCATCCGCCCAGGTCGAAGCCCCCGCTGGGGTCCTCCTCCGGGCCGCCGGGGGCCTGCATGACCCCGTCGAGGGTGAGGAATGTGGTGAGGGCGATCTCGGTCATGGTGTGCCTCCGGGGCGCTGGGTCCGTGTACTTGCCTTCACCACCTCAGACTGGCCGCCGGAGTTAAACTCATCGCCCCCGCGTGACCCCGTACGATGCGCGCGTGCCTCGCCAGAGGGACAGGGCCGCCGGCGGGTCGCCGGTGGCCCTGTCCGTGCGGAGCGGAGCGTTAGGGCAGCGGGGCCTGCAGCGCCACCCAGGGGCCGAGGCAGGTGAGAGTCGGCCCGGTGATGCCGCATCGCGTCTCGTACGCGACCCCACCTGGGGTGACCACCTTGAATGACAGGACACTTCCACGGGCGTTCACACTGCCGGCGCATGCGCCATCCGTCGGGTAACCCCTCAAGGTCGAGAGGGGCTGCCAGGTGTACGTGGGCGTGACCACATTGTTCGTCCGATGACCGCCAAACGTGAGGCCGTTCTTGACCGCGATGGCGAATTCTTCGTTGGCCCCAATAGAAAGGGCGTCGATCTCGACGCACGGTCCGGGTGGGCCCTGCTCTCCGGTGTCGCCCTTGTCGCCCTTGGGTCCCTGCTCTCCGGTGTCGCCCTTGTCGCCCTTGTCGCCCTTCGGGCCCTGAGGACCGGGAGGGCCCTGAGGGCCGGGCCTGCCGTCATGGCACGACTTCGGGTGCCGTCCGTCGGTGGTGCGGACGCAGTGGTTGTCGCCTCCGGACGGGGGCTGGACGGCGGCGGCCGGCCCGGCGAAGGCGATCATGGAAATGCCTGTGGCGACGACCATTGGCGCGAGAAAGCTGCTGGTCAGCCGCCCGTGCCGTATGAGGAACGGCTTGGGCGGCACCGGGGTCCTGTTGTCAGGACGCATGCGGTACTCCTCGTCGATTCGGGCCAGAGCTTGACGGAAAGGCATTCCGCCTTTACTCCAGCTTTATCGACGAATTCGTACCCGCGTCCGCACATGCTCCCCGCCGGTATCATCCCGGTGGCCCAGCATTTTCCCGGATGGCCCAAAGGGAACTACCCGTAATCGCCCAATGAATTCGACAGGCGGGGGTGTTCCGGGTGAGAATCCCGGTCACCCGCCCGCAGGGCTCAGCAGGTGCCGAAGGTGTGCACGGTCGTCGTACGGTACGTCTGCCCCGGCCGCAGCACCGTCGAGGGGAAGGACGGCTGGCTCGGGGAGTCCGGGAAGTGATGGGTCTCCAGGCAGAAGGCGTCGCCCCGGCGGTAGACGCGGCCCGAGGTGCCGGGGAAGGAGCCGTCGAGGAAGTTGGCGGTGTGGTACTGCACGCCGGGCTCAGTGGTGGCGACCCTCATTACCCGCCCGGAGGCGCAGTCGGTGACCCGCCTGCGATGCGGTTGCCGTACCGCCCGATCAGCGCGCCGAAGTACGGGCTGTGCGCGACGTAGTCCTCGAGGTTGCCGAAGCCGAGCGAGACGTTGGCGGTGCGGCCGTCCCGGTCTGGCACTTCGAGCGTCTGGACGACGCCGCCGTACGACAGGACCTTCAGCGTGATGCCGCCGTTCGACATCGTCCAGATGTCGGCCTTGGCCCCGTCGTCCAGCGTGCCGAAGTGTTCCTTGCTGATGACGCTGATGGCTACGAACCAACCTTGCGCTTGTTGTAGATGTCGAAGCCGACGGCGGCCAGCAGCACCAGGCCCTTGATGACCTGCTGCCAGTCGCTGCCGACGCTCAGGATCGACATGCCGTTGTTGAGCACGCCCAGCACCAGGCCACCGATGATGGCGCCCAGTACGGTGCCGACGCCGCCGCTGGAGGAGGCGCCGCCGATGAAGGCGGCGGAGATCGCCTCGAGTTCGTAGTTGGTGCCGGCGCCGGGGGTGGCGGAGGTCAGGTGGGCGGCGGTGACCAGACCGGCCAGGGCCGCCAGCACACCCATGTTGACGAAGATGAGGAAGACGACGCGCTTGTCCTTGACGCCCGAGAGCTTGGCCGCGGACTGGTTGCCGCCGAGGGCATAGACATGGCGGCCGATGACGGTGTTGCGCATCGCGAAGCCGAAGACGATCAGCAGTGCGGCCAGGATGAGCAGCACGATCGG
This sequence comes from Streptomyces soli, assembly GCF_003999195.1. GTDB lineage: Bacteria > Actinomycetota > Actinomycetes > Streptomycetales > Streptomycetaceae > Actinacidiphila > Actinacidiphila soli. Next base: position 17,092 of record NZ_RJVR01000311.1, read on the forward strand.
GAAGCCCTGGTAGCTGGCCAGGATGAGGGTGAAGGCGATGACGGCGGCGGTGATCGCGACGCACTTCATGACGAACAGGCCGAAGGGCAGCACGTCGAGGTCGTACGCGATCTGCTGGCGACGGCCGCGCCACTCCTGGAACAGGGTCCAGGCCAGCAGGGCCAGGCCGAGGAGCAGGGTGAGGTTGTGGTAGTTGGTGTGCGGGCCGACCGCCGGGAGGAAGCCGCTGCTGATCTTGATGAAGCCGTCGGGGAACGGCGCCAGGGACTGGCCCTTCAGCAGGATCTCGGTGGCGCCGCGGAAGACCAGCATTCCGGCGAGGGTCACGATGAAGGACGGGACGCCGATGTACGCGATCCAGAAGCCCTGCCAGGCACCGGCGAGGGCGCCGATCAGCAGCGCGACCACGCAGGCCAGCGGCCATGACCAGTGATGGGTGATGATCAGTACGCCCGCGAGGGCACCGACGAAGGCGGCGAGCGAGCCGACCGAGAGGTCGATGTGCCCGGCGATGATGACGATCATCATGCCGATGGCCAGAATCAGCACATAGCCGTTCTGGGTGATGACGTTCGTGAGGTTGAGCGGGGTGACGGTCCGGCCGTTGGTCCAGATCGCGAACAGCACGATGATCAGCCCGAGGGCGACGATCATTCCGTACTGCCGCAGGTTGCTGCGCATCGCCTGGAGCAGGATCGGCGCCCAGCCGCCGGGCCCGTCCTTGGGGGAGGCGCCCGGCGCGTCCTGTATGTCGGTCTTCACCGGGCTGCTCATGATCCGGCCCCTACTCCGTTGCTGGTCTTGTCCATGGTCATGTGGCGCATCAGTAGTTCCTGTGTGGCGTCCTCCCGGGGGATCTCCCCCGTGAGCCGTCCGGCGGACATGGTGTAGATCCGGTCGCACATCCCGAGCAGTTCAGGCAGCTCGGAGGAGATGAAGACGACCGCCTTGCCCTCGGCGGCAAGCTGGTTGATGACCGTGTAGATCTCGAACTTCGCGCCGACGTCGATGCCTCGGGTCGGCTCGTCGAGGATCAGCACATCCGGCCCGGCGAAGATCCACTTGCTGAGGACGACCTTCTGCTGGTTGCCGCCGCTGAGCTTGCCGACGCCCTCGAAGACCGTCGGGGCTTTGATGTTCATGGTCTTGCGGAAGGACTCCGCGACCCGCGTCTCCTCGTGCTCGTTGATGACGCCGCGCCGGGCGACCTTCGGCAGAGCGGTGAGCGAGATGTTGCGGTTGATGTTGTCGATCAGGTTGAGGCCGTAGCGCTTGCGGTCCTCGGTGACGTACGCGATGCCGTGGCCGATCGCCTCGGGCACGGTGCGGGTACGGATCTCCTTGCCGTCCTTGTGGACGGTGCCGCTGATGTCGCGGCCGTAGGAGCGCCCGAAGACGCTCATCGCGAGCTCGGTGCGGCCGGCGCCCATCAGGCCGGCGATACCGACGATCTCGCCCCGGCGCACGTTGATCGAGACCCCGTCGACGATCTTGCGGTGCTGGTCGATGGGGTGGTGAACGGTCCAGTCCTCGACGGCGAAGGCGATCTCGCCGGAGTCCGGGCCGGTGTACTCCTCGCGGTCGGGGAAGCGGTTCTCGAGGTCGCGGCCGACCATGCCGCGGATGATGCGGTCCTCGCTGACCTCGCCGTCGCTGACGGAGAGGGTTTCGATGGTCCCGCCGTCGCGCAGGATGGTGATGGAGTCGGCGACCCGGGTGATCTCGTTGAGCTTGTGCGAAATGATGATGCAGGAGATCCCGGCGGCCTTGAACTCCAGGATGAGGTCGAGGAGTTTGCGGCTGTCCTCGTCGTTGAGCGCGGCTGTCGGCTCGTCGAGGATGAGCAGCTTGACCTCTTTGGACAGCGCCTTGGCGATCTCCACGAGCTGCTGCTTGCCCACGCCGATGTCGGCGACCCGGGTGGTGGGCCGGTCGGGCAGGCCGACCCGCTTGAGCAGCTGCTTGGCGTGCCGCAGGGTCTCGTTCCAGCTGATCACGCCACGGGTGGCGTGCTCGTTGCCGAGGAAGATGTTCTCGGCGATGGAGAGGTAGGGCACCAGGGCGAGTTCCTGGTGGATGATGACGATGCCGCGGCTCTCGCTCGCCCGGATGTCCTTGAACTCGCAGAGTTCGCCCTGGAAGTAGATCTCGCCGTCGTACGAGCCGTGCGGGTAGACGCCGCTGAGGACCTTCATCAGCGTCGACTTGCCGGCACCGTTCTCGCCGCAGATGGCGTGGATCTCGCCCTGCTTGACGGACAGGGTGACGTCGGACAGCGCCTTGACCCCGGGAAAGGTCTTGGTGATCGAGCGCATTTCGAGGACGGGCTTGTCGAGAGCCGGTTCGCCCATGGTGGTGCTTCCGTTCTGACGAGTTGGGTGGCGGGCCGGCGGCGGGCTCGTCAGGTGTCCCGCCGCCGGGCCGCCGGTAAGGGAGGGGTTACTTGAGGTCGGAGGCCTTGTAGTAGCCACCGCCGACCAGGACCGACTCGTAGTTGGACTTGTCGACGCTGACCGGCTGCAGCAGGTAGGTCGGCACGGTCTTCTTGCCGTTGTTGTACTGCTTGGTGTCGTTGACCTCGGGCTTGCCGCCGGTGAGTTCGGCGTTCACCATCTGGACCGCTACCTGAGCGAGCTTGCGGGTGTCCTTGTAGATCGTCGAGGTCTGCTCACCCGCGATGATCGACTTGACCGAGGCCAGCTCGGCGTCCTGGCCCGTGACGATCGGCAGCGGCTTGGACTTGGTGCCGTAACCGCCGTTCTTGAGCGAGGCGATGATGCCGATGGAGATGCCGTCGTACGGCGAGAGCACCGCGTCGACCTTGGCGGAGCCGTAGTTGGCGCTCAGGATGTCGTCCATGCGCTTCTGGGCGGTGGCACCGTCCCAGCGCATCGTGGTGACCTGGTCGAGCTGGGTCTGGCCCGACTTGATGACCAGCTTCTTGGAGTCGATGTACGGCTTCAGGGTGTCGTAGGCACCGTTGAAGAAGTACTTCGTGTTGTTGTCGTCGGAGGAACCGGCGAACAGCTCGATGTTGAACGGGCCCTTGCCGTTCTTGAGGCCGAGCTTGTCGACGATGTAGCCGCCCTGGAGCTGGCCGACCTTGTAGTTGTCGAACGTCGCGTAGTAGTCGACGTTCTTGGTGCCGAGGATCAGGCGGTCGTAGGAGATGACCGGGATCTTGGCGTCGGCGGCCTGCTGGAGCACCGAGCTGAGGGCGGTGCCGTCGATGGCGGCGATCACCAGGGCCTTGTCGCCATTGGTGATCATGTTCTGGATCTGGTTGACCTGCTGGCTGGTGTCGTTGTTCGCGTACTGCAGGTCGGCCTTGTAACCCAGCTTCTCGAACTGCTTCTTCATGTTGCTGCCGTCGGCGATCCAGCGCTCGGACGACTTCGTCGGCATCGCGATGCCGATGGTGCCGCCCTTGGAGCCAGTGCTTCCGGAGCTGGAGCTCTGCCCGCAGGCGGACACGCCGGCGCCGAGGGTGAGGGTAGCCGTCACTGCCGCGGCGGTACGCAGGAGAGCGGCCCTGGCTATGCGCATGGATCAGATCCTTTCAGGGGTGAAGCGTGGGTCGGTCTCGTCGCTGCCCGTGGGTGCGGCAGCGGACGGGGAACTGTCGGAAACGTCGAGGGGAAAGCGGTTCAGCGGCCCAGGAAGCCGGGTGCCGAGGGGCGACATGCCGCCGTCCGCGCCCAGCCGGGCCAGCAGGTCCAGCACGAGCCGGCCGCGCCGGACGCGCTCGCGGGCCGTCTCCAGGGCGACGTCGCGCAGATGCCGGCCGTAGGGGTAGATACCGGGGGCCTTGCTCAGCCCGAACTTGAGGTAGATCGGGGCGCCCCGCCGGATCAGCTCGGCGGTGTCGTACAGCCGGACGAAGCCGCCGAGGTCGTCGGGGGCCTCGACGTAGAAGTCCATCGGGGCGCGGCTGACCCGGCGGATCTCGGTGATCTGCTGGAGAGTCAGGTCGGACGGGATGTTGATCGAGTCGCCGCCGAGCCGCTCCCAGACGCTGTAAGCAGCCGGGTTCACCGGGCTGACCAGGGCTGACACCTTGAACGTGGTGTCGGCAGGGAGCACCCCCTGCTGCCGGAGCTGGTTGAGCAGCCACAAGACTCCCTCGTCGGCGACGAGTAGGCAGCGTACGCCAAGTGCCGTAGCCCGCAAGGCATCTTCTACGCAGCCCGCTACCTGATCGTGACCTCGGGCCCGTAGCCCGCCGCCGCCTGACTGGGTACGGGTCGCGGCGCCGATGTCCCAGGTGCCGCGCGGGCCGGTGAACAGGCAGAGTTCGATGTTCCGGTCTGCGGCGGCCTGGACCATTTCGGTGATCTCGGCGTCGGTGAGCATCCAGATGCCGCTGCCCTGGCTGATCCGGTGCACCGGTACGTCGAGGCGCTCGCTTTCCTCCAGGACGGTGAGCAGCGCCTCCGGGCCCTCCACTGAGGGGATCTCGGTGCGCCAGCCGCCGCCGTCGGGGAAAAAGTGCGGCGACGCGTCCGCCGGGTTGTTGGCCGGCGTCCCCTGACCGAGCAGCGTGAGGGCGTACTCGCCGGGGCGGCGGGGGCCGCGAGTCTCCGGGCTCTGGGTGCCTGCGTCGGTCACGGTGCTCCTTGGTTCGAGATTCCGGACACTGTCCGGAAAAGTACCCATGCCTTACGGCTCGTGGACTTGGCGCTCATGAGGCCGGCGTCAACAGCACCTTGCCGACCTTCGGGTCGCCGCTGCCGACCAGGTCGATCGCGGCGGCGAAATCGGCGAGCGGGAGCTGGTGCGTGATCAGTGGACCGGGGGCCAGCAGTCCCGCGCCGAAGACCCGTACCGCGTGCGCCCAGGCGGCGGGCGCCGCGCCGAACACCGTGTGCACGGTGAGCTGCCGGACCACCAGGTCCGTCGGGTCCAGGCCCAGCGCTCCGGGCGCCGGAATGCCGGTGAGGACGAGCCGTCCGCCCCTGCGCAGCAGCGCGGCCGAGGCACGGGCGGCCGAGGCCGAGCCGGCGGTCTCGATGACCACGTCGTAGCCGGCGGTCGTGGCGTCGAGCCGGTCGCGGGTACGGAAGCCGGTGGCCCCGAACTCCAGGCTGAGCCGCTCCCGGTCCGGCCGGGTGCCCACCACGAGCAGCTCGGCGGGGGAGGCGGCCGCCAGGAACTGCACCGCCAGCATCCCGAGCGTGCCCGTGCCGACGACGGCGACGCGCTCGCCGGGCTGGGCGTTCGCCTTGAGCGCGGCGGCGGCGATGCAGGCCGCGGGCTCCAGGAGCGCGGCCTCGGTCAGGTCCGCGTCGTCCGGCAGCGGGTGCAGCAGCCTGGCGGGCAGCGTGAGCGTGTCCGCCATCGCCCCGGGCTGTGTGAACCCCGTTTCCTCGTACCCGGCGCCGCACAGCGTGGTGTCCCCGGCGTGACACCGGTCGCAGACCTGGCAGTTGCGGAACCCCTCGCCCACGACCTTCCGGCCCACCAGACTCCCGGGCACGCCCGCGCCGACCGCCTCCACGGTCCCGGACCACTCGTGGCCGGGCGTGACGGGGTAACGGACGTACCCCTCGGGGCGGTTGCCCTGGTAGATCTCGCGGTCGCTCCCGCAGATCCCGCTCGCATGCACGCGGACCCGGGCATCGCCGGGTCCCGGTGCGGCTTGCTCGCGCTCGACCAGGCGATGGGCGCCCGGCGCGTCGAGGACGAGGGCCTGCTCGGTGCTCACGTCTGGCTTCCGTTCACTAGTGTCTGTCCGGGCCGGGAGGTGCCCCCATCTCGCTCCGCTCGCCTTGCGGAACGTACTCCCACAACCCGGCTGACGCCGCTCACCGGGCGCCCTTCGGGCGGCGCTGTTCCCAGCCGTCGGCCCAGAGGTCGAAGCGGGCCTGTTGTTGGGGGAATTCGGCGGCTGCGTCGACGTCGAACTCGACGCCGAGGCCGGGGGCGTCGGAGATCTCGAAGTAGCCGTCGACGACTTTGGGGGCGCCCTTGACGACCTTCTTGATGTCGGAGTCCGCGAAGTCGTTGAAGTGCTCGAGGATCTTGAAGTTCGGGGTGCAGAAGCCGACTTGGAGCGAGGCCGCGGTGAGGACGGAGCCACCCACGTTGTGCGGGGCGACCAGGACGTAGTGGGTCTCGGCGGTGGCGGCGAGCTTGCGGGTCTCCAGGATGCCGCCGATGTGGCCGACGTCGGGCTGGATGATGTCGGCGGCCTGGGACTCGAAGAGCTCGCGGAACTCGATCCGGTCGTGGATGCGTTCGCCGGTCGCGACGGGCAGGTCCACCTTCTCGGCGACCTTCGACAGGGCCTTCAGATTCTCCGGCGGGACCGGCTCCTCCAGCCAGGCCGGGTGGAAGGGTGCCATCTCCTTGGCGAGCCGTACGGCGGTCGGGGGGCTGAAGCGGCCGTGCATCTCCAGCATCAGCTCGGTCTCCGGGCCGATCGCGTCCCGTACGGCCTCGATGAGCGAGACGGCGTAGTTCGTGGCGGCGTGGTCCAGTTCGAAGTGGCCGGTGCCGAAAGGGTCGATCTTCAGGGCGCGGTAGCCGCGCTCGACGACCGTGGTGGCGGCCTTGTGGTAGGCCTCGGGGGTGCGTTCGGTGGTGTACCAGCCGTTGGCGTACGCCTTGATCCGGTCGTGGACCTTGCCGCCGAGCAGTTGCCAGACGGGGACGCCCAGCGCCTTGCCCTTGATGTCCCAGCAGGCCATCTCGACAACGGCGATGCCGGACATGACGATCTCTCCGGCGCGCCCGTAGTCGCCGTACTTCATTCGCCTGACGAGGTCCTCCACCGCGAACGGATCGGAACCGCTGATGTGGTTGGCCTCGGCCTCGCGGAGATAGCCGATCAGCGCGTCGGTGTGCCCGAGCATGCGGGTCTCGCCAACGCCGGTGATGCCCTCATCGGTATGCACCAGTACGTAGGTGAGATTGCGCCACGGGGTGCCGACCACGTGGGTGCTGATGCCGGTGATGCGCACGGAAACTGCCCCTTACGATCTCGTTCGAGATTTCGTAACGCGTTCGAAATGCAGAAGGGAACGTAATGACGCGCTCCCGGTGGTGTCAACGGTTGTGGGGATAACGGATCTAGCGGCGTGTCCGCGCTGCGAGCCAGGCTGGTTCCCGGTGTTGACGGGGTGATGGAAGTGGCCCCATACTCCTTCGGACGAAATTCCGAACAGCGTCCGATATCTCGAACATGACTTCGAGTTGGGGAGCACATCATGGCGAATTCCGGCACGAACCCATCCACCAAAGGCATGGTCGGCCGTCGCGCCGTCATAGCCGCACTCGGTGCCGTACCCCTGGTCGAAGGCCTGAGAATCGGCACCGGCCGGCCGGCTCTGTGCGGCCGTGGTCAACGTCGGCAGCGTCGCCCGCACCGCCGCCGTGAGGATGAACGGCGTGTCGAAGGTCGGGCCAAGGCCGTCATCACCGGGCCGGGCGTCAAGGCCACCAACACCCTCGCCGACCCGACCGCAGTCGTCCCGGTGACCACCGCCCTTACCGGCCTCGGCACGTCCTTCTCGTACACCTTCCCGCCCTACTCGGTGACCCTGCTGGAGGTGAACGCCTCGTAGGCGATCCGGGCCAGCCGGCTCTGCCCCTGGGTGCTCGGGTGGAAGTAGTCCCAGGGGCTCAACTCGGCCGCCGTGAAGCGGTAGCCGAAGACCGCGCCGCCGTCGTCGCGGCAGCGGTCGTACGTCCCGCACACCTGCGCCAGCACCTTGTTGTACGCGACCACCCGGTCCCGTACGGTCGTACGCCGCTGCTGTGAGGCGAGGGTCATCGAACTCGCGTCGCGCAGCATCGACGGGCAGATCCCGAGGTTCCAGACGTCCCGGGTCAGTGAGTTGTCCTTGCCGACCTCCCACAGCCGCTGGAGGTCGGGCACGCTCAGCACGAACACCTGTGCCTTGGGCAGCAGCTGGTGCAGCGTCCGCATGGCGGCGGTGAACTCACGGCGGTATTCGGCCACCGAGGTCATGTCGGTGGTGCCGGTCCGGCAGGCGTCGTTGGCGCCCATCAGTATGGTGACCTGGTCCGGCTTGTGGGCCGCGGCCTGCCGCGCCTGGCCCTCCAGGTCGGCCATGGTCGCGCCGCTGCGGGCCAGATTCCAGTTCTTGGCCTTGAGCTGGGTGGCGAGGTCCTTCGTCCAGGACACGTCCGGGCAGTCCTTGAGGATCCCGCAGGCGTCGAAGCCGCGCGTGATGGAGTCACCCAGAGCGGCGAGCGATGCCGGTGTCGTGTCCCACGTTGGAGTGGTGGCCTTGGGGGCGGCCTGCCGGGTGGCCCGCTGAGTGGCCGTCGAAGCGGCCGGCGAACTGCTGTGCGAGGGCGAGCCGCCGGAACAGCCCGCCAGCAGGGCCAGGGCGGCGGTGACCACGATGGCCGGGCCGTGTCGCATCGGGCAACTCCCGCCTTCCGGCTCTCGGACGAGTGGGTGACATATCGGTGAGCCCGACAGTACGTCACTCCTCCGATGACGCGGCGCGGTAGCTTTTTCCCAGACAGTGCGCCGGCAGAAGGAGCGTTTGGAGTTTGGCTCATATGTGGTGACTGGTACAGAATGACCAACGATGTCCCGGATCGCTTCGGTACGGGCGTGAGGCCGCTGGGGAAGGCGAACCTCGTCCCACACTGGAGGTCCCGGTGACGACACGTGGAGTTCTGTACGTGCACTCCGCACCGCGCGCGCTGTGCCCGCACGTCGAATGGGCCGTCGCGGGCGTCCTCGGCGTGCGCGTCAACCTCGACTGGATCCGCCAGCCCGCCTCACCGGGCACCTGGCGCGCCGAGTTCTCCTGGCAGGGCCAGGTCGGCACCGCGTCCAGACTGGCGTCCGCGCTGCGCGGCTGGCACCTGCTGCGCTTCGAGGTCACGGCCGAGCCCTGCGCCACGGCCGAGGGCGAGCGCTACAGCAGCACGCCCGAGCTCGGCATCTTCCATGCCGTCACCGGAATGCACGGCGACATCCTCATCCCCGAGGACCGCCTCCGCGCCGCCCTGGCCCGGGCCCGCAAGGGCGAGGCGGACCTGGAGGCCGAGGTCGCCAAACTGCTCGGCAAGCCCTGGGACGACGAGCTCGAACCCTTCCGCTACGCGGGCGAGGGCGCGCCCGTACGGTGGCTCCACCAGGTCGTTTGACCGCCGGACGTCGTAGCCTGAGGCTATGGCAGACAACATCAGCGTGAGTGTGCTTGGCACCGGCATCATGGGCGCGGCGATGGCCCGGAACCTCGCCAGGGCCGGCCTGGACGTCCGGGTCTGGAACCGTACGAAGTCCAAGGCGGAGCCCCTCGCCGCGGACGGCATCACCGTCGCCGACACCCCCGCCGAGGCGGTGGCAGGCGCCTCCGTCGTCCTCACCATGGTCTACGACGGGTCCGCCGCCCTCGACGCGATCCGCCAGGCGGCACCGGGGCTCGGGGCCGGCACCGTATGGGTGCAGTCCACCACCGTCGGGGTCGACTCGGTCGCGGAACTCGCCGCGCTCGCCGACCACCTGGGCCTGCGAATGGTCGACGCCCCCGTCCTGGGCACCAAGCAGCCCGCCGAGAACGGCCAGTTGATCATCCTCGCGGCCGGCCCGGCCGAGCTGCGCGACGCCGCGGCACCCGTCCTCGACGCGATCGGCCGCCGCACACTCTGGGTCGGCGACGACGCCGCGTCGGGCGCCGCCACCCGCCTCAAGCTCGTCGCCAACAGTTGGGTCATCGCCGCCACCAACGGCACGGCCGAGGCCCTGGCCCTGGCGAACGGACTCGGTGTCGACTTCCAGCACTTCCTCGACGCCATCGAGGGCGGCCCCCTCGACATGCCCTACCTCCGGACGAAGGCCTCGGCCGTGCTCTCCGGCAACCTGGAGCCCAACTTCGCCGTGAAGACGGCCGCGAAGGACGCCCGCCTCATCGTCGAGGCCGGCCAGCGGGCCGGCGTCCGACTCGACGTCGCCGCGGCCGGCGCCGAGCGCCTCCGCCGCGCGGCGGACCTCGGCCACGGCGACGAGGACATGGCGGCCTCCTACTTCGCCAGCTTCAGCTGACGCCGGGGAACAGGGCCAGGAAGGCTGAGGTGGAGTCCGACGGCGAGTGGCCGAAGGGCGCGTCGAGGTCCCAGATGAGGAAGAGGAGGAAGGCGATCAGCGCACTGTAGAGCCCGGCCAGCAGCAACTCGCGCGGCGACCGGCGGATCTGCAGCGTGAAGATGAGGCCGATCGACACCAGCGCCCCCACGATCAGGCCGAACCAGACGACCCCCGGCATGGTCGGCCCCGCGTTCTGCCCGCGCGCGTTGCGGGCGTCGTCGGCGACGGCCACCTGGTCGACGACGGGCTGGTACGCCTGGCTCTCCAGGTTCGTGCGCGGTGTGAAGTCCGTGACGTCGCGCCGGACCTTCTCCAGCAGCGCCCCGCCCTGCGGCCTGAGTTCGGCCTCGTCGAGCATCACCGGCCACTCCTTGTGGATGACGTAGGTGACGTACGAGTCGATGTCGGCGCGGGTGCGCTGCCGTACCGCCGCTGGATACACCTGCACGCGCTCACTGACCTCGTGCAGGGCCTGAGCCTCGTGCCGGACGTCGTCCTGGGCGGCGCCGCGCGCCTCCCAGACGCCGGCGATGGCGAGGCCGAGGACGATGGCGTAGATCACGCCGAACATCATGGTCATGTACTCGATGACGTCCGGCGTCTCCGACGGGTCGTCATCCTCTCCGATACGGCGGTGGTTGAGCAGGACGATGGTGAGGACGACCGCGCACGCGGCGGCCATTCCGAGCGCCAGGACGAGCCATTGCGACATGCAACCTCCGAAGGATGGATCAGCGGGAGCGCCGCCGGCTGCCGCCCTGCGGCCGCAGCGTGGCTGCCGCCAGGACGGCGGGCGCGGTGATCAGCAGCGTCAGAGTGACCAGCGACGGCCCCCCGGCGACCGGGGTGCTCGGCGGCCCTGCGTACGCCTGGATCCGCGTGCGCGCGGCTGGGCTGGGCGAGGGAGTGGGGGTCGGCGTCGGGGACGCCTTGGGGGTCGGCCTCGCGGCCTGCGCTACGGGACGCTGCCGTACCGGAGGCGGATCGGGCCTGGGCGCCGGCTTCGGCCGCGCCCCGCAGGGGCTCCGCCAGGACACCGACCCCCGCGCCCCGGACCCGGTCACCGAGCCGCTGACGCTCGACGAGTAGCGCGGACAGTGCCGCGTCTCCACCCTCGCCGAGGCTCCGCCCGGCCCCCGCCGGGCCGTGACAGTCGTCCCCCTGGTCCTCACCCGCGCCCTGACGCCCCCGCCCCCGTCAGGGTCCGTCTCCACCCGGATCGCACCACCCCCCACCTCGATCCGCACCCGGCCGCTGTGCGGATCCACCCGCACCACCGGCCGGTGACCGTCCGCCACCGCCACCGCCGCCCCCGCCGGGCACAGAAACAGCGCCACGGCGGCGACTCCTCCCCAGAGCCATCGATTCACGTTCGGAGCCTGCGCCGACACGCCCGACGAAATGCGCGGGAGGGGCAAAACCTACCGTTCGGGTGAAATGCGAAGGGCCGGACACCGCGTGAAGCGGTGTCCGGCCCTCAGCCGGGTTCGTGCGTCGGTGCGTCAGACCGTGCGGAACGCCAGGACCACGTTGTGGCCACCGAAGCCGAACGAGTTGTTCAGCGCCACGACCGGCCCCTCGGGGAGGGGACGGGCCTCGGGGGAGACCAGGCCGGGCTCGACCTCGTCATCGAGGTCGGTGAGGTTGATGGTGGGCGGGGCGAGGCGGCGGTGGAGCGCGAGAACGGTGGAGACGGTCTCGATGCCGCCGGCGCCGCCGAGGAGGTGACCGGTCATCGACTTGGTGGCGGAGATGGCCACATGGTCGAGGTCGTCGCCGAGCACCTTGCGGAGCGCCTTGACCTCGGCGACGTCACCCTGAGGGGTGGAGGTCGCATGGGCGTTGAGGTGGACGATCTCGGCCGGCTTGATGTCGGTGAAGGACAGCAGCTGCTCCAGCGCGGCGGCGATACCGCGGCCTGTCGGCTCGGGCTGGGCGATGTGGTGGCTGTCGGCGGACAGACCCTGGCCGATGGCCTCGCAGTAGACCCTGGCGCCGCGCTTGGCGGCGTGCTCGGCCGACTCCAGGACGATGACGCCGGCGCCCTCGCCGAGGACGAAGCCGTCGCGGGCCTTGTCGTACGGACGGGAGGCGCCCTGCGGGTCGTCGTTGTGCTTGGACATCGCCATCATGTTGGCGAAGGCGACGATCGGCAGCGGGTGGATGGCCGCCTCGGTGCCACCGGCGACGACCACGTCGGCGCGGCCGGAGCGGATCATCTCGATGGCGTAGCCGACCGCCTCGGCGCCGGAGGCGCAGGCGCTGACCAGGGAGTGCACACCGGCGCGGGCGTTGATCTCCAGGCCGACGTTGGCGGACGGGCTGTTGGGCATGAGCATCGGCACGGTGTGCGGGGAGACCCGGCGTACGCCCTGCTCCTTGAGCACGTCGTACTGGTTGAGCAGCGTCGTGACACCGCCGATGCCGGAGGCGACGACCGCGCCCAGGCGGTCGGCGTCGACCGAGTTGTCCTCGCCGGCGCGGGCGGTGAAGCCGGCGTCGGCCCATGCCTCGCGGGTGGCGATCAGCGCGAACTGCGCCGAGCGGTCCAGCTTGCGGGCGAGCGGGCGGGGCAGGACCTCGGTCGGCTCGACAGCGATCTGGCCGGCGATACGGACCGGCAGCTCGGCTGCCCAGTCCTGCTCCAGGGTGCTGATACCGGAACGTCCGGCGATCAGGCCGTCCCAGGTCGACGCGCTGTCCCCACCCAGCGGAGTGGTTGCGCCGATACCGGTGACGACCACGGTGCGATTGGTCGGGCTCACAGGGATTGTCTCTCCACGTCTAGAAGGGCGGGCGACAGACGCGTCGTCCCACGGGGTGCCCTCAGGGGCTCAGGCTCAGGCCTGGGCCTTGAGGATGTAGTCGACGGCGTCGCCGACGGTCTTGAGGTTCTTCACGTCGTCGTCCGGGATCTTGACGTCGAACTGCTCTTCGGCGGCCACGACGACCTCGACCATGGACAGCGAGTCGACGTCCAGGTCGTCGGTGAAGGACTTGTCGAGTTCGACGTCCTCCACCGGGATTCCGGCGATCTCGTTCACGATGTTCGCGAGACCCTCGACGATCTCTTCCTGGGTGGCCATTCGGCGCTCCTTGTGTGCGATGTGTTGCTGGGGACTGAACGGGTGTGACTAGGGGAGGGTAACGACAGTGGCGGCGTAGACGAGACCCGCCCCGAAGCCGATGACCAGGGCAGTGTCACCGCTCTTGGCCTGACCGGTGGCGAGCAGCCGCTCCATGGCGAGCGGAATGGAGGCGGCCGAGGTGTTGCCGGTGGTCTCGATGTCGCGGGCGACCGCGACATGCTCCGGCAGCTTGAGGGCCTTGATCATCGAGTCGATGATCCGCATGTTGGCCTGGTGCGGGATGAAGGCGTCGAGCTGGTCGGCGGTGATCCCGGAGGCGTCCAGCGCCTGCTGGGCCACCTTGGCCATCTCGAAGACCGCCCAGCGGAAGACTGCCTGGCCCTCCTGCGTCAGGGCCGGGAACTTCACCTCGCCGCGCGAGTCGACCGGCAGCTGCGACACGTCGCCGATCCGGAAGCGGTCCCAGTTGACGGTCTGCTTGATGGTCTCGGACTTGTCGCCCTCCGACCCCCAGACGGTGGGCCCTATAGCCGGTACGTCGGACGGGCCGACGACGACCGCGCCCGCGCCGTCACCGAACAGGAAGGCCGTCGCACGGTCCTCCTTGTCGGTGAGGTCACTCAGCCGCTCCACGCCGATCACGAGGACGTACTTGGCGCTGCCCTCGACGACCATGCCCTTGGCGAGGGTCAGCCCGTAGCCGAATCCCGCGCAGCCCGCCGACACGTTGAACGCGGCGGGCTTGCCGGCCCCGATCCGGTAGGCGATCTCGGTCGCCACCGCGGGGGTCTGCTTTAGGTCCGAGACGGTGGCGACGATCACGCCCTCGATGTCCTCGGCGGCGATCCCGGCGTCAGCCAGCGCCTTTCCGGCCGCCGCGATCGACATCTCGGCGACGGTCTCTTCCGGGCCCGCCCAGTGCCGGGACGCGATGCCCGAACGGGAACGGATCCATTCGTCGCTGGAGTCGATGTGCTCAAGGATCACCTCGTTGGGCACCACCCGGACCGGACGGTAGCCGCCCACGCCCATGATGCGTGCGTACGGGGCGCCCTTGCTGGGCTGGATCTTCGCTGGCTGACGCTGCGCGGTCATGTCTGCGGGGGCTCCTATTCGTGGGTGCCGTGCTCGGCGATGATCGCGCGGGCCGCTTCGAGGTCGTCCGGGGTCTTCACTGCGAGCGTCTTGACGCCCGGCAGCGCGCGCTTGGCCAGTCCCGTGAGGGTGCCACCGGGGACCACCTCGATGATCGCGGTGACGCCCAGCTGCGTAAAGGTCTCCATGCACAGGTCCCAGCGGACGGGGTTGGACACCTGGGCCACCAGCCGCCGGACGATCTCGGCGCCGCTGTCGACGACCTGGCCGTCGGTGTTCGATACATACCGCGTACCCGGGTCGTTGATCGTCAACTCCGGTACGAGGGCGTCGAGCTCGGCAACCGCCGGGGCCATGTGCTCGGTGTGGAAGGCGCCCGCCACCTTCAGCGGGATGACCCGGGCCTTCTCGGGCTTGTTCTCGGTGAGCGCGGCGAGCTGCTCCGACGTACCGGCCGCGACGATCTGGCCGGCGCCGTTGATGTTCGCCGGGGTCAGGCCGAGGCCGGTGAGGTGGGCGACGACGCCTTCGGGGTCGCCGCCGAGCACGGCGGACATGCCGGTCTCGGTGACGGCGGCTGCCTTGGCCATGGCGCGGCCGCGGGCGGAGACGAAGCGCAGCGCCGTACGGGCGTCGAAAACACCCGCGGCAGCGGATGCCGTGATCTCGCCGACGCTGTGGCCGGCGACGGCGGAAACGACGCCGCGCGCCGCCACCTCGTCGGGGAACAGCTCACGCGCCGACAGCAGGCCCGCGGCCACCAGCAGCGGCTGGGCCACGGCGGTGTCGCGGATCTCGTCCGCGTCGGCCTTCGTGCCGTAACGGGCAAGGTCGAGGTCGGCGGCGTCGGACCAGCCTGCGAGGCGGTCCGCGACACCGGGGAGTTCGAGCCAGGGAGTCAGGAAGCCGGGGGCCTGGGCGCCCTGGCCGGGAGCGACGATTACGAGCACCTTTTCACTCTCTCGTGTGCAAGGTGGTCCACGCCCGTGGGGACAGGGACCAAGAACCGACGGGTGATTTGTTGGTGTCCCACAAACGACTGGATTTACTCAGGGTGTCTGACCGGCGTCGGAGAGTCGTCCCAGGATAAGCGCGATGCGCAGCGTGAACGCAGAGCGTACATCCGAGGGCGACCATCCGGTGACGTCCGTCACACGTCGGAGCCGGTAGCGAACGGTGTTGGGGTGAACGAACAACATCCGCGCGGCTCCCTCCAAGGACGAAGCCTGCTCCAGGTAGACGGAGAGCGTCTCGAGCAGCGCTGAGCCCGCTTCCTCCAGCGGGCTGTAGATCTCCTCCACCAACTGCTCCCGGGCGGCCCGGTCCCCGGCCATCGCCCGCTCGGGCAGAAGATCGTCCGCCAGTACCGGGCGCGGCGCGTCCGGCCACGCGGCGCACGCCCGCAGCCCGGCCGCCGCCGCCTGTGCCGACTTGGTGGCCGAGAGCAGGTCCCCGACCACCGGCCCGGCCACCACCGGGCCGGCGGCGAACGGCCCGATCAGGGACTTGGCTACCCTCATCGGATCCCCGTCGCCGCCCGCGACCACGATCAGCTTGTCGCCCAGCACCCCGGTGAGGACCTGAAGCTTCGCGTGCCGCGAGGCCCGCCGGATCGCCTCGACGGTCAACTCGCTGTCCCCGTTGGGCGCGGTCCCGAGTACGACGACGATCTTGTCCGGCGAGCCCCAGCCGAGCGCCGCCGCCCGGGACAGCACGCCCTCGTCGGCCTCGCCGGACAGCACCGAGTTGACGACCAGCGACTCCAGCCGCGCGTCCCACGCGCCCCGGGCCTCCGCCGCCTGCGCGTACACCTGGGCCGTCGCGAAGGCGATCTCCCGTGCGTAGACGAGCAGCGCCTCGCGCAGCACCGCCTCGTCGCCCGGGGCCGCGACCTCGTCTATCGCGGCCTCCATCACCTGCATGGTGACCCGGACCATCTCCACGGTCTGGCGCAGGGAGATCGCCCGGGTCAGTTCGCGCGGGGCCGTCCCGAAGACGTCGGTGCTGATCGCCTGAGGCGTCTCGGGGTGCCGGAACCACTCGGTGAACGCCGCTATGCCGGCCTGGGCCACCAGTCCGATCCACGACCGGTTCTCCGGTGGCATCGCCCGGTACCAAGGCAGTTGCTCGTCCATCCGCGCGATCGCGTTCTGGGCCAGCCGCCCGGACGACTTCTCCAGTCGCCGGAGCGTCGCCGCGTGCGGATGCGACGGTGCGGCGGACGTGACTGTCGGTCCGGGGTCGCCGTGATCGTTTCGAGAGGATTCGGGCACGGCCCAAGCCTCTCAGATGCCAGGACGCGACTTGCGCCTACCCCGCGACGGCAGCCGACACGGGCGCCCGGTCGGCCTCGGTGACGTGTTCTTTCGGCCGCATGACGAGCAGGTGGAGCACCCCGACCGCGGCGACGATGCCGACCGACAGCGGCACCATCCACCGGTCGAAGAAGGAGGTCCCGTTGACCGGGGTCTTGACCGACAGCACAACGATCGCGGTGACGCCGTAGACCAGTGCGGCGACGTTGACAGCCCAGCCGAAGCGCCCGAGGCGGAAGCTCCCGGCGGGCTGCCAGCCCCTGGCGCGGCCGATGACGGAGGCCAGCACGACCGACTGGAAGCCGACGTAGATGCCGACCACGGCGAAGGTGATGATCCGGGTCACCGTCGCCGAGGGCAGGAAGGCGATGCCGGCGGGGACGACAGCGGTGACCGCGAGAGCGGCCGGCGGCATGTGGGTGGTGGCCCTGGCTGGACAGCCGCTTGGCGCCGACGATGGCCCCGTCGCGGCCGAAGGAGTGGACGAGCCGGGCGGCCGCGGCCTGGATGGCGAGGACGGGGTGTCGACCTGGGCCATGGGGACGGCCCTTTCAGATCCGGCCGCCGGACGCGGTGTCCGCCGATAGCCGTTGAGCGAGGTAGATGGGGATCACAGACAGCAGGATCAGAACGGCGGCCACCACATTGACCACCGGGGCCTGTTGGGGGCGGGCCATGTTGCTGAAGATCCAGATGGGGAGGGTCTGCACGCCCGGACCCGCGGTGAAGGTCGTCACGACGATCTCGTCGAAGGACAGCGCGAACGCGAGCAGACCGCCCGCCAGCAGTGCGGAGCGCACCAGCGGGAAGGTGATGTCCCGGAAGACCTGGAAGGTGTCGGCGCCCAGGTCCATGGCCGCTTCCTCGTACGAGCCCGAGGTCCGTCGTAGCCGGGCGATGACGTTGTTGAAGACGACGACGATGCAGAAGGTGGCGTGTCCGACGATGACCGTGAAGAGTCCCAGCCCGACGCCGAGCGGCTGAAGAACCGTACGGAAGGCGGTGTTGAGGGCGATGCCGGTGATGATGCCGGGCAGCGCGATCGGCAGGACGACCACGAAGGACAGGGCCTCGCGGCCGAAGAACCGGTAGCGCTGCACGGCGAAGGCGATCAGCGTCCCGAGGACCAGCGAGATCGCCGTGGCGCCGAGGCCGGCCTTGACCGAGGTCCACAGGGCGTCGCGGGCGCCGGAGCTGTGCCAGGCGTCCGTCCACCAGTGGAAGGTGAGGCTGGAGGGTGGCCAGCCGAAACCGCGGTCGGCGTTGAGGGAGTTGACCAGGACCAGCAGCAGCGGCACGTAGATGACGGCGAAGCCGAGGGCGGCGGCGGTCCGTAGGGCTATGCGTGCGGGACGGGAGAGGTGCATGGACCCGGGCCTCTCAGATGGCGGCGAGCGCGCCGCTGCGGCGGACGGCGAGCAGATAGAGGACGATGATCGCCACCGGCACGGTGCCCAGGGCCGCGGCCAGCGGCAGGTCGAGGGTGATGTTGGAGTAGACGAGGTTGCCGATGAGCTGGGTCTTGCCGCCGACGATCTGGACGGCGATGTAGTCGCCCAGGCTCAGCGAGAAGGTGAAGACCGATCCCGCCGCGATCGACGGGAAGACCATCGGCAGCACCACGGACCGGAAGGTCCGCCAGGTGCGGGCACCCAGATCGGCCGACGCGTCAAGGAGGTTGGCGGGCAACTGCTCCAGGCCCGCGTGGATCGGCAGGATCATGTACGGCAGCCACAGATACGCCAGCACCATGATGACGGCCGGCAGTCCGTAGCCGGGGCCGTGCAGCCCGAGCGGCTTCAACAGCCAGTCGAGCGGGCCGCCTTCGGAGAGCATGATCCGCCAGGCGTACGCCTTGACCAGATAACTCGCCCACAGCGGGGTGAGGATGGCCACCACCAGCAGATGGCGGTACCTGGGACTGGCCACCCGGGCCGTGTAGAAGGCGATGGGGAAGGCGATGACGGCGTCGATCACGGTCACCGCGACGGCGACGGCGAGACTGCGCAGGGCGACGTCCCGGTATACCGAAGTGGTGAGGAGCGTACGGAAGTTGTCCGGGCTCCAGGACTTCACCACATCGGAGGTGAAGGGGTCGGTCGTCCAGAAGGCGGAGAGGAAGAGCGCGGCCAGCGAGCCCAGATAGGCCAGCACCAGCCACAGCAGCGGGGCGGAGAGCAGCAGGGAGAGCCGGAGCCGCGGGCGGCGGTGCAGCATGCCTGCGATCCGCCGCCCGAAGGTGTCGTTCATGGTCGTGTTCAGCCCTTGATCTCGGTCCAGGCCTGGACCCACTTGGCGTACGGCACGCACGTCACGTTCGTACGGCCGTCCAGGCACTGCGGGATGGGCGTGTTCCAGAAGTGGACCTTCTTCCAGTACGGCTCGTCGGCCGCGTGGTACGTGGCGCAGAAGGTCTTGTCGGCGGTGTAGTCGCAGGACTTGGAGTCGGACGGGGCCTCACCGAACCACTCGGCGACCTGGGCGTTGACCTTGGGGGAGACGATCCAGTCCAGCCACTTGTAGGCGCAGTTGGGGTGCTTGGCCTTGGCCGAGATCATCCAGGTGTCGGACCAGCCGGTGGAGCCCTCGCTCGGCAGGATCGCCTTGACCTTGGCCTTCTCGGACTGCGCGAGGTTGGCGATGACCTGCCAGGTGGTGCCGATGACGGAGTCGCCGCTCTTGAAGGCGGAGATCTCCTTCAGGTAGTCGCTCCAGTACTCACCGACGTTGGCGTTCTGCTCCTTGAGCAGGGCCACGGCCGCGTCGAACTGCTTCTGGTCGAGGGCGTACGGGTTCTTGATGCCCAGCGACGGCTTGCTCTTCATCAGGTAGAGCGCGGCGTCCGCGATGTAGATGGCGGAGTCGTAGGCGGTGACATGGCCCTTGTACGCGGACGACTTGTCGAAGACCGCCGACCAGGACGTCGGGGCGGGGGAGACCTTGTCGGTGCGGTACATCAGGAGGTTGGCGCCGCGGCCGTGCGGGATGCCGTAGGCGACCCCGTTGACGGAGTTCCACTTCTGCAGCTTGAGGCTGGAGAAGATGTTCTTGTAGTTGGGGACGAGATCGGTGTTGACCGGGGTGGCGTCGCCGGAGGCGATGAGGCGCAGCGAGGCGTCGCCGGAGGCGGAGACGGCGTCGTACTGGCCGGTCTTCATCAGGCTGACCATCTCGTCCGAGGTCCCGGCGACCTTGGTGTTGACCTTGCAGCCGGTCTGCTTCTCGAAGGGGGTCACCCAGTCGACGGACTTGTCGTTGGAGCCGTCCTCGGCGTAGCCGGCCCAGGCGATCAGGTTGACCGTGCCCTCGGTCTTGCCGAGGGTCTTCTGAGCGCTGAGCTTGGGCGGGGTGAAGGCGCCGTTGGAGCTGTCGGTACTGCTGCCGGACGATCCGCAGGCGGTGGCGAGGGCCAGCACCGTACAGGCTACGAGGGTACGGGTCAGACGCACGTGGACTCCGTTTCCGGGGCTTCGGGGGCTTCGGGGGATTCCGGGGTGGTGACGATGACGTTGTGGCGGCGGTGCCACTGGAGGCGGATGCGGGTGCCGCGGTAGGCGGCGACCTCTTCGGAGGAGGTCTCGTGGTTCTGCTGGAGGGCGGTGAGCCGGCCGCCCTCGTCGAGGGCGACCAGGAAGCGGGTGGAGTCGCCGCGGTAGACGACCTCGGCGACGGTGCCGGTGACGGTGCGCAGGTCGTCGCCGGTGCCGGCCGGTGCTTCCTCGTCGAGCAGGCGGATCTTCTCGGGCCGGATGCTGTACGTACCGCCCTCGTCGGTCAGCAGATTGGACGTACCGACGAAGCCGGCGACGAAAGGCGTGGCGGGCCGTTCGTACACCTCGGCGGGTGTGCCGACCTGCTCGATCCGGCCGCGGTTGAACACCGCGATCCGGTCGCTCATGGTCAGCGCCTCCACCTGGTCGTGGGTGACGAAGACGAAGGTGATGCCGACCTCGCGCTGCAGGGCCTTCAGCTCGACCTGCATCTGCTCGCGCAGCTTCAGGTCCAGGGCGCCCAGCGGCTCGTCGAGCAGCAGCACCTTCGGCCGGTTGACCAGGGCGCGGGCGAGCGCGACGCGCTGCCGCTGGCCGCCGGAGAGCTGGGCGGGGCGGCGCTTGCCGAAGTCGGCCAGCTGGACGGAGGCGAGCGCCTCGCGGGCGCGCTCGGCGCGCTCGGCCTTGGGGACCCGGCGGATCTTCAGTCCGTACGCGACGTTCTGCTCGACCGACATGTGCGGGAAGAGGGCGTAGTCCTGGAACACGGTGTTGACGTCCCGCTCGAAGGGCGCGAGCCGGGTCACGTCCTGGCCCGCCAGCTCTACGGTGCCTGCGGTCGGGGCCTCGAACCCGGCGATCATGCGCAGCACGGTGGTCTTGCCGGAGCCGGACGGGCCCAGCATCGAGAAGAACTCGCCGTCGCCGATCTCCAGGTCGACCCCGGCGACCGCCTCGACCTGGCCGAAGGACTTGCTCAGGCCGCGCAGGCGTATGGCCATGGGCGGGGAACCTTTCTGTTCGGTCGAGCGTTGACCGCAAACATATGAAGTTATATTTCAAAGGACAAGATCCGGCTGGGGTAAAGCTTTTGTCAAGTGAGAAGGTGTGCTTGTGCTCGTGAACAAGCTTTCGGGTGGCGCCCTGCATGCGGTCTTCGCTCCGGTCGGCAACCTGGCCAGGGTCGACGCCGTCGTACGGCGGCTCGCCGACGCCATCGACCTCGGCCTGCTCGCCGACGGGGAGCAACTCCCCGGCGAGAGCGAGCTCTCCGCCCGCCTCGGCGTCTCCACCGTGACCTTGCGCGAGGCGCTCATGGCACTGCGCCAGCAGGGCCTGGTCACCACCCGGCGCGGCCGCGGCGGCGGCAGCTTCGTCACCGTCCCCGACCAGCCACCCGCGGCCCGGCTCGGGCACCGCCTCGCCGACTGGAGCACGGAGGAACTGCGCGACCTCGGCGACCACTGGGCCGCCATCTCCGGCACCGCCGCCCGGCTCGCCGCCGAACGCACCGAACCCGGCGACCTCGCGGCGCTGCTGCGCTCCCTGGACGAGTTCGAGGCAGCGGAGGATCTGGCCGCCCGGGGGCGGATATACGGGCGCTTCCATGTCGAACTGGCCGCCGCCGCGCAGTCCGCCCGCCTCACCAAGGAAGAGATCCGTATCCAGGCGGAGATCGGGGCGCTAATCTGTCTCGCACTCGGGGAGGACGACGGCCTCGCGTCCGTGGCCCGGCTGCAGCGCGCTCTGATACGCGCCGTACGGGACGGCGACGCGGAGCAGGCCGGATCACTGGCCGAGCGGCGCGTAAGGGACGCGATGGCGCGTCTGATCGAACTGCGCCTTGCCGACTCCGGCCAGGGCCTGTCCGGCCCTGATCCGCCGGGCAGGCCCTAGGAGGCAACCACCGTGGCGCTAGGAGGCAACCACTGTGGCGCTCACCACTTCCGTTGACGTGGCCGATGTCGTCGACCGGGTGCGCGACACCCTGGAGGACGTCTTCGAGGCCGTCGCCCGGGTCCGCGAGCGGACGGTCGCCATCGCTGCCGTGCGGGCCGCCGGCCGGCCTCTCACCACGGTCGACCTGGCCGGCCTGCGGCCGCTGCTCCACGACCGCCTGCGGCGGCACCGGGACCTCATCTCCGGCATCGGCTTCATCGCCGAGCCGGGACTGCTGGGCGACGCGCCGGCCTGGCTGGAGTGGTGGCAGACCAGCCGGGACGGCGAACTGCGGCCGCTGCTGCTCGATCTGGACCCGCATACGTCGGCGTACTCCGACTACACGCACTGGGACTGGTTCGCGCTGCCGAGGGAGACCGGGCAGCGGGCGTGCGCCGGCCCGTACGTCGACTACCTCTGCTCCGACGAGTACAGCCTCACCCTGTCCGTGCCCGTCCACCACGGCGACCGCTTCCTGGGTGTCGCCGCCGCCGACGTCTACCTCCGGCACTTCGAGGCCGCCGTCATCCCGCTCCTGCGGGTCCTGCCGGGCCCCGCGTGCCTGGTGAACGCCCGGGGCCGGGTCGCCGCGTCCACCGACGCCCGGCACCTCGCGGGGTCGCTGCTCAAGAGGCCCGACGCCGCGGATGAGGTCAGGCGGTGGCCCTGCGGCGACATCCCGCTGGTGCTGGCGCAGATGCGGTCGGCCTAGTAGTGCTTGGTCAGGTCGGCCTGACCTGCGGCGATTGCCTCTCGATGTGCCCGGTCGGCAAAGATCGTCAGAATCGTCCGCCCTGGTCAATGACGCCTGTCCGGCGAGGACATCTCCCGAGCGCGCCGAGTCCAACCGGACCTGACCAAGCGCTACTAGGAGCGCACCGAAGATCTATGCCGGGCTCGCGACGCCCCGCACGCACATCTGCCGCGTTGGCCGGATTCCCGGATAGAACACCACTATCCGGGAATCCGTCCGCCTTGCAGCTGCACGCACCGGACGCCGCTCGCTGATCCGGCCCAGATCTTCCGCACACTCCTAGGTGCGCAGTTCCGCCAGGACCGCGTCCGTTAGCGCCGGCCACAACGGCAGGGCCCAGGGCCCGAAGTCACGGTCCGTCAGGACGACGCAGGCCGCGCCGGCGTCCGGGTCGGCCCACAGGAAGGTGCCGGACTGGCCGAAGTGGCCGTACGTACGGGGCGAGGACGAAGCGCCGGTCCAGTGCGGGGACTTGCCGTCCCGCAGCTCGAAGCCGAGCCCCCAGTCGTTGGGGTTCTGGTTGCCGTAGCCGGGCAGGACGCCCCTCAGCCCGGGGAAGACGACCGAGGTCGCCTGCGCCAGCGTCGAGGGATGCAGCAGGCGCGGCGCCTGGACCTCCGCTGCGAAGAGGGCGAGGTCGGCGGCGGTGGAGATGCCGTCGGCGGCGGGGGAGCCGGGCAGGGAGGTCGCGGTCATGCCCAGCGGCTCCAGGACGGCCTGGCGCAGGTACTCGGGGAAGGGGATCTCGGCGGCCTTGGCGATGTGGTCGCCGAGCGCCTCGAAGCCGGCGTTGGAGTAGAGCCGCCGGGTGCCCGGTGCGGCCATGGCGCGGGGCTCGTCGAAGGCCAGCCCAGAGGCGTGCGCGAGCAGGTGCCGCACGGTCGAGCCCTCCGGCCCTGCGGGGTCGTCCAGCTCGAAGACACCCTCCTCGTACGCGACGAGCGCCGCGTACGCCGTGAGGAGCTTGGTGACCGAGGCGAGCCGGAAGGGCCGCGCCTGGGGTCCGTACGTGCCGGCCACCGTGCCGTCGCGGCGGATGACGGCCGCCGCCGCATCGGTAACGGGCCAGGTCTCGATCAGGCTGAGGCTCTCCATGGCAGCGAGCCTAGCGGTGGCGGTGCCGCCATCCCCAAAAGCAATGACTTCCTGATGCTCGGCACCCAGTTCCAGACCAGCCCCGGCGGGACTCGCGGGTGACATGTTCAAGGCGCTGCGCGCCGCTGGCGTGAAGAAGCTGCCGGACGCCGCCGAGATTGTGGACCACGACGTCCTCGACGCCTTCTTCGGCGGTAAGGCAGTGATCTGAGAGCCCACGGATTGAAATGTGGTTGCTTGGAGTGTGCTCTAAGGTTCTAGCGTTGAAGACATGACCGTGACGCAGGTGGCGAAGAGCAGGCCCGGCAGCGTACGAAGCTGCGAGGACGGTACGGCACGCCCGCTCCCGGACGGCAGAGACCAGTACACGATCAGTGAGGTCGTCGCCTGCACCGGGCTCAGCGCGCACACCCTGCGCTGGTACGAGCGGATCGGGCTGATGCCGCACATCGACCGCTCCCACACCGGCCAGCGCCGCTTCACCAACAAGGACCTCGACTGGCTGGCCTTCGTCGGCAAGCTGCGGCTGACCGGGATGCCGGTCGCGGACATGGTCCGTTACGCCGAGCTGGTGCGCCTCGGCGACCACACCCGGGCAGACCGGCGCGAGCTGCTGGAGGGCACCCGCGTGGACGTGCTGCGCCGGATCGCCGAGCTCCAGGACACCCTCGCGGTCCTTGACTACAAGATCGACATGTACGCGGAAAGGGCTTGACCCCCATGGCTGACGCAAAGATCGAAAAGACCGTACTCGGCACCGGCGGACCCCTCGTCGGAATCCAGGGCCTGGGCTGCATGGGCATGAGCGAGTTCTACGGAGACACCGACGAGGCCGCCGCCCGAGCCGCCCTCGACGCCGCGCTCGACGCGGGCGTCACCCTCTTCGACACCGCCGATGCGTACGGCTCGGGTGCCAACGAGGAGTTCATCTCGCCCTTCGTCCGCGCTCACCGCGACGAGATCACCCTGGCGACCAAGTTCGCGCTCGTGCGGAAGGCCGACGACCCGCACTACCGGGGCATCCGCAACGACCGCGCGTACGTCCGCGAGGCCGTGGAGGGCAGCCTGCGGCGGCTCGGCGTCGATGTGATCGACCTGTACTACATGCACCGGCGCGACCCGTCCGTGCCCTTCGAGGAGTCCGTCGGCGCGATGGCCGAGCTGGTCGAGGAGGGCAAGGTCCGCCACCTCGGCCTGTCCGAGGTCACCGGCGCGGAGCTGCGCGAGGCGCATGCCGTCCACCCGATAGCGGCCGTCCAGTCCGAGTGGTCGCTGTTCAGCCGGGACGTCGAGATCTCCCTGGTCGGCGCCGCCGCCGAGCTGGGCGTCGCCGTCGTCCCGTACTCGCCCCTCGGCCGCGGCTTCCTCACCGGCGCCTTCCAGGACGCGGCCGCCGACCTCCCCGGCGGCGACTTCCGCCAGTTCCAGCCCCGCTTCACCGGCGAGAACGCCAAGCGCAACGCCGACCTCCTCGACCCGGTGCGCAATGCCGCCAAGGCCCACAACGCCACCCTCGGCCAGATCGCCCTCGCCTGGGTCCACCAGCGCGCCCAGGTCCACGGCCTCACCGTCGTCCCCATCCCCGGCACCCGCAAGGCCGACCGCGTCCGCGAGAACACCGCCGCCACCCGCATCACCCTCAACGACGTCGAACTCGAGTGGCTGGAGCCCATCGCCGGCCAGGTCGCCGGCGACCGCTATCCGGACATGTCCTCCACGTCGGCCGCGCGGGAGTAGCGGGCGCGGCTGCTGCGAGTCAGGAAGAGGTGACGCCTGCCGTGCAGGCCGCGCCCGTGGCGCAGCGGATGGAGCTGTAGGTGCCGAGCGCTATGCGGGTGAAGTTGGCGAGGCTGCCGGTGCCTTCGCGGAAGTAGCCGGTGTGGCCCTGGGCGCCGGTGGCGTCGATGACGCGGGCGCCGAAGGCGTGGGAGACGGGGTCGGCGCCGTGGCCCAGGCCGGCGAACTCCAGGTGGGGGACGTCGCTGATCCAGTCGGTGGCGTCCCGGGTGGCCCAGACGTGGGCGGTGGTGTGCAGGTCGGATGCCCGCTGGACGCGCATGCCGGGGCTGCCGAAGACCGCGATGTCGGAGACGGTGGCCCCGGTGCCGGGCAGCGAGGGCGCGGCCACGCCGCACAGCACGGAGCCGTACGAGTGGCAGAAGAGCGAGACCTGGGAGCCGGCCGGAAGCGAGGACAGCAGGGAGTTGAGCCGCTTCGCGCCGAGCTCGGCCAGCTCACCGGTGGAGGCGTCCAGGCCGACGCCCGAGGGCGTGGTGTAGTCGGCCCAGGCGATGACGGCGGTGTGGGCGGACGGCTGGGCGGCCTGCTCGGCGGCGTAGAGGGAGCGGGCCATGCCCACCGGGGACGAATAGGCCTTGACGGTGCGTTCGAACGTCAGGATGTCGGTGTCGACTCCGGGGACGACCACCGAGATCCGCTTGGCGGTGCTCAGGTTCCCGAAGACCTCGGCGGCCCGGCCGCGCCCGGTGGGGTCGAAGGCGAGGATCTGCCGGCCGTCGCTGAGCAGCGAGGCGTAGCGGTTGGCCAGGTGCCCCGCCTCCTGGCGGCCATCGGCGGTGAGCAGGGTGCTGTGCGAGCGTTCGGCCTGTGCGGCCTCCTCGGCGGCCAGCGCGATGCGGTTGGCCTGATAGCGCAGCGATACCGGCGCGCCGTTGAGGTTGCCCACGACGAGCGGGTAGCGGGCCGCGAGGCCTTGTCGCTGGGCGAGGGTCAGCGTGGCGAAGAAGTGCGCTACGGCGTCAGCTCCGGCCTCGGGGCTCGGCAGGTGTCTGCCGCCCACCGACCCCTTGAGCCAGGAGGCTGCGGCGGCGGTCCTCGGGTCGGTGTAGCCCTTGGAGTGGTGCAGGGCCGTCCAGCCGGTGGTCGCCAGCATCACAAAGACCACGGCCAGGGCCAGCAGGGCCCGTAGGGAGGGCGAACTGAAGCGCTCGTCGACAAAGCCCAAGGATTTCGCCTCGCGGTGTACGTGGGGAATAAAGGGGTAGCCCCGGGGAAACGCGGTACGGGCAACCATAGGAGACGCGGAGCCTCTCCCGAGCCTGTGGTGACTCAAGTCACGTTTGGGACGGGGGGATTCCCGCGTTTCGCGTACGGTGACCCCAGTCCTGTGTAAGTACCGGTGCGAGCAAGGCCAGATGCTCCTCGACGGTGCGGCGCAGCGACTCCACGCTCGTCTCCTCGCCGTGACTCCATTCACACCGCGCCGACCGCACTACGCCGACGAACGCGGCGACCAGCACCCGGGCTCGCGGATCGGTACTCGGGTCCAGGCCCTCGCGACGGGCGATCACCTGGGCGAGGCGTTCCTCCATCGCGGCCGAGCGCCGCATCTGCGCGGCGAGCAGCGCGGGCGTCGACTCCATCAGTCGATACATCCGCATATGCACCGGTATTGGGACAATCTCACCGATCGCGGCACTGATGTGGCCCCATGACTCGACCAGCGCCCCGCGCAGTGCCTCGAAGGGCGCCTCGCCGGCCGGCCGGGTGGTCACGGCGGTCACGAACTGCTCCTCCGAGGTCTCCTCCAGGGCGAGCGCGACTTCCTCCTTGTTGGCGAAGTACCGGAAGAAGGTGCGCTGGGAGACATCGACCGCCGCCGCGATCTCGTCGACGGTGGTGCGCTCGTAGCCCTTTCGGACGAACAGCTCGACCGCGGCGCGGACCAGGGCATCGCGGGTGCGCTGCTTCTTGCGCTCGCGCAGACCGACCGAAGATGGCGTCTCGATCACTGGAATCCCTGGGTCCGGATTGCACATTGGAGGCCACACGATACCGCCGCGTAACGCGAGCGTTGTCAACTCCCTATCAGGGTGAAATAGCACTCATCCCCTTTTACCGGTTGCGTGACCCGACGAAGCTGATCAACGCCTCTTACGGCTCATACGACACGGGGAGTGATCCACATGCGCAAGATCCTGACCGCCGCCGCCCTCACCGCGGCCGCCGCCATCGTCCCGGCCACCGCAGCGCCCGCCACCGCCGCCCCCGCGGGCGACTGCTCGCCGGGCGAGCTGTGCCTGTGGGTCAAGCCCGGCTATCAGGGAGCCCGTACGGTCCACGAGCTGGCCGACACCGACGTGAACTCGTGCGTGCCGCTGCCGGAGGGGGTGAGCGCGAAGTCCTTCGTCAACCGCACGGGACGGCTGGTGACGACCTATCAGAGCCGGGAGTGCGCCACCGAGGGCGACTTCGTGACCTTCCCGTCCGGGAGTTGGGTGCCGGAGTCCCGCCACACCGTCAGGGCGTTCCAGATCGTCGACCAATAATCCGTGCGACACGGGGCAGGCGGACAGACGACACCGAGGGAGGTGCCATGCCGGTCCGAAAGTCTACCCGTACCGATACCGGAACCCTGGCCATCATCGGCGTGATCTGCGCCATCGCGAGCTGCTTCGTCCTGGGCATCGTGCTCGGCCCGGTCGCCGTCATCTGCGGCTGGCTCGCCATGGGCCGCACCTGGGGCGGCAGCAAGTCCATCCCGGCGGTCGTCGCTCTAGGGCCTGTCCGGCGGATCATGGCCGGGGCCACGACGCTCCCCCAGTTGGACGCTGGGTGGGGGTCCTCCCCAGCCTGGCGGCTGGGTGGGGGTCCCCCCGGCCGAAGGCTGGGGGAGTGCCCCCAGACGGAGTCTGGGGGAGAGTGCCCCCATGTACGGCACCTCGCTGCGTTGCCGAAACGCCCGGATAGCTCCGCAATCAGGACGCTCTCCCCCAGCGCCTTGCGATGCACCGCACCTCGGGGTCCCCCCGGCCGAAGGCTGAGGGAGCCGCGGCCTATCCGACCCTGATCCGCCGGACAGGCCCTGGTCCTGGGCGCCATCGACACGATCGTCGCCCTGCTGTGGCTCACCGGCGCGGGCTGGGGCAGCGGCCTCTGAACGCCCCGGGCCCCCGCCGCGCCTGCGCGAGGGGGCCCGGCTTGGCAGTACGGCGACGTAGCCGTTACGCGTCGCCCCCGGCAGCGCCGGGGTCGGCGGCGGCGACGTCGAGGAGCTGGTAGCGGTCGATGGCCTGCTTCAGCACCGAGCGGTCGATCTTGCCCTCCTTGGCGAGCTCGGTGAGCACGCCGAGGACGACCGACTGGGCGTCGATGTGGAAGAAGCGACGAGCCGCACCCCGGGTGTCGGCGAAGCCGAAACCGTCGGCGCCCAGCGACTGGTACGTGCCGGGGACCCAGCGCGAGATCTGGTCCGGGACGGCCCGCATCCAGTCCGAGACCGCGACGAACGGGCCCTCGGAGCCGGCGAGCTTGCGCGTCACGTACGGCACGCGCTGCTCCTCCTCCGGGTGGAGGAGGTTGTGCTCCTCGGCCGCGACCGCGTCGCGCCGCAGCTCGTTCCACGAGGTCGCGGACCACACGTCGGCGCGTACGTTCCACTCCTCGGCGAGGATCTTCTGCGCCTCGATGGCCCACGGCACCGCGACACCGGACGCGAGGATCTGCGCCGGGATCGCGCCGGAGTCACCGGCCTTGTACTTGTAGATGCCCTTGAGGATGCCCTCGACGTCCACGTCGGCCGGCTCGGCGGGGTGCACGATCGGCTCGTTGTAGACGGTGAGGTAGTAGAAGACGTCCTCGCTGTTCTCGCCGTACATCCGGCGCAGACCGTCCTTGACGATGTGCGCGATCTCGAAGCCGTACGCGGGGTCGTACGCGACGACCGCCGGGTTGGTCGAGGCCAGCAGGTGCGAGTGGCCGTCGGCGTGCTGCAGGCCCTCGCCGGTCAGCGTCGTACGACCGGCCGTGGCGCCCAGCACGAAGCCGCGGGCGAGCTGGTCGCCCATCTGCCAGAACTGGTCACCGGTGCGCTGGAAGCCGAACATCGAGTAGAAGACGTAGATCGGGATCAGCGGCTCGCCGTGCGTGGCGTAGGCCGAGCCGGCCGCGATCAGCGAGGCCGTGCAGCCCGCCTCGGAGATGCCGTCGTGCAGCATCTGGCCGGTCGGGGACTCCTTGTACGCAAGGAGCAGCTCGCGGTCCACGGACTCGTACTGCTGGCCGAGCGGGTTGTAGATCTTCGCGGACGGGAAGAGCGAGTCCATGCCGAAGGTGCGGTACTCGTCCGGGGCGATCGGCACGAAGCGCTTGCCGATCTCCTTGTCCCGCATGAGGTCCTTGAGCAGCCGGACGAACGCCATGGTGGTGGCGATCGCCTGCGTGCCGGAACCCTTCTTGGTGACCGCGTAGGCCTTGTCGTCCGGAAGCTGCAGCGGCTTCGCGCGCACGACGCGGGTCGGGACGTAGCCACCGAGGCCGGCCCGGCGGTCGTGCATGTACTGGAGCTCCTCGGACTTCGCGCCCGGGTGGTAGTAGGGCGGGTAGCCCTCCTCGAGCTGCTTGTCCGTGATGGGGATGTGCAGCCGGTCCCGGAAGCGCTTGAGGTCGTCGGTCGTCAGCTTCTTCATCTGGTGGGTCGCATTGCGGCCCTCGAAGTTCGGACCGAGCGTCCAGCCCTTGACGGTCTGGGCGAGGATGACGGTCGGCTGGCCCTGGTGCTCCTTGGCCGCCTTGTACGCCGCGTAGATCTTCTTGTGGTCGTGGCCACCGCGGCCCAGGTGCAGGATCTGGTCGTCGGTGAGGCCGTCGACCATCTGGCGCAGCCGGTGGTCGTCGCCGAAGAAGTGCTGGCGGATGTACGCGCCGGACTCGGTGGCGTACGTCTGGAACTGGCCGTCGGGCGTGGTGTTGAGCTTGTTGACCAGCACGCCGTCGCGGTCCTGGGCGAGCAGCGGGTCCCAGCTGCGGTCCCAGACCAGCTTGATCACGTTCCAGCCGGCGCCGCGGAACTGCGACTCCAGCTCCTGGATGATCTTGCCGTTGCCGCGCACCGGGCCGTCGAGGCGCTGCAGGTTGCAGTTGACCACGAAGGTGAGGTTGTCCAGGCCCTCGCGGGCGGCCAGGGAGAGCTGACCGAGGGACTCGGGCTCGTCCATCTCGCCGTCGCCGAGGAAGGCCCACACGTGCGAGGCGGAGGTGTCGGCGATGCCGCGCGCCTGCATATAGCGGTTCATCCGGGCCTGGTAGATCGCGCCGAGGGGGCCGAGGCCCATCGAGACGGTCGGGAACTCCCAGAAGTCCGGCATCAGCCGCGGGTGCGGGTAGCTGGAAAGGCCGTAGGGAGCCTTGGACTTCTCCTGCCGGAAGGCGTCGAGCTGCTGCTCGGAGAGCCGGTCCAGAAGGAACGCCCGGGCGTAGACGCCGGGGGAGGCGTGACCCTGGAAGAAGATCTGGTCGCCGCCGTCACCGCCGTCCTTGCCCCGGAAGAAGTGGTTGAAGCCCACGTCGTACAGGGAGGCGGAGGAGGCGAAGGTGGCGATGTGGCCGCCGACGCCGATGCCGGGCCGCTGGGCACGGGACACCATGACCGCCGCGTTCCAGCGGGTCGCGTTCAGGATCTTGCGCTCGATCTCCTCGTTGCCGGGGAAGAACGGCTCGTCCTTGGTCGCGATGGTGTTCACGTAGTCCGTGCTGCGCATCTCGGGTACGGCCACGCGCTTCTCGCGGGCATGCTCGATGAGGCGAAGCATCAGGTAGCGGGCGCGCTCACGTCCGCGCTCGTCGATAGCGGCGTCAAGCGAGTCGAGCCATTCCGCCGTCTCCTCGGGATCAAAGTCCGGGACCTGGCTGGGAAGGCCGCCAATGATGATCGGGTTGCGATCGGATCCGGAAGCCACGCTGTTCCTTCGCTACTAGGGTCTTGCTCTGCTGGGTCGCGCCGCCTCCATCGTGTACCGCGTCACTCGAAATCGTCATCTCTACTGAGCGGTAACCGCCACGGAGTGAGACAGACCCCTTACAGGTTCGTACATGTCCCTTGCGCGACGCCGGTGGCCCGACGGCCAAATCTGAACTCTACGCCCACTCGGTCGTACGACCGACCGGGGCACCGATTAGGGTGGAACCCTCGCAAAGTGGCGTGATCTGCGTCACGATTTGACGTGCGGGTTGCGGTGACACGTCAACGTATGGGCGTGATGGGCGGCTGGGTACTTGCGCGATCCGCCGCGCCCGTGTGGACTACCGCCAATAACCCGCGCAGTGGCGGGAAGGTATCCCCCATGACAGGAGGCAAAACGTGAGCGCGACCGCGGACCACGCGGAGGAGCGGACCAACCCGGCTGGCCGGCTTGGTTTCGAGCCCGGACAGGTGGTCCAGGAGCTGGGTTACGACGATGACGTCGACCAGGAGCTCCGCGAGGGTATCGAGGAGATCACGGGCGAGGAGCTCGCCGACGAGGACTACGACGACGTCGCGGACGCCGTCATTCTGTGGTTCCGCGATGACGACGGCGACCTGACCGACGCCCTGGTCGACGCCACGTCCGCCGTCGACGACGGTGCCCAGATCTGGCTCATGACCCCGAAGACCGGCCGCGACGGACACGTCGAGCCGAGTGACATCGGAGAGGCCGCGCAGACCGCCGGCCTGGCTCAGACGAGCAGCGTCAATGTGACCAAGGACTGGACCGCCAGCCGACTGGTCACCCCCAAGACCGCTCGGGCGGGCAAGAAGTAGGTTTGGACCGCACTTCACGGCGCCCCCGCAGACCCCTGGTCTGCGGGGGCGTGCTGCGTTCATCTGCGGTGGGCGTCGCGAGGCCACCTCGTGCCGCGTGCGTCTGCCGCCGTCGCGGAGGTCGCCGTGTCTTCGGGGCGGCTGGGTGCGGCGAAGTCGCGGGTGACAGACTTGGGCTGCGCGACAGGCTTCCGTGACCAGAGAGGTGTGTTTCCATGGCGATCGCCGCAGGCGAAAACGCTCCGGACTTCGAGCTCAAGAACCAGCACGGCCAGACCGTCCGGCTCTCCGACTTCCGCGGTGAGAAGAACGTCGTACTGCTGTTCTACCCCTTCGCTTTCACCGGTGTCTGCACGGGCGAGCTGTGCGCGCTGCGCGACGAACTGCCCACTTTCCAGAACGACGACGTCCAGCTGCTCGCGGTCTCCAACGACTCGCCGTTCACGCTGCGCGTCTTCGCCGAGCAGGAGGGCCTGGACTACCCGCTGCTCTCCGACTTCTGGCCGCACGGCGAGGCCTCGCGGGCGTACGGCGTCTTCGCCGAGGACAAGGGCTGCGCGGTGCGCGGCACCTTCGTCATCGACAAGGAGGGCGTGGTCCGCTGGACCATCGTCAACGGCCTCCCGGACGCCCGCGACCTCAAGGAGTACGCAAAGGCGCTCGAAGCGCTGTAGCGATCGGGAACCGCTCACTAAGCTCGGTGCGTTGTCCTGGAACAAGGCAAGTGACCATTTGGGAGGACTCGTGGGAGTCAGCCTCAGCAAGGGTGGCAACGTATCGCTGACGAAGGAGGCCCCTAACCTCACGGCCGTCGTCGTCGGCCTCGGTTGGGATGCCCGCACAACCACGGGCGCGGACTTCGACCTCGATGCCAGCGCTCTCCTGACGGGCGCGGAGGGCAAGGTCCTCTCCGACCAGCACTTCGTGTTCTTCAACAACCTCAAGAGCCCCGACGGCTCCGTCGAGCACACCGGTGACAACATCACCGGTGAGGGCGAGGGCGACGACGAGCAGATCAAGGTGAACCTGGCCGGGGTCCCGTCCGAGGTCGCCAAGATCGTCTTCCCGGTGTCGATCTACGACGCCGAGACCCGGCAGCAGTCCTTCGGCCAGGTCCGCAACGCGTTCATCCGCGTCGTGAACCAGGCCGACGACCGGGAGCTGGCGCGCTACGACCTGACCGAGGACGCCTCCACCGAGACCGCCATGGTCTTCGGCGAGCTGTACCGGCACGGCGCGGAGTGGAAGTTCCGCGCCATCGGCCAGGGCTACGCGTCGGGGCTGCGCGGCATCGCGCAGGACTTCGGCGTCAACGTCTGATTCATCAGTACGGCACCGCGCCCCTGTCGGCGCGGTGCCGTACGTCTGTCGGGGAGGAACGGAAGACATGGGCGTCACGCTCGCCAAGGGGGGCAACGTCTCCCTCACCAAGGCCGCGCCGAATCTCACCCAGGTGATGATCGGACTCGGCTGGGACGCGCGCTCCACCACCGGAGCGCCCTTCGACCTCGACGCCAGCGCCCTGCTGTGCGCCTCGGGACGGGTGCTCGGCGACGAGTACTTCGTCTTCTACAACAACCTCAAGAGCCCGGAGGGCTCGGTCGAGCACACCGGCGACAATCTGACCGGTGAGGGCGAGGGCGACGACGAGTCGATCCTGGTCGACCTCACCAAGGTCCCGGAGCACGTCGACAAGATCGTCTTTCCGGTCTCGATCTATGACGCCGACACCCGAGGCCAGACCTTCGGCCAGGTCAGCAACGCCTTCATCCGCGTCATCAACCAATCCGACCAGGCCGAGCTGGCCCGCTACGACCTGTCCGAGGACGCTTCCAGCGAGACCGCGATGATCTTCGGCGAGCTCTACCGCTACAGCGGGGAATGGAAGTTCCGTGCAGTGGGACAGGGGTACGCGTCCGGTCTGCGGGGCATCGCCCTAGACTTCGGGGTCAACGTTTCGTAAAGCGCGCCTATAGGGATTGGGTTTACCAGTGCTCCTGAGAACATTCGGCTGGTCGTTCGGCATCACCGCCGCCGGCCTGGCCTTGGCCGGCGTCCTCTGGGGCGTGCAGGGGCTCGCGATCGTCGCGATCCTCTCCGTTCTGGAGATCTCGCTATCCTTCGACAACGCGGTGATCAACGCCGGCATCCTCCGGAAGATGAACACCTTCTGGCAGAAGATCTTCCTGACCGTCGGCGTCCTGATCGCCGTCTTCGGCATGCGACTGGTCTTCCCGGTCGTGATCGTCGCCATCACGGCGAAGATCGGCCCCATCGAGGCCGTCAAGGTCGCGATCCAGGATCCGACCCGCTACGAGCACCTGGTCACCGCCGCCCACCCGGCGATCGCCGCCTTCGGTGGCGTCTTCCTGCTGATGATCTTCCTCGACTTCATCTTCGAGGCGCGCGAGCACCAGTGGCTGGCCTGGTTGGAGAGGCCGCTGGCCAAGCTGGGCAAGCTCGACATGCTGTCGGTCGTCATCGCGCTGGTCGCGCTGCTGGTCACCTCCATGACCCTCGCCACCGACGTCGCCCACGGCGGCGGCGACAAGAGCGCCACCGTGCTGCTGTCCGGCGTCGCCGGCCTGATCACCTACCTGGTCGTCGGCGGCATCTCCGGCTACTTCGAGGACCGCCTGGACGAGGACGAGGAGGACGCCTCCGACGAGGCGGGAGCGGCCGAGAAGGCCTCCCGGAGAGGCAACGGCGGGGCAGTGTCCGCCGTCGGCCTGGCCGGCAAGGCCGCGTTCTTCATGTTCCTCTACCTTGAGGTCATCGACGCGTCCTTCTCCTTCGACGGGGTCATCGGCGCCTTCGCCATCACCAACGACATCTTCGAGATGGCGCTCGGCCTCGGCATCGGCGCGATGTACATCCGGTCGCTGACCGTCTACCTGGTCCGCAAGGGCACCCTGGACGACTACGTCTACCTCGAGCACGGCGCGCACTACGCGATCGGTGCCCTGGCCGTCATCCTGCTCGTCACCATCAAGTTCCAGATCAACGAGGTCATCACGGGCCTCGTCGGCGTCGTCCTGATCGCCGCCTCCTACTGGTCGTCGGTGGTGCGAAACCGCCGCGAAGGGGAAAGCTCAGGAGAGTCGAACGACAAGGCGGAAGTCACCTCCGGGGTCTGACCCCGGTCGACGGCAGAGCCCAGCTGCCCCCCGCCGACCGGCGGGGGGCGGTTCGCGTCCAGGGGAGGGGTAGCGGTATGTGGCAGTTCCCGAGTTTCCTGCGGCCCAGTGGTGCCGCGCAGTTCGACGTCGCGAACGCGCACACCGTCGAACTGACCCGGCGGCATCCGGTGGTGTCCCTGACCAAGCAGGGCGCCGCGTCGGGCAATCTGCGGATCAACCTGTCGTGGTCCATGCGCACCTCCGACACCGGCGCCTTCGGCAAGCGCGGCGGCACCTGGCTCGGCCGCCAGCTCTCCCTCTTCAAGCCAGAGCCCGTCCAGGCCGCCGGCCCCGCCATGGTCAACGTCGACCTCGACCTGGCCTGCATGTACGAGCTCACCGACGGCACCAAGGGCGTCGTCCAGCCGCTCGGCAACTTCCTCGGCGACCTCGACGCGCCCCCCTGGATCCAGATGAGCGGCGACGACCGCTTCGGCGGCTCGTCGGGCGAGACGCTCTACATCAACTTCGACAAGCGCGACGAGTTCAAGCGCCTGCTCGTCTTCGTCTACATCTACGACGGAACGCCTGCGTTCGACCGCACCCACGCCAAGGTCGAGATCTTCCCGACCTCCGGCCCCCGGATCGAGATCCCCCTCAGCGAGCGCGAGCCGCAGGCCCGTTCCTGCGCGGTCGTCCTCATCGAGAACAAGAAGGGTGAGCTGCTCGTCCGCCGCGAGGTCAAGTACGTGTACGGCTTCCAGGCCGAGCTCGACCGGCTCTACGGCTGGGGCCTGCACTGGGGCCGGGGCTACAAGGCGAACAACGCCGTGCGCTAGCTGCCGGCGGCCGGCAGCTAGCGGCGCTCCTGGAACTGCGGGCCCTGCGGCGGAAGCGCGAACGCGGTCGGTGAGGCGAGCGGCTGCGAGGGCGGCGGAGGGGCCTGCGGGTAGCCGTACGCCGGGACGGTGAGCGGCGCCTGCTGGGTCTGCGGATAGCCGTAGGCCGGGGCCGGCGCGGGAGCCGGGACGGTCGGGGGCTCGGCGGGCGGGTAGCCGTAGGCGGGCGGGGCGAGCGGGCGCGCGGGCACCTGCGTGGGCGCGGGCAGCGGGTAGCCGTCGGGCGCGGCCGTGGGTGCAGGCACCGACACCGACTGCGGGACGGACGTGGGCTCCCCGGCGGTCTGCCGGGCGTGCGACGCCACCGGATCCGGGCCGGGGGCGTCGGGCGCGGGCCCGTCCTCGTCCACCGAGATGCCGAATTCCGTGGCGAGGCCGATCAGCCCGTTCACGTACCCCTGGCCCAGGGCGCGGAACTTCCACCCCTCGCCCCGCCGGTACAGCTCGCCGCAGATCAACGCCGACTCGCTGCCGGTGTCCGGAACCACGTCGAACACCGCCAGGGGCTCGCCGCCGGCGTCGTGCAGCGTCAGCCGCAGGTCCGAGACCAGCCCGAAGGGGCTCTCGTCGGCGGACGCGCAGATGGCCACCCGGTCCACGCCGGCGTCCAGCGCCGCGAGGTCCACCTCGACGCTGTCGGCCAGGCCCTCGGCGACACGCTGCTTGGGCAGATGGCGCACCAGCCCCGAGGGATGCCTCGGCTGGTTGTAGAAGACGAAGTCCGCGTCCGAGCGGACCCGCCCGTCAGGCCCGAGCAGCAGTGCCGACGCGTCGACGTCCGGCACGCCTGCGACGGGGCTCCAGCGCAACACCGCGCGGACCCCGGAGGCGTTCAGGGGGATGTTCGAGCCCTTCACCATCGCGTGCGTCATGTCCGTCATCCTGCCCGTTCGGGCGCCGCGGCCACAACGCGGGCGCGAACGCGGTCGAGACGACACGCCGAGGACTTGAGGGGGTTACCTGATTTTCACGCACGGCGGGAACGCAGGTTGTATACCCACACGTACGATAATCGGCCAATGGTGTACGTCGGGGGACGATGCTCGCCACACTTTCCATCACAGACCACGGGGATACGCATGCGCCACTTCGGGCACCTCCCACCAGACGTACGCAGTGAGCTGTTCCACTGCGAGCCGCAGGAGTTCACCTCCAACTCGCCGACGCGCACGCTCTCCGTGGCCCTGGGCGCCACGCTCTACAGCCCGGCCACCCGGGCGAGCCTCGCCGACGACGTCATCAAGCAGGCCGGGCGCGGCGTCGTCTCCATGGTGCTCTGCCTCGAGGACTCCATAGACGACCGCGAGGTCGAGGGCGCCGAGCAGAACCTCGTCCGCCAGTTCGCCGACCTCGCCGCCCGAACCGACCGAAACGAACCGCCGCTGCTCTTCATCCGGGTCCGCACCCCCGGCCAGATCACCGACCTCGTGCGGCGCCTCGGCGAGGACATACGGCTGCTGTCGGGCTTTGTCCTCCCCAAGTTCACCGAGGAGACCGGCGTCCCCTTCCTCGAGGCCCTCACCGCCGCCGAGGCCGCCTGCGGGCGGCGGCTCTTCGCCATGCCGGTCCTCGAGTCCCCGCAGCTCCTGCACCTGGAGACGCGCACCGAGACCCTGTACGGGATCGCCCGCACCGTCGACAAGTACCGCGAGCGGGTCCTCGCCCTCCGGCTCGGCGTCACCGACTTCTGCTCCGCCTACGGGCTGCGCCGCTCGCCAGACATGACCGCGTACGACGTCCGCATCGTCGCCTCGGTCATCGCGGACGTCATCAACGTGCTCGGTCGGGCCGACGGCACCGGCTTCACCGTCACCGGGCCCGTGTGGGAGTACTTCAGGCACTCCGAGCGGATGTTCAAGCCGCTGCTGCGGCAGAGCCCCTTCGTCCCCGAGGCGGTCGACCTGCGCCAGTCCCTCATCCAGCACGACATGGACGGGCTGCTGCGGGAGATCGAGCTCGACCGCACGAACGGACTGCAGGGCAAGACCTGCATCCACCCATCGCACGTCCTGCCGGTGCACGCGCTCAACGTCGTGTCCCACGAGGAGTGGAGTGACGCCGTCGACATCCTCCACGAGGACCGCAGCGGCGGCGGTGTCCTGCGCTCCGCGTACACCAACAAGATGAACGAGGTGAAGCCCCACCGCGCCTGGGCCGAGCGCACCCTCCGGCGGGCCGAGGTCTTCGGCGTCGCCCGCGAGGAAACCGGCTTCGTGGAGCTTCTCGCGGCATGCGTGCCGGCGTGACCGACAGCGTGACGACAGAACGGAACACCCACCGCATGACGCACACCTGGACCGGCCAGTGGGTTGCCGACCGGCTCGGCATCGAGCTGCACGGGGACGGCCTCACCGACGTCCTCGGCCTCGCCGTACGCCGCAACAAGAAGCGTGCGCACCTCCTGGTCTCCAACGTCCTGGGCAAGCACGTCCCCCAGCGCCCTGCGGTCGTCTACGACGCCGGCCACAGCCTCGGCCTGCGCGTACGCGCCCTCCTCGGCGACGCGGCCGCCGCGCGCTCCGTCGTCCTCGGCTACGCAGAAACCGCCACCGGCCTCGGCCACGCCGTCGCCGACGGCCTCGGCCTCGCCCCCTACCTGCACTCCACCCGCCGCCCCGTGGCGACCGTCACCGCCGTCGGCGGCTTCGAGGAGGAGCACAGCCACGCCACCTCTCACCTCCTCCTCCCCGAAAACCCGGCCCTCCTCGCCGGTGACGGCCCCCTGGTCCTCGTAGACGACGAGTTCTCCACCGGCCGCACCGTCCTCAACACCGTCCGCGCCCTCCACGCCCGCTACCCGCGTGAGCGGTACGTCGTCGTCGCCCTCGTCGACGTCCGCTCCGCCGCCGACCGCGCCCGGCTCGACGCCTTCGCGGTCGACCTGGGCGCCCGGGTGGACCTGGTGGCGTTGGCCTCGGGCACGGTCGTCCTGCCGGAGGGCGTGCTGGAGCGGGGGCAGGAGCTGGTGGCCGAGCACGCTTCAGCCTCGCCGGCCCACCCAGCCCGTCCGGCGTTCGGGG
Organism: Streptomyces soli; assembly: GCF_003999195.1. Taxonomy (GTDB): domain Bacteria; phylum Actinomycetota; class Actinomycetes; order Streptomycetales; family Streptomycetaceae; genus Actinacidiphila; species Actinacidiphila soli. The sequence goes on from NZ_RJVR01000311.1 coordinate 56,518, forward strand.
TGGGGGAGGCAACCGCCCGCGTCGACCTCGGCTGGCCCGCCGGCCTGCCGGACGGGGGCCGCCACGGCTTCACGCCCGCGCACCGCCTCCACCTCGAAACCTCGCTCCCCGGCATGGCGGCCCGCCTGGCCGCCGCCCTCCCGCCCGCGGCGCGCAGCGTCCTCGTACTCGGCAACGAAGAGCTGATGTACGCCCCGCTGCGGCTCGCCCGCGCCCTGGACGAGGCCCTCGCCGACACGGCAGACGTCCGGTTCTCCACGACCACGCGGTCACCCGTGCTTGCCGTGGACGACCCGGGATATGCGATACGTACCCGTATCGTTTTCCCTGATCACGACAATCCGGCCGATGGCGACGGCGAACGCTACGCGTACAACGTCGCAGGCGGGGGCTTCGACGCGATCGTCGCCGTCGTGGACTCGGCGGGGGACACCCCCGCCCTGCATGCCCCCGGCGGGCTGCTCGCGCAGCTTGCCGAACACACAGAAAGGCTGCTGCTCGCCGTGGTGCCTTCGTACGAACCCAGCACGCTGCCCGAGCCCCTGCGCGGCCCGGCCTTCTCCTCCTACGCACCGGAAGAGGTCGGCTGGCTGCTGAAGGACCTCTCGGACGTGGAGCTGGAGGCGCCGACCGAGGAGCGCGAGGAGGCCATCCAGAGCGGCGGGGCGCACTACGCGGAGTCGCTGCCGGTGGAGTACCAGCCCAGCGCCGACTATCAGGCCCTCTTCCGGGCCGCCCTGGAAACCTCGGCGACCCGGATAGCGCGGGCCGTGGGCGCGGTGACCGAGCTGGTGCTCGCCGAGCGCGGCCCGGACGCGGTCCTGGTGTCGCTGGCCCGGGCCGGAGTCCCCGTGGGCATCCTGATGCGCCGCTGGGCGCGCCACGCGCACGGCCTGGAGCTGCCGCACTACGCCGTCTCCATCGTGCGCGGCCGCGGCATCGACACCACCGCCCTGCGCTGGCTTGCCGCCAACCACGACCCCAAGCAGGCCGTCTTCGTCGACGGCTGGACCGGCAAGGGCGCCATCACCCGCGAGCTGGCCGAGGCCGTCAAGCCGTGGGGGTCCTCCCCCAGCCTGGCGGCTGGGAGGTGCCCCCACCGGACGGAGTCTGGGGGAGGGTTCGACCCCGAGATCGCCGTCCTGGCCGACCCGGGCGGCTGCGTACGCACCTACGGCACCCGGGACGACTTCCTCATCCCCTCCGCATGCCTCAACTCGACGGTCTCCGGGCTGGTTTCGCGCACCGTGCTGCGGGCCGACCTGATCGGGCCGGACGACTTCCACGGCGGAAAGTTCTACCGCGAGCTGGCCGGCGCCGACGTCTCCGGACTGTTCCTCGACGCGGTCGAGGCGCGCTTCGCGGAGGTGGCCGAGGAGGTCGCGTACGACGTGAAGGTGCTGCAGGCCGCCGACCGCTCGCCCACCTGGGAGGGCTGGGCGGCGGTGGAGCGGATCAGCGAGGAGTACGGCATCGGCGACGTCAACCTCGTCAAGCCCGGCGTCGGCGAGACCACGCGCGTGCTGCTGCGCCGCGTGCCCTGGAAGATCCTCGCCCAGCGCGGCGCCGGATCCGACCTCGACCACGTACGGCTGCTCGCCGAGCAACGCGGCGTCCCGGTCGAGGAGGTGGACGGCCTGCCCTACTCCTGCGTCGGGCTCATCCACCCCCGCTTCACCCGCGGCGCGACCGGCACCGACGGCAAGGCGGTGGCGGCCAAGTGACCAGCAACGTGACCCGCAAGCTGGTCGCCAGCGACCTCGACCGCACCCTCATCTACTCGCCCTCCGCCCTCGCCCTCACCATGCCGGACGAGTACGCCCCCCGGCTGCTCTGCGTCGAGGTCAACGAGGCCCGCCCGCTCTCCTTCATGACCGAGACCGCCGCCGGGCTCGTCCAGGAGCTCGCCTCGGTGGCGGAGTTCGTGCCCGCGACTACGCGTACGCGCAAGCAGTACCGGCGGATCAATCTGCCAGGGCCCGTGCCGCGCTTCGCTATCTGCGCGAACGGTGGCCACATCCTGGTCAAGGGCCACACCGACCACGACTGGAACACCGAAATGCGGCGCCGCCTCGCCGACGGCTCCGCGCCCCTCGCGGAGGTCCGCGACCACCTCGCCCTCACCGTCGACCCGGCCTGGCTGCGCAAGGAGCGGGTCGCCGAGGAGCTCTTCGTCTACCTCGTCGTCGAGCGCTCCCTCGTACCCGAGGGCTGGGTCAAGGAACTGGCCGGCTGGGCCGACGAGCGCGGCTGGACCGTGTCCATGCAAGGCCGCAAGATCTACGCCGTCCCCAAGCCCCTCACCAAAAGCGCCGCCCTCGCCGAAGTCGTCCGCCGAACCGGCGCCCACCGCGTCTTCGCCGCCGGCGACTCCCTCCTCGACGCCGACCTCCTCCTCGCCGCGGACGCCGGGTGGCGGCCCGGCCACGGCGAGCTCTTCGACACGGGCTGGGCTGCGCCCCACGTCGAAGCGCTCGGCTGCGCCGGCGTCGCCGCGGGGGAGGAGATCCTCCGCCGCATGGTGGCTGTCGCCACGGCCTGAGCCCCTTCTTTTGCCCCTCGCCCGATTCGTCACGCCGTGCTCGCACCGCTCGGCCCCGGGGGGCCTCACCGGCGCCCCCGGCTGCGCCGGACTCTCCCCCAGACTCCGTCTGGGTGGGGGTCCTCCCCCCGGACGGAGTCTGGGGGAGAGTGCCCCCCTCCGTCGGGCCGGGGGTGCCGGCGTGCTCCTGCCGGGTGGCTGGGGGCGTGTTGTCGGGTGCGGGTCCGTGGCCGGGTTGTGCCAGCCCGTTCCTCCCCCAGACTTCGTCCGGGGGGACCCCAGCGGAACGTTCTCCCACAACCCGGTGGGCCAGGCCCGTCCGGCGTGCGAGGACCTGGGGGCGGGCCCCCAGCGGGGTCCGGGGCGGAGCCCCGGTTTCGGGAAGGGGCGGGGTGGGGGAAACGACGTCAGCCCCCGGGGCGTAGCAGCGCAACCGGACCGGTCGGTGTATTCGTCTCGGGTGGGTGGGAGACTGGACCGGAAAACGGGAAAAGCATGGTGCGCAGCGGCGCGGCGGAGCGGGAGAGAGCGACTGTGACGACGGCACGCTCGTGGTGGCGGCGCGGAGACAACCTCCGCGCCGACGCGCAGGCCGCGAAGGACGCCGCCGCCGAGGCGTTCTATGAGCTGGACAGCGCGCAGCGGGATCTGGTGATCTCGATAGAGACGATCACGGCGGTGGACAACTCCCCGGCCGCGCAGCGCGCCCGCGCGGACTTCCGGGCGCTGGGCGAGCGCATCGACCAGGTCAGCGGTGCCTACATCGCGGCGGTCGACACCCACGACCTGGACCGGGACGAGCTGGACGCCTCAGCCGCGGCGCACGCCCGGAGCGAGCTGACCAAGGCGAAGGACGACCTGGTCAGGGCGAAGGCGGACCTGGATCGGTTCGGGGAGAGCCTGGGGCCGTTGCTGGGGAAGGCGGAGACGCAGCTGGCCCGGCTCGCGCCCGCCGTGGAGCGGGCCCGGCAAGGGCTGCTGGCGGCGAGCAACGCGCTGGACGCCGTACGGGCCTCCGGCCTGAGGGCGGACGACCTGGCGGGGCGGCTGGCGGCCCTGGCGCCGGAGCTGACGAAGCTGAACCAGGGCGCGGGCACGCACGGGGTGCAGGCGACCATCCAGCGAGCGGACGAGGTGGCGCGGGCCGCCGAGGCGATCCGTGCCGAGGCGGAGCGGCTGCCGGAGCGGGCCCAGGAGATCAACAAGCGGCTGGTCAGCCTCCGTACGCGTACGCAGGCGCTGGCGACCCGGGCGGAGGGCGTGGACCCGATCCTGAGCGAGCTGCGGCGGCGCTTCAGCCTGGCCTGCTGGGAGGACCTGCAGCAGGTCCCGGCCCACGCCCGCACCGTGCTCCCGCAGGCCGAGGCGATGCTCGCGGAGGCGGCGAAGGCCCGCGACGAGCAGCGCTGGCCGGACGCGACGTCACGGCTGAGCACGGTACGGGCGCTGCTCGACGAGCTGGACGGGGCGGTGTCCGCGGCCGGTGACCGGCTGCGGCGGCTCAACGAGGTGCAGAAGGACCCGGGGGCCGAGGTCGAGAAGACCCGCTTCGCGATCCGCGACGCCCAGCGCCTCGTCATGCAGGGCCGCTCCACCCCCGAGCCTCGCCACGCCCGCCCCCTCGACGAAGCCGTGGCCCGCCTCGACCGCGCAGTCGCCGGTCTGGAGGGCCGCCACCCCGACTACTGGCACTTCCTCACCGAGACCGCCGCCGTACGCGAGACGGCGGCCCGGGTCGTCGCCAACATCCGCGAGGAACGCGCCGCCCACCACTAGGCCCTAACCGCAGCAACCTCCACCGCAGCAGCCACCGCCCCCACCCCCGGAAGCGGGGCGCGACGGCGCGGAGGCCATGCCGCCGACCGCGACGGTCGAGAGCAGCTTGACGGTGTCCTCGTGGCCGCCGGGGCAGGTCGCGGGGGCGGAGGACTCGGCCATCGGCCGGTTCAGCTCGAAGGTGCTGCCACAGGACCGGCAGCGGTACTCGTAACGGGGCATGGGGTCAGCTTACGGACGACGACGCGCGAGCGTGAGGCCGTCCGCGACGGTCAGGAGCACCGCCTCGACGCGGTCGTCGGCGTGGACGCGTTCGTTGAAGGCCTGGATGCCGGCGGTGGAGCCGGTGGCGTGGGGGTCGAGGACGCGGCCGTGGAAGAGGGTGTTGTCGGCGGCGATGACACCGCCGGGGCGCATGCGGGGGACGAGCTCTTCCCAGTAGTTGACGTAGTTCTCCTTGTCGGCGTCGAGGTAGGCGAAGTCGATCACGGGTCGGTGGGCAGGGCCCGAAGCGTGTCGAGGGCGGGGCCGATGCGGAGGTCGATGCGGTCGGCGACGCCGGCCTTGGCCCAGGCGCGGCGGCCGTAGGCGGTCCACTCCTCGGAGATGTCGCAGGCGATGAGCTTGCCGTCGGCGGGCAGGGCCTGGGCCATCGACAGGGCCGAGAAGCCGGTGAAGGTGCCGACCTCGATGATGCGGCGGGCGCCGACGAGGCGTACGAGGAAGGCCAGTAGCGGCCCCTGCTCCTCGGCGGACTGCATGCCGGCGGCGTCGCCGAGCTGCTTGTGGGTGATCTCGACGAGCTCGCGCTGCACGGGGTCGAGCGGCGGATTGTGCTGGAGCACGTACTCGTACAGCTCGGGAGTGAGCGGGGGGTTCTTGGTCTCGTACAAGGCTTCTCCTCTTAAGGTGGCGGCATGTTCGTGGATGACGCCATCGCCCTCGTGCCCAGCATGCCAACCAGGCGCGCGCTGCTCGGGCTGGCAGGCGCTCCCGCCGCCGGCAAGTCGACGCTCGCCCGGTCCCTGGTCGACGGGGTCAACGCCCGGCTGGGCGCGGGCATGGCGGCGTACGTCCCGATGGACGGCTTCCATCTCTCCAACGCGCAGCTGGACCGGCTCGGCCTGCGCGACCGCAAGGGCGCGCCGGAGACCTTCGATGCCGATGGCTACGTCCACCTGCTGCGGCGGCTGCGAGCGTGGCACGGGCGGCCGGTCTACGCACCCGATTTCGACCGGGCGCTGGACGAGCCGGTCGCGGCGGGCATCGTCGTGCCGCCGGAGGCCCAGCTCGTGGTGACCGAGGGCAACTACCTCGCCGACGACGCCCCGGGCTGGAACGCCGTACGGGATCTGCTGGACGAGCTGTGGTTCGTCGACGCCCCGCCCGCCGTCCGGGAGGAGCGGCTGCTGGCGCGGCATGTCGCGGGCGGTCGTACGGAGGCGGAGGCACGAGCCTTCATAGAGGCCAGCGAGCGGCCCAACGCGGCGCGTGTGGAGGCCGCGCGCGCCGCGTGCGGGCGGGTCGTACGGATGACCGCGACCTGATCACAGGCCCCGGACCGTCACCGAGCCGTCGTTCGTGTGGACGGTGACCTGGTGGGCGCTCGAGGAGTCGCGCGGCACCGCGACCGTGACCTGGCCGTCGCCCGTGGTCGTGGACACGTCGTACCGCTCGTCCGGCAGCTCGACCGTGACCTTGCCGTCCGAGGTGGTGGCGAGCACCTGGTCCGGCACCGTCGTGAAGCGCAGCCGTACCGCGCCGTCGGAGCTGTGGGCGGTGACCCGGCGCGAAGTGACGCCGGTGGCCTCGACCTTGCCGTCGCCGGTGGAGATGTCCAGGGGGCCGCTGATGTCCCGGATCACGACGGAGCCGTCCTTGGTCGACACCTTGAGTGCGGTGTCGAAGCCGCTTGCCTCGACCTTGCCGTCGCCGTTGGCGACGGTCACGGCGACACCGCGCGGCACCAGCACCTCGTGGCGGGAGGCGCAATTGGTCACCATGCCCCGGCAGGTGACCCGGAGCTTGAGGGTGTGGCCGTCCTCCATCGACCAGGTCGTGCGGGTGCTGCCGCCCACCGCCCAGGCGTCGAACCACCGGGTGACCTTCACGTCCTTCACGTCGGCCGGCTTCACCACCACCTTCGAGTCGCTGGCGTCGATGGTGAGTTGCTTGCCGCTGATCGCGAAGTCGCGCTTGTCCGGCTTGGCGTCGTCCGAGACGTCGGCGCATCCGGCGACCGTGCCGAGCGCGAGCACCGCCCCGGACGAGGCGAGCAGTAAACGGCGGAATGTGTTTGTGCTCAACGGGGTCGCCTCCAGCGGGCGTCATGGGCAGGTCGCGGAACGTACCCATGACGCTACGAAGAGGCGCCCGACCCCGGAATCCGGGCGGCCCCCGGGGCCGGGGTGGGGGTAGCCCCCCGGTCAGCCCCTGGGGCGGGCGATCTCGACGTTCTCCAGGACGCCGAGCGCATCGGGGACGAGGACGGCGGCGGAGTAATAGGCGCTGACGAGATACGAGATGATGGCCTTGTCGTTGATGCCCATGAAGCGCACCGAGAGCCCCGGCTCGTACTCGTCCGGAATTCCGGTCTGGTGCAGACCGACGACGCCCTGATTGTCCTCGCCGGTGCGAATCACGATGATGGAGCTGATGTTCTCCCTTGTGATCGGAATCTTGTTGCAGGGCAGAATGGGAATTCCGCGCCAGGCCGGGACCCGGTCGCCGTGGAGATCGACGTGGTCGGGATAGAGGCCGCGGCTGTTGAGTTCGCGGCCGATTGCCGCGATCGTCCTCGGATGGGCGAGCAGGAAACGCGAATCGCGGCGCCGGGTGATCAGCTCGTCCAGGTCGTCTGGGGTCGGCGGGCCGGAATGCGTGTTGATCCGCTGGGTGTAGTCCGCATTCTGCAGCAGGCCGAATTCCCGGCTGTTGATGAGCTCGTGCTCCTGGCGTTCGCGCAGCGCCTCGACGGTGAGCTTGAGCTGCTGCTCGATCTGGTTCATCGGCTGGTTGTAGAGGTCGGCGACCCGGCTGTGCACCCGCAGCACGGTCTGCGCCGCGCTCAACTCGTACTCGCGGGGCGAGAGTTCGTAGTCCACGAAGGTGCCGGGCAGCCGCGCCTCACCCTCGTGGCCGGCGGACAGCGCGATCTCGGCCTGGCCGTACTTGTCCTGTGAGTGGCCGCCGTCGGCGGTGAACCGCTCGATCTGCGCCCGCAGCGCCTCCGACTGGCCGGCCACGGTCTGGAAGGCGTGCCGGGGGAGCACCAGCGCGGTCACGGCGGTGGCGGCCTTGGCGGTGTATCCCCAGGTGCCGTCCCGCGCGGTCAGCGACTCGTCACCGAAGTGGTCACCGTCGGCGAGGACCCCGACCACGGCCGGGCCCTCGTACTTGCCGGTGGCCAGCTTGTTCACCTTGCCGTGCGCGATCAGGAACACCTGGTCGGCCGGCCGTCCCTCCTCCACGATCACTTCGCCCGGTGCGAATTCGCTCTGCGTGAAGCGGTCGGCCAGGGCGCTCAGCACCGTCTGGTCGTCGAAGCCGCGCAGCAGCGGGAGTTCCCCGAGCTCCGCCGGAATCACCCGCACATCGGCGCCGGTCTGGATGAATTCCACCCGTCCGTCGCCCACGGTGTACGTCAGCCGCCTGTTGACCCGGTAAGTGCCGCCCGTCGCCTGGACCCAGGGAAGAATCTTCAGCAGCCACCGCGAGGTGATTCCCTGCATCTGCGGTGCGGATTTGGTCGTCGTCGCGAGATTCCGCGCGGCGGCCGTACTCAGACTCAGCTGCGGCTGTTCATCTTCCTGCCCGGACTCCGGTGCGATACCCGACTCAACCGTCATGGGCTGTCCTCCCCATTTTGCCTTTGCTGCTCTGCGTTTGCAGCCTTTCGGGCGGCAAATCCCTCTGGCCGCCGCCCACATCGACGCTACCCACCTGATCAGCACCGTTGCACTCACTCAAAAGGGTGAGCATGTGGTGAGAATTAAATTCTGGTCAATGATGCGCGGTCATGCGCCGCCGACCGCCCGGTTCGCTCCCGGCGATCCCGGCTGTTCCTTTGCCGAGGTTTGGCACCCCCGGGGGCGGATCCGTCCCGGGCAGGATTGACAATGGGCCAGGTCAGTACGTAACACCGATCCCAAGCGAGGCCCCGCATGCTCCGTAATGGACTCGAACCCTGGCACCTGCTCCTGGTCGCCCTGGTCTGCATCCTGCTCTTCGGCTCCAAGAAGCTCCCGGAGGCCGCCCGGGGACTCGGCAAGTCCATGCGGATCCTCAAGTCCGAGGCGCGCGCGATGAAGGCCGAAGACGGCGACGAGGCGGCCAACGGCGCGGTCTACGCCGAGGTCTCCGCCGAACCGGAGGGCGCACACCCCGAAGCAAAGTGATCCGCCCCACACCGGACCCGGATATTCCGGCCCCGGCGTGGACACGGGCTCCCGGCACGGGATGATGTTCGGCGCACCAGGGCGGGACAGGCCCTGGACCCGTCCAGCAGCCGCACCTGCCCCCGGGAGACCCTCACCGTGTCCGGAGCCGCAGCCCAGCCACGTCACGCCATAGCCATCGTCGGTGCCGGTCCGCGCGGCACCAGCGTGCTGGAACGGGTCTGCGCCTCCGTACCCGGCGTCCTCACGCCGGGCGCCCGGCTGACCGTGCATGTCATCGACCCGTCGCCGCCCGGCCCCGGCCGGGTATGGCGCACCGCGCAGCCGAGCGAGCTGCTGATGAACACCGTCGCGTCGCAGGTGACCCTGTTCACCGACGAGAGCGTCGAGTGCGAGGGCCCGATACGCCCGGGGCCCAGCCTCTACGCATGGGCCGCCGCCCTCGCCCTCTCCGGCAGCGCCGACAACGCGTACGACCCCCGCGTGCGCGCCGAGGCCGCCGCCCTCGGCCCCGACGACTACCCCAGCCGCGCCTTCTACGGCCACTACCTGGAGTGGGTCTTCCGCCGCACGCTGCGCTCGGCCCCGGACGCCGTCACGGTCACCGTCCACCGGGCCCGCGCGATACGCCTGGACGATGACGACGAGGACGGCAGGACCCGACGCCAGCTCCTCGCCCTCGACAACGGCCGCACCCTCCGCGGCCTCGACGCCGTCGTCCTCGCCCAGGGCCACCTTCCGGCCGCGCCCACCCCCCAGCAGGAGCGTTTCACCGGGTACGCCGCCGAGCACGGCCTGCGCTACCTCCCGCCCGCCAACCCCGCCGACCTCGAAGCCGACCTGGCCGCCATCCGCCCCGGCGAACCGGTGCTGCTGCGCGGCCTCGGCCTCAACTTCTTCGACCACGTCGCCCTGCTGACCACCGGCCGCGGCGGCTCCTTCCACCGGGACGACGACGCCGACGGGCTCACGTACGTCCCCTCCGGCCGCGAGCCGCGCATCCTCGCCGGTTCGCGGCGCGGCGTCCCATACCACGCGCGCGGCGACAACGAGAAGGGCGCGCACGGCCGCCACCACCCCTTCCTCCTCATCCCCGACGTCATCGAGGGCCTGCGCAAGCGCGCCACCTCGGGCGACGCCGACGACTGCCCGGACTTCCTGGCGGACGTGTGGCCGCTGGTCGCCAAGGAGGCCGAGACGGTCTACTACGTGACGCTGCTGCTCACCCTCGACCCGGGACTGACGGACCGCTTCCGCGAGCGCTACCTGTCCACCCCGCACGGCAGCCCCGAAGAGGCCGCCGTCCTCGACGAGTTCGGGATATCGGCCGCCGACCGCTGGGACTGGGCACGGCTGGCCCGGCCGCACCGGGGGGCCGGCTTCGGCAGCCGGGAGGCGTTCCGTACCTGGCTGCTCGGCCACCTGCGGCAGGACGCGGCGCAGGCCCGGCTCGGCAATGTGGCCGGCCCGCTCAAGGCGGCCCTGGACGTGCTGCGGGACCTGCGCAACGAACTGCGGCTGGTCGTGGACCACGCCGGCCTGTCCGGCGATTCGCACCGCGACCACCTCGACCGCTGGTACACCCCGCTCAATGCCTTCCTGTCGATCGGGCCGCCCCGCAGCCGTACGGAGGAACTGGTGGCGCTGATCGAGGCCGGGGTGGTGGAAATCCTCGGGCCGCGCTTGAGCGTCGAGGCAGGCCCAGGCGCCTGCTTCACCGCCGAATCCCCCGACGTCCCCGGGGCACGGGAGCGGGTGACCGCCCTGGTGGAGGCCCGGCTGCCGGAGCCCGACCTGCGCCGGACCGCCGACCCGCTGCTCGTACGGCTGAGGGCGGCCGGGGCCTGTCGCCCGCACCGGGTCGGCGGCTACGAGACCGGCGGTCTCGACGTCACCGGCAGCCCGTACCGGCTGTTGGATCGTCAGGGCCGGGCCCATCCGCGCCGGTTCGCGATCGGCGTACCGACGGAGGGCGTGCACTGGGTGACGGCCGCCGGGGCCCGGCCCGGGGTCAACTCGGTGACGCTGGCGGACACGGATGCCGTCGCCCGGGCGGCTCTGCGGACGGCGGCCGGGGCGGGTGTTTCGGCAATATGTCTGATGGCCGAGAGTGATGCTTGAAAGTTGCAGGGTTAGCGAGACTCTACCTATGGTCGGGAACATCGGTTCGTCCCCCACCTGACCGTAGGAGTAACCCATGAGCTTTTCCGGCTTCCCCGAAGCGGCCAAGCCCCATGCACTCGCTGCCTTCCGAGTCGTCATCGGCCTGCTCTTCGCCTGCCACGGCGCCGCCGCTCTCTTCGGCGTCCTCGGCGGTGCCATGGGTGGCGGCACCGTCCCCACCGGCGCCTGGCCGGGCTGGTACGCGGCCGTCATCCAGCTCGTCGCCGGCAGCCTGGTGCTGCTCGGCCTCGGTACCCGCTTCGCCGCGCTGATCGCCTCCGGGTCGATGGCGTACGCGTACTTCGACGTCCACCAGAGCGCCTCCCTGTGGCCGATCCAGAACGGCGGCGAACTCGCCGCGCTCTACGCCTGGGCCTTCCTGCTGGTCGTCATCGCCGGCCCCGGCGCCTGGGCGCTCGACAGCCTGCTCGGCGGCGCCCTCGCCAAGCGAGCCCCGGCGGACTCCCCGGCCCCGGCCCCGGCCCCGGCCCCGGCGCCGGCC
>NZ_RJVR01000195.1 GCF_003999195.1 Streptomyces soli
GTCGGCTTATGCCGTGCGTCGGGTTATGCCGACCGTGTCCGGTGGGCCCTGGTGAGCGGGGCGGCCGTCCCCGATCGGTCGGCATAACCCTTGTCATGGTTCGCGGGTTGCTGTGTCCCTGTCTGTGTAGGCGAATTGCCTTCCAGACAGGAGAAGATCATGGATGTTTGCGGACGGCGGTGTGGTCCCACTCCGGTGGTGATGACCGGCCCGTTGGCGTCGTACGAGTGCCGGCTGCGTTCGGAACTGGTGCGCCTGGGCTATGCGACGTCATCGGTGAGCGATGCCGTGCGGATGATGCGGCGGCTCAGTGTCTGGCTGCGGGAACGAGGGCTGGCAGCGGCTGAGCTGACGGTCCCGGTGTTGGAAGACTTCCTGGCCGCGCGGCGGAAGTCCTGCGGGGCGGGGCCGCTGGCCCGGCGCTCGCTCGGCGCGGTCATCACGATCCTGCGTGACGGTGGGGTGGTGCCGGGCCCGGAGCCGGGCGGGGATACCGCGGTCGAGGTGCTGCTGGCGGACTACCGGGCCTATCTGCGTGGTGAGCGGGGGCTGGCCGCCGAGTCCGTACGCTGCTACGCAAGCCAGGCCCGCACATTCCTCGCGTGGTTGCCGGAGCCTTTGGAGGAGTCGCTGGCCCGGCTGGATGCCGCGCAGGTCACCGCCTTCATGGTCCGGCAGACAGCCGTGGCCCGCAGCGTGTGGTCGGCGAAGGCGCTGGTGACCGGGGTGCGCTCGCTGCTGCGTTACCTGCACGTGGAAGGCCTGGTCGCGGGGCCGCTGACCGCGGCGGTCCCGGCGGTGGCGGGCTGGCGGCTGGCCTCGCTGCCCCGCGGACTGGAGCCGGATCAGGTGGCCGCGCTGCTGGCGGCTCCGGATCCGGGCACCGCGGCCGGGCAGCGGGACCAGGCGGTTCTGACCGTCCTGGCCCGGCTGGGACTGCGCGGCGCGGAGGTCGCCGCGCTCACGCTGGCCGACGTCGACTGGCGGGCCGGGCAGCTCGTGGTGCGGGGCAAGGGATCCCGCGTCGAACGCCTGCCGCTGCCCGTTGAGGTCGGCGAGGCCTTGGCGGGGTATCTGACCGGGGCACGTCCCCGGTGCTCGTCGCCGGCGCTGTTCGTTACCGCACGGGCTCCCTACCGGGCCCTGACGGGTTCCAGCATCCGGGCGATCATGGGGCGGGCCTGCGCGAACGCGGGTCTGCCCCGCCTGGGTGCCCACCGGCTGCGGCACACTCTGGCCACCGCGATGCTGCGGTCCGGGACGCCGCTGGCCGAGGTCGGGCAGGTGCTGCGGCACCGCAGCCAGTTGAGCACCGCCATCTACGCGAAAGTCGACCACACGGCACTGCGGACGCTGGCCCGGCCGTGGCCCGGAGGTGCACGATGACCACGATCCGGCAGCACGCGGAAGAGTACCTGGCGATGCGCCGCCGCCTGGGGTTCAAACTGACTACCTTCGGCGAGAAGCTGATGAGCTTCGTCGGCTACCTGGAACGCTCCGGCGCCACCACCGTGACCACGCAAGCAGCCCTCGACTGGGCGACCAGCACCCCGCGCAGCACCGACCAGGTCCACTGGAGCCGCCGCCTGATGGTCGTGCGGATCTTCGCCCGGCACCTGCAGGCCCTCGAGCCCGCCACCGAGATCCCGCCCGACGACGCCCTGCCCCACCACTACCGGCGCATCACGCCGCATCTGTTGACCCCCGCCGAGCTGGACCGGCTGCTCGACGCGGCGGATCTGCTGGCGCCGACGTTCCGGGCCCGCACCTGGCGCACGCTGATCTCCCTGCTGTCGGTGACCGGTCTGCGGACGTCCGAAGCCTGCGGCCTCAACCGCGCGGACGTGGACCTGCGCGAGGGTGTGCTGACCGTCCGGGACACGAAGTTCGGCAAGTCACGGCAGATCCCGGTGCACGCCACCACGACCACCGCGCTGGGCAAGTACGCCCGGGACCGTGACCGCCAGCACCCCGTGCCGAGCACGCCAGCCTTCTTCGTCTCCATCCGAGGCACTCGGCTGGACGCCCACAACCTCCCGCGCACCTTCGCCCGCCTGGTGGCCGGCGCCGGCGTCACCAGCGGCGAAGACAAACGACGCCCGCGCTTGCACGACCTGCGGCATTCGTTCGCGACCGCCACCCTGCTGACCTGGTACAACGACGGCGTCGATGTGCAGGCGAAGCTGCCGCTGCTGACGACCTACCTCGGCCACGCCGACCCGAAATCGACCTACTGGTACCTGTCCGGCTCGCCCGAACTCCTCGCTCTGGCCGCCGCCCGCCTGGAGACCAGCTTCGGAGGCCGGCCGTGAGCGACCTCGCGCCCCTGCTCCAAGGGTTCTTCACCGACAAGCTGATGCTCCAACTCCAGGCCAGCACGCACACCGTCGCCTCCTACCGGGACACCTTCAAGCTCCTGCTCGGCTTCGCCGAACTACGCACCGGACGCCGTCCGGCCCGGCTCAGCATCGCCGACCTGGACGCTCCGACGATCGGAGCGTTCCTCCAGCACCTGGAAACCATCCGCGGCAATACCGCCGCGACCCGCAACGCCCGGCTGGCCGCGATCCGTTCGTTCTTCCGCTATGCGGCCCTGCGCGCCCCCGACCACGCCGCGGTGATCCAGCGGGTCCTGGCGATCCCGCCGAAACGATTCGACCGGGCGATCGTCAGCTACCTGACCAAGACGGAGACCGATGCCCTGGTCGCAGCACCGGACCGCACCACCTGGACCGGCCGACGTGATCACGCCCTCCTGCTGACCGGCGTCCACACCGGGCTGCGGGTCAGCGAGCTGACCGGCCTGAAACTCCAGGACGTCCATTTCGGCACCGGCCCCCATCTGCGCTGTCATGGCAAGGGCCGCAAGGACCGGTGCACCCCACTCACCACCGCCATGGTGAAAGTGCTCCGAACCTGGCTGCGCGAGCGGGGCGGCGACAGCGCAGATCCGCTGTTCCCCACACGCCGCGGCACCCCGCTCAGCAGAGACGCCGTCGAGCGACTCGTGGCCAAGCACGCGAAGGCCGCCACTGCGATCTGCCCCTCACTCACCGAGAAGCACGTCACGCCGCACACGCTGCGGCACAGCACAGCGATGGCGCTCTTGCACGCCGGCGTCGACATCACCGTGATCGCTCTTTGGCTCGGACACGAATCGACCGAGACCACACAGGTCTACCTTCACGCCGACATGAGCATCAAGGAACGGGCACTCGCCCGCACAACCCCTACCGGCAGCCCGCCCGGACGCTACACCGCTCCGGACACCCTGCTGGCATTCCTTGACACGCTCTGACCAGACCGCCAAGGGTTATGCCGACCGATCGGGGACGGCCGCCCCGCTCACCAGGGCCCACCGGACACGGTCGGCATAACCCGACGCACGGCATAAGCCGAC